>USAX01000218.1 GCA_900552705.1 uncultured Collinsella sp. | reverse complement strand
GCGTGGCCGATAGTTGTTTTAGTCAATCAGATATTTCTCGAATGCGGCCATGTTCTTGGCATCTGCCGCCGCCGGATCATCGTAGTAACGACCGTCCGTGATTTCCTGGCCCAGCATGCCGTCGAAACCATGGGCGTTGAGTGTGGCGACGAAGGCGTCCATATCGTGCTTGCCATCGCCCCACACCAGATGGCCATACGGGTCACCGTCGATAAAGTGCATCTCGTGAATTGCCCCATCACCAAAGGCGGCAAACCAGTCCTCGAGCGTCTCGCCTGCAACGCCCATTGCAGTTGTATCAACCATGGGCTGCAGGTACGGGCTCGCAACTTCGTCAATCATGCGTTTCGCATCGGCAACCGTCGTCACCAGGTTGCTCTCTTCGGGGCGCAGGCTTTCCATCGTGAGCACCAGGCCGTGTTCGCCGGCATATTCCGCCAGAATGGACAAGTGCTCGCGGCTGCGCTTCCAGGCTTCCTCGCGATCCTCGTCCCAGTCGCCCCAGCCCGAGTTGACGGACATACGGTCGCACCCAAGTACCTCGGCAAGCTCAATGCCGTGCTTAAAGTACGCCAGGCTGCGCTGTTCATGCAGCGGCCTGCGTGCGCAGTATTGCCAAGGATAGACAACATTCTCGGGGCACAGAGTACGATACCTAAGCCCACGGTCTGCAGCCTTTTTTGCCAGGACCTCAGCCTCAAAGTAGCCCGTGTGGTCGAGTGTCACATGTGGCTCCGCACACCACAGCTCAATGGACTCAAAGCCCAAACGCTGCTGCACATCAAGGAAGTAATCGAGCGACCACATGATGTAGTGGATATTCATGCCCGCAATCTGCTCGCGGCGCAGCGTCGGTTTGGATTCAGACATCTTATGCCTCCTTATTTCGATTGAACACGATTTGTCCGTCCGACATCGTCATATCAACCGCAAGATCGCGTGCGTCGCGATAATCGAGGTCAAACACATCCCGATCGAGCACGCAAATATCGGCAAGCTTGCCGACCTCGAGCGTACCCAGCTCGTCTTCGCGCATCAGGTCGTACGCGCCCCCGGCAGTCCAAGCGCGCAAGAGCTCGACAAGCGTCAGCGCGTTGACCTCATTCACGGGCAGTCCGTCGTCGAAGTATCCGCCGCACGCACTGTAGATTGACTCGCCCAAGCTCGGAATCAACAGCGGTAAATCCGTTCCACAGCACACTGTGCATCCGGAATCTTCCATGCCGCGGCGATTCCAGCTATGCAAAAGTCGCGTCTCGCCAATTTGTCGACGCATCATCGACAGGCAGTCCTCGCGCCTGTCCAGCGTCAAAATCTGCGGATAGACCTCGCAAATTCCACCTAACTTGCCAAACTCGACAAGATCGGTCGGGTCAGAGTTCTCGAGATCGGTAATCGCATGGCGGCGAAGCATCCGTCCATGCTCGTCTCGAGGCAGCGAGGCATAGAGCGCCACGGTGCGGCGAACGGCGCCATCGCCCTGGCAATGCAAGGAATATCGGAAGCCGTCAGCATCAATTGCACGCAGCTCGTTCTCAATCAGATCCCACTCGGGCTCTTCGACAACCGTCTTGCCGGCAGCTCCCGCATCGGCCGTGTCCTCATAGGGGTCAATCATCTCGGCAAGCCCCGCCCATACGCCGCGATCGGTCATACGGTTGAAGCCAGAAAAACGAACGAACGGTCCCCGGAAGCGCTCTCGTGCCTCGCGGGCATATGCCAGATTTGCACCGGCGCCCACCGGCTGCGACATCATAGAGACGCGAACCGTCAGCTCACCAGATTCCTCACGGCGATCCATTTCGTCGGCAAAGCCGTAGTAGTCATCGAATGCCATCTCCTTGATGGCGGTAACGCCGCGCTCGTTAAGCATGCTCATGTAGTCCGAATACCCGGCACGCACCTCGGGCAGCGCGAGGAAATCGCTCATCATGCGCCAGATCTTCTCGGCATAGCACGCCTGGGGTGTAAAGCCGTATCGCGCACTGGCGGCAGCATTGAGAACGCAGGTCTCCGCACCCGGTGTAAAGCAGACGACAGGGATATCGCCAAAACAATCGTCAAAC
>USAX01000217.1 GCA_900552705.1 uncultured Collinsella sp. | reverse complement strand
AGCACCGAGTTGACGATAACGACGAACATGATGATGGCAACATCGGCAAAGTCGGGCTCGCCCTTGACCATGCCCGTGAGCGCACTGATGACGGCGGCAACGATCAGCATGATGACCATGGGGTCGGCCATCTGCTCAAAGAAACGCTTCCACAGCGGCGTCTTCTCGGCTTCCTCGAGCTTGTTAGGGCCTGTCTTGGCGAGGCGCGAAGACGCCTCGTCGTTGCTCAGGCCGAGGTTCTCATCGACACCTTGGTCGCTGAGCACCTCCGCCGCGGCGGACAGGTATTCCTTTTGCATATAGAGTCCCCTCCTGGGATTCGGGCCACTCAGCAGATTGATGCCCGATCATAATTCCCAGGAGAAGGGCAAGGGCTCATCAAGGCTGCCGTGCTGAGCGGCAGTTGATAGTGGAGCTATGGTACCCCAAAGAGACGCGTCTAGCCAAAACAATCGGTTTGGAAATATGGTCCGCACGCAACGGTGCAGACCGTGTGATGCTCAACATTGGTAAAACGTTTTTTCTTCGGCACATCGCCAAACTGACATATCGCCCAGATAGCAGCGGTTGGAGTGGTTGGTAAAGATTTTTCATATACCGTTTTTCCCGCAAAAAATGAACTTCCATTTCGGCATACGGTCGATTTTTTGGGGTATTCGGTCGGCATTTCGTTATAATCATCTCGGTTTTATTTCTTATGGTTTATCTATCAGCGCAAGACGATGTCAGATGGAGGTCTGAATGTACAAGCGCACTAAGATTGTATGCACCATGGGTCCCGCCTGCGATAGCGACGAGACCATCCGCGAGATGATCAAGGCGGGCATGAACGTCGCCCGTTTTAACTTCTCGCACGGCTCCTACGACGAGCACCACGGTCGCATCGAGCGCGTCCGCCGTATTTCCAAGGAGCTCGGTCTGCCTGTCGGCATCCTGCTCGACACCAAGGGCCCCGAGGTCCGCACCGGCCTTCTGGTCGACGGCAAGAAGGTTGCCGTCAAGACCGGCGATAAGATCGTCGTCACCGCTCAGCCCACGTCCGAGGATTTCCACGGCACCGCTGAGCACATCTCCCTCGACTACCTGGCTCTGCCTTCCGAGGTCGAGAAGGGCTCCCTCATCCTGATCGATGACGGCCTGGTTGCCCTCGAGGTCGAGTCCGTCAGCGGCCAGGACATGACCTGCGTCGTTAAGAACGACGGCCTGATCGGCGAGCGCAAGGGCGTCAACATGCCCAACGTCAACATCTCGCTGCCCGCCATCACCGAGCGCGATCGTCAGGACATCCTCTTTGGCCTGACCGAGAACATCGACTACATCGCCGCTTCCTTCATCCGTGACGGCGAGTCCGTCCGCGGCATCCGCAAGCTTTGCCGCGAGAACGGTGGCGAGCACGTGACGATCTTCCCGAAGATCGAGTGCGCCCTGGGCGTCGAGAACTTCGACGAGATCCTCGAGGCTTCCGACGGCATCATGGTCGCCCGTGGCGACCTGGGTATCGAGATCAAGCCCGAGCTCGTTCCGCACATCCAGAAGGAGATCATCGCCAAGTGCAACGCGGCCTACAAGCCCGTTATCACCGCTACGCAGATGCTCGACTCCATGCAGCAGAACCCGCGCCCGACGCGCGCCGAGGTTGCCGACGTTGCTAACGCCATCTACGACGGCACCGACGCCGTTATGCTCTCTGGCGAGTCCGCTGCCGGTAAGTACCCGGTCGAGGCCGTTAAGATGCAGGCCAGCATTGCTCTCGAGACCGAGAAGTACCTCCCGGCCCACGCTCCGCTCGAGGTTCCGGCCGACGCTCACGGCACCCGCGTCGTCAACAACGTTGTGGGTATGTCCGCTGTGAACATGGCCACCACCGTTGGCGCCAAGTGCATCACCGTGCCGACGACCACCGGTCGTACCGCACGCCTGATCTCACACTTCCGTCCCAACATGCCGATCTGCGCGTTCTCCCGCCACGAGTGGGCCGTCCAGCAGATGATCATGTACTGGGGCGTTATCCCGCACCAGGCCGAGATTACCCAGGGCACCGTCAACGGCACGATCGTCAAGGCGATCGAGACCGCTAAGGAGCTCGGCTACGTCGAGGC
>USAX01000216.1 GCA_900552705.1 uncultured Collinsella sp. | reverse complement strand
AAACGTTGGTATCATTGCTCAATCAAAGTGATACCAATAAACGTGAGGTCGCCGCGTGATGATCAGAAAAACCCTCGATACCGACATTCCCGCCGTCATGGCTATCTATGACGCGGCCCGCGCCTTTATGCGCGCGCATGGCAACGCCACGCAGTGGCCCGAGGGCACGCCTTCGGCCGAGCAGCTGGCTGCCGATATTGCCGCTGGTGGCAGTTACGTGTGCGAAGTCGACGGCCGCGTGGTGGCGACGTTTGCCTTTTTACCGGGTCCGGACGAGTGCTATGACGTGGTTGAGGACGGTCAATGGCGCAGCGACACTCCGTATGCCGTGCTGCATCGCGTGGCATCCGACGGCACCGTGCACGGTATCGCGGCGGCGATGTTTGCCTTTGCCAAGGAATGCGCCGACCATCTGCGTATTGACACGCACGAGGACAACTTGCCCATGCAGGGCGCCATCGCCAAGGCGGGGTTCGAGCGTGTCGGTATCGTCTATGTGTCCGACGGCACGGCGCGTGTCGCGTTTGATTGGCTGCGCGAGGCGTAGGAGCCAAGGCACGTATCATCACCCAGCTCAAATAAAAAATGGCCCCGAGTGGGGCCATTTTTGGTAAAACGCGTCGTTGTGGGACTCGCATTGTTACCGCCCCAGATGAACCCGGGCAGACAAAAAGGGGAGGTGCCGGCTTTCGCAAGGCGCGAACCTACGAAAATCGCCGCGCGGCAACGCGGGGCGATGAGCTCGGTCGGGGGATAGGGCCCGCTTCGCCCACCGGCCCGTAAATTGTATCATCCAGTGTGGAGCGTGAACGCCCGTTGCCGCGTGCGATGGGCTTGCAATAAGAGGAGAGCCATGTCGAAGCAAGCGGTCGTTGGAATCTTGGCGCATGTCGATGCCGGCAAGACCACGTTGGCCGAGGCCATGCTGTTCAACGCGGGCCGCATTCGCAAGCGTGGCCGCGTGGACGATGGCGATTCGCATCTGGACACTAACACGATCGAGCGCGAGCGCGGTATCACGATTTTCTCGTCGCAGGCCGTGCTCGACCACGGCGATACCCACGTCATGCTCGTGGATGCTCCCGGCCATGTCGATTTTTCTGCCGAGGCGGAGCGCACACTGCGTGCCCTGGACTACGCGATTCTGGTGGTGGGCGCCAACGATGGCGTGCAGGGGCACACCGAAACCCTGTGGCGCCTGCTTGCACGCTATGACATCCCGACGTTCATCTTCATCAACAAGATCGATTTGGAGAATCCCGGCCGCGATGTTTTGCTGGCACAACTCGGGCAGCGTCTTTCCGAGGGCTGCCTGGATGCCAACGAGCTGCTGGCGGGCGCCGCCGTTCAGGAGGACGCTGCTGCGTTGGACGAAGCGGCGCTCGAGGAGTTTCTTGAAGCGGGTGAGCTTTCTGTCGCAACGCTGTCGCGCATGGTTGCCGAGCGCAAGCTCTTTCCCTGCTTTGCCGGCTCGGCGCTCAAGGACCAAGGCGTTGACGAGCTACTGGATGGTATATGCGCGCTGATGCGTGAGCAGGCGTGGCTCCCGGAGTTTGCCGCGCGCGTCTATCGTGTCAGCCGCGGGGATCGTGGCGAGCGCTTGGCTTGGGTTAAAGTGACCGGCGGCACGCTGCGCGCAAAACAGATGATCAGCGGGCGTTCCAGTGCCGAGGCGTGGGAACAGAAGGTCGATCAGGTACGCATCTATAACGGCGAGAAGTATGAGCTTGCCCAAGAAGTTGCTGCTGGCGGTATTTGCGCCGTGACGGGTCTTGCGCACGTTCGCCCAGGGGACGCCCTGGGCGCGGAGCCCGCGGGCGATGCGCCCGTCATCGCTCCGGTCCTCACCTATACGGTGCTGCCGGGCGAACACGACGTTCATGCGGTGTTTAAAGCGCTGAGTGAGTTGGCGGACGAAGATCCCATGCTCGGCGTAAGCTGGAATACGCATCTTGAGCAGATCCATTTGCAGTTGATGGGCGCCGTGCAACTCGAGGTCGTGCAGCGGGTGTTGGCCGATCGCTTTGGCCTTTCGGTTGCGTTTGAGCCCGGCGGCATTCTCTATAAGGAGACTATTTCGCGGCCGGTCGAGGGCGTGGGCCACTTTGAGCC
>USAX01000215.1 GCA_900552705.1 uncultured Collinsella sp. | reverse complement strand
TCGACCGTTCCGCCGCGTATGCCGCGCGCTGGGTCGCCAAGAACGTGGTCGCCGCCGGTCTGGCCGACCGCTGCGAAGTCGAGCTTGCCTACGCCATCGGCGTTTCCAAGCCCCTCTCAATCATGGTTGACACCTTCGGTACCGCGCATGTTGCCGAGGACAAGATCGTCGAGGCCGTCGAGAAGACCTTCGACCTGCGCCCGGGCGCAATCATCCGCGACCTGGACCTGCGCCGCCCCATCTACGAGAAGACGGCAGCCTACGGTCACTTTGGCCGCGAAGACCCCGACTTCACCTGGGAGAAAACCGACCGAGTCGAAGAACTCAAAGCAGCCTGTGGCCTGTAAGCTAACAAGAAAAGCCACAGCCAAATAAAAACGCACCAAAAGAAGTACCGGAACAACCGGTACCTCTTTTTTATTAACCGGTGGCGAAGATGAGTCGACATGGGACGCAGAATAGGTCCCCAGCTGATGTATTTTGCAGCAAGCGTGCCTCTACCATGTATCCTAAGTTCCGAGGGCTTTAGTATTTGGTCGATCGCGAGTTCCGCACGAGCCGGAGAGCACTTAACGTGCTCTCCGTGCGAGTCAGGACTGTCCGAGCAGGCGACCAAATACTAAAGCACTCGGAACGGCGGGACAGAGTGTGCCCCGCCGTTCGGGACGACGGGATAGAACAGGAGCGCATATGGCAGGCAAGCCGCAAACACTAGCTACGACCTCGGCATTCGAGATCTTGGGCCCCGTCATGGTCGGCCCCAGCTCATCGCACACCGCCGGCGCCCTGCGCTGCGCCCAAGTTGCCGCCAGCCTGCTGGAAGGCCGCATCACCAAAGTCACCTTTGGCCTGTGGAACTCCTTCGCCCACACCTACCGCGGCCACGGCACCGACCGCGCTCTCGTCGCGGGCATCCTGGGCCTCGACACCGATGACGAAAATATCAAGCAGGCCTTCGACCTCGCACGCGAGCAGGGCCTCGAATATCACTTTGACATCAAGGGCGACGACGCCTCCATCCACCCCAACACCGTCGACATCGACATGGTCGACGCCACGGGCGCCACGGCGCAGGTCCGCGGCGAGAGCTTGGGCGGCGGCAAGATGCGCATCAGCCGCATTAACGGCGTCGGCGTCGACATCTCGGGCATGTATTCCACGCTCTTCGTGGCGCACCAGGACGTCCCCGGCGTGCTCGCAGCGCTCACCAACCTGCTCGCCTACGCCCATGTGAACATCGCCTTCTGCCGCACCTACCGCACCGAAGTGGGCGGCCAGGCCTACTCCGTCTTTGAGACCGACGGCGCCCCCGACGACTCCGTCGTCCCCATGCTCCGCAAGCTCGACAATGTCGATTACGCGACCTTTATCGAGCTCCCCGGTTCTGCCTCGTCGCTCTCCCCCGGCGTCTCGGCAAAGGAAATCTTCGACGACGGCGAGCAGCTGCTCGATGCGTGCGAGGAACTGGGGCTCAACATCGGCGCCGTCATGGCCGTGCGCGAGGCACGTCTGACCGGCGAGGCACACGCTATCGCCGCCATGCGCCGCGTACTCGACGTCATGCGCGAAGAGACCACAGCCCCCATTTCCAATCCACAGCGCTCGCTCGGCGGCCTCATCGGCGGCGAGGCAAAGCTTGTCGATGCCACCAGCCGAAACGATCTGAGCATAAGCCTGATGGGCGCCGTCCAGACCGATGCCGTGGCCCGCGCCATGGCCGTCCTTGAGCGCTCCGCCACCATGGGAGTGATCGTCGCCGCCCCCACGGCCGGCTCCGCAGGCGTCGTGCCCGGCTGCGTGCTGGCGCTCGCCGACCATCTGCAACTGGACGATGAGCAAGTCATGGACGCCCTCTACTGCGCCGCCGCCATCGGCCTCAACCTCACCACGAGCGCCTGCGTCGCCGGCGCCGAGGGCGGATGCCAAGCCGAGGTGGGAAGCGCGGCCGCCATGGCCGCCGCCGCGCTGGTGCAGATGCTCGGAGGCACGCCTGAGCAGGCACTCGACGCCAGCTCCATCGCCCTGAGCAACCTGCTGGGCCTGGTCTGCGACCCGGTGGGCGGCCTCGTGGAGGTGCCGTGCCAAAACCGCAATGCCATCGGCGTGGCCGCGGCATTTAGCTCGGCGCAGCTTGCACTTGCCGGTATCAAGAGCCTGGTGCCGTTTGACCAGATGGCGCACGTCATGC
>USAX01000214.1 GCA_900552705.1 uncultured Collinsella sp. | reverse complement strand
CAGGACGAGTACAAGGCGCAGGGCATCGACCCCGCCGACGTGCAGAACGCCTACCTGGGCCGCATGGCGACCACGATGTTTGGTCTGTGCCTGGTGTCGCTGGTCGCCACCATCCTGACCGGTGCCGTGGCTTCGCGCACCGCCTGCTCCATCGCCCGCGACCTGCGCCGCGAAACCTTCGACAAGGTTATGCACTTCTCGCCGGCCGAAGTGGGCAAGTTTAGCCAGGCCTCGCTCATCACCCGCTGCACCAACGACATTCAGCAGATTCAGATGGCCGCAACCCTGTTTATCCGCATGTGCCTGATGGCCCCCGTCATGGGCATCGTCGCCGTCATGCGCGTCCTGGCCAACCACACCGGCTTGGAGTGGACCATCGCCGTGGCCATCATCGCGGTCTCGGCCGTCGTCGGCGTGCTTATGGGCCTCACCATGCCCAAGTTCAAAAAGATGCAGAGCTTTGTGGACCGCGTGAACCTTGCCGCCCGCGAGCTGCTCGACGGCCTTATGCCCATCCGCTCGTTTAACCGCGAGGAGCATGAGCTCGAGCGTTTTGACAAGGCATCACTCGACCTGATGACCACGCAGCTCTACACCAACCGCGCCATGAGCTTTATGATGCCGCTCATGATGCTCGTCATGAACTGCATCACCGTGCTTATCGTCTGGTTTGGCGCGCAGGGCGTGTCCGACGGTGTGATGCAGGTCGGCAACATGATGGCGTTTATCTCCTACACCATGCAGATCGTCATGGCGTTTATGATCCTCACCATGGTTTCGGTCATCCTGCCCCGCGCCGAGGTCGCAGCCGAGCGCGTGGAAGAAGTCATCACTTGCCCCACGAGCATCAACGACCCCGCCTCGCCCAAGGTGCCTGCGGCCAGCGCTCCGCGCGGTGAGCTCACCTTCCGCGACGTGAGCTTCCAGTATCCCGATGCCCGCGCCGATGTCATCAGCGGCGTGAACTTCACCACGCATGCCGGTCAGATGCTCGGCATCATTGGCTCCACGGGCTCGGGCAAGTCCACGCTTGTGCAGCTCATCCCGCGCCTGTACGACGTCACGGGCGGCAGCATTTCGCTCGACGGCATCGACGTGCGCGACATGACCCTTTCCGAGCTTCGCCGCCGCATTGGTTACATCCCGCAGCAGGGTCGCCTGTTCTCGGGCACTGTCGAGAGCAACCTCAAGTTTGCCGGCGACATGGTGAGCGACGAGGATATGCACCAGGCAGCGCGCATCGCCCAGGCCGAGGACTTTATCGCCGAGCGCGAGGGCGGCTACGACTCCCCCATCAGCCAGGGCGGCTCCAATGTCTCGGGCGGCCAGCGCCAGCGTCTGGCCATCGCCCGCGCGTTGGCCAAAAAGCCCGAGGTCGTGGTGTTCGACGACTCGTTTAGCGCCCTCGACTACAAGACCGATGCTCGCTTGCGCGAGGAGCTGGCCAAAAACGTCACCGACGCCGCGCTCGTGGTCGTGGCCCAGCGCATCGCGACCATCATGCACGCCGACCAGATTATCGTGCTCGACGACGGCCACGTGGTGGGCACCGGTACGCACGAGGAGCTGCTGCACAGCTGCCCGGCGTACCTGGAGATCGCACAGTCGCAGCTTTCCGCCGAGGAGTTGGGGCTCACCCAAGAAGAAATTGCAGCCGTTATGGAAGGAGGCGAGCGCTAATGGCAGACGAGACCAAGACTCAGATTCCCAAGCCCACCCGCCAGCGTGGTCCTATGGGCCGTATGGGTGGCATGGGCCGCGGCGAAAAGGCCAAGGACTTTAAGGGCACCATGAGGCAGCTGCTCGGCTATATCGGCCAGCACAAGATTGCCGTGTTTGCCGCCGTCGCCTTTGCCGTGTGCTCGGTCATCTTTAACATTGTGGGGCCCAAGGTGCTTGGCCAGGTTACGACTAAGCTGTTCGAGGGCTTGGTTGCCAAGGTCAACGGCACCGGCGATGTCGACTTTGCCTGGATCGCCAAGACGCTCGGCTTTTTGCTCTGTCTGTATCTGGCGAGCTCTGCCTGCAGCCTGATCCAAGGCTGGCTCATGACCGGCGTCACGCAAAAGATTTGTTATCGCATGCGCAAGGAGATCGCCGCCAAGATCGCTGTCGTGCCGATGAGCTACTTCAACGGCCACAGCAAGGGCGACGTGCTCAGCCGCATCACCAACGATGTCGACACGCTGGGTCAGTCACTCAACCAGAGCGTGAC
>USAX01000213.1 GCA_900552705.1 uncultured Collinsella sp. | reverse complement strand
CGTGCGGACACGAATGGGCCCCGTGCCACTTCGAGGTCACGGGGCCCATAGATATCGATTAGTTGTGCTCTGCTCTAGATAGGTGTCCAGTTTAATTCGATCGATAGTGCGAACCCAGGCTTTCGGTTCGTTTGCGCATGGCTTTGACCATCTCCGTTGCCAGCTGAATCTGCGATTGCAGGCGGGCGAGGGCTGCGACTTCGCTGTCCGGGGCTTTCTGTGTGCTCAAGGTCGTTGCCTCCGTCTTCAAGCCCTCAAGCTCGTGTAGTGCCTTGGAAAGGCCTGTCTCGGTGCGGTTGATCATGCAATAGGTGCTCATCGTGTGTTTGAGGCTGCGGGTCAGGTGCTCGGCGTCTGTTGTGGCAATGCCGCACTGGGGGAGGGCGATATCCGCCTTCGGGGCCGCCGCAGGTGCATTCTGTGCTGCTTGGGCTGCCGATGCGCCCGCGATACGCCCAAACACGATGCCGTTGGCGCTCGACAGGCCACCAATACGGTCGGCGCCGTGCATGCCGCCTGTCGCCTCGCCGCAGGCATAGAGGCCTTCAACGCCCGTATACGCGGTCTTGTCGATCTTGATACCGCCGTTGGCGGCGTGGGCATACATCGCCACGCGCATCTCGTCGCTCGGCGCGATACCGTGCTCGTCTTGCAGCCAGGTGGCAAAGGTCTGCACAAACTCGGGGACGTCCTCGCGGGGGAAGTCGTAGTGGAGCGCCAGTCCTTCGGCACCTGCTTGATCGATGGCGAGGTCGATAGCCCGGGAAGCCAAGCGTGACGTGAAGGGACCATATCCGGAGCGCTGCTCAAGTAGATCGTCCAGCTTGTCGGCCTCAATATCGACTGGCTGGTCAACATGTGCGTAGCGCCAGGTTTTCTCGTTAAAGACCAAGTTGCGCCTGGGCTCGATGAAGCCTGGCATCATTTGCATGAACTCTATATTAGTGAGGGATGCACCGTGCGCTAGCGCGATGGCCTGCGAGGAGCTGAGCACGTCGGCCGAAGTGAGGCTGCGCTCGAACAGGCCGCCTGTGCCGCCGGCGGCGATAATCGTAGCCTTTGCCGCAATGGAAACGATGCGTTCGCGTGTAAGGTCGTAGAGCAAGGCGCCGTTAATCCTACCGGTCGAGTCTTCAAGAAGGTCGATAAGCTCGTGGCGGGGGAGCAGGCGAATGCCGAGCGACTCGATCCGGGCTGTCAGAGCGTCCTCAAGGGGTTTGCGGGTGAGGCCGCGCCACATGCGCGTCTTGTGGTCAAAGCAGGGGATAAACTGCTTTTGCTGGGCGCTCTCGGCGCTTTGCGGACGCTGGAGCTCAACGCCCAGGTCTTGCTCGAGCCATTCAATTGCCTGGGGAATGCCGTGGACAAACGTCTGGACAAGCTCGGGGTCGGCGACGCCGCCACCAACGGTCTGGATGGTATCGATGAGGTCTTGTTCGTCGTCTTCGTTAACGGGTCCGATAAGCCCCAGGCCCCAGGTTCCGGGGAAGAAGCTCGATCCACTCATAGTCTTGCCGGCGCTTGCCACAGCGACGGTTGCGCCCGTGCGTGCCGCTTCGATGGCGGCGCAAAGGCCCGCAATGCCAGATCCAATTACCAGTACATCAGTCGATTCCATCGGATTCCTTTCTCGTCCGGCGCATTGTCGCATGGGTGATCGGCAATGGGGCCGCAAAGACTCGGCAAATCGGTAAAGGGCAAATATGGCAGGTGGGCGTCATGGACGTTCTGACGCTCCGTCTCATCACTTCTCGTATTTCGCCCCAACTGATATATCGGCATTAGCTGCCCTGCGACAGCGTAAACAAAAAGAGCCGCTACCCCGAAAGGTAGCGGCTCCAAAGCTCAACTATGTGAGCATCGCGCGGGCGCGACTAGGCCTTGAGGGCCTCCTCGACGGCGACAGCGCAGGCGACGGTGGCACCGACCATGGGGTTATTGCCCATGCCGATGAGACCCATCATGTCGACGTGCGCAGGCACGGAGGAAGAACCGGCGAACTGGGCGTCGGAGTGCATACGGCCCATGGTGTCGGTCATGCCGTAAGAGGCAGGGCCGGCGCCCATGTTGTCCGGGTGCAGGGTACGGCCAGTGCCGCCACCAGAAGCGACGGAGAAGTACTTCTTGCCAGCCTCGATGCGCTCCTTCTTGTAGGTGCCAGCGACGGGGTGCTGGAAGCGCGTGGGGTTGGTGGAGTTACCGGTGATCGAGATGTCGA
>USAX01000212.1 GCA_900552705.1 uncultured Collinsella sp. | reverse complement strand
CACGTCAGCGTGTTATTCTAGACATACGTAAATTCGTATAAGTTGGAGGTAGCATGTTCTCAATCGGTCAACACGTCATTCATCCGGGTCAGGGAGTCTGCACCGTCGTCGGTTTTAGGGACGACACGCCGCAGCCCATGTTGTTGCTCGAGGCCAAGCAGGGGCATGCGCAGACGATCCTTATGTACCCCGTGGCGCAGGCCGACCGTCTGCATGCCGCCATCTCTCAGCAAGATGCCGAGCATCTGCTGAGCCACTATGACGAGCTGGAGTGCGACACCTTTACCGAGCGCAACAGCTCGCTTGAAGAGACACACTTTAAGCAGCAGCTCAAGCTGGGCGCGCCCGAGACGGTCCGCGTGGCAAAGACCATGATGCACCGCATTCGCCAGGCCGAGGAAGCCGATAAAAAGCCCAGCTCTTACTATATGCGTGTACTCAAGGAAGCCAAGCGCCGCTCCATCGAGGAGTTCGCCGTGGCATTGGGCGTCACCGAGGAGGCCGCCGAAGCCCGCCTAGCCCAAGCCGCCCTCAACTAACCCATCCGCGCCAAAAACCACCACAAAGGGGACAGGCACCTTTGTGGTGGTTTTTTCGTTCTAGTCGTTCTAGTAGTATTCATTCTTAGCGATACCTGCGAGCACAAGGAGTCTTTTATGGCAGAGCCACTTTCCGCCGGAATCACCCGCGACCGTGCGTTCGAATTGCTCAACGAGCACAATAAGGACCCGTTCCACATCACCCACGGCGAAACGGTCGAGGGCACCATGCGCTACTTTGCGCGCGAGTTCGACCCCGAGAACGAGGAGTTTTGGGGCATCGTCGGTCTGCTGCACGACCTAGATTGGGAGGAGCATGAGGACGACCCCATGAACCACACCATCTATGCGGCCGAGATCCTTGAAGGCGAGGGCGCCTCTCCCGATCTCATTCGCGCCATTCAGACGCACACGTCGGACTTCAACATCTCGCTGCCCAAGCCCGAGCTGCAGATGGAAAAGATCCTGTTTGCCTGCGACGAGCTCACCGGCTTGATCGGTGCTGCCGTCATCATGCGTCCGAGTAAGAGCGTCATGGACTTTACGACCAAGTCGCTCAAGAAAAAGTTCAAGGACAAGCGCTTTGCCGCCGGCTGCTCGCGCGACGTGATTACGCAGGGTGCCGAGATGCTGGGCTGGGAGCTCCCCGAGCTCTTCGACCGTACCATCGCGGCCATGCAGTCCTTCGCCCCCGACCGCGACACCTTTCAGGCTTAATTCCAAAACCATCACAAAGGGGACAGGCACCTTTGTGGCGGTTTTCGTTTACGAGGGGTTTAGGGGCGGACCTGGCCGGTGCCGCGGAGCTTGTATTTGTAGGTGGTGAGGGCCTCGGCGGCAAAGGGGCCACGGGCGTGGAGCTTTTGGGTCGAGATGCCGATCTCGGCGCCCAGGCCAAACTCGCCGCCGTCGGTAAAGCGCGTGCTGGCGTTGGCGTACACGGCCGAGGCATCGACCGCGCCCAGGAAGCGCTCGCAAGCATCCGTGTCCTCGGCAACGATGGCCTCGGAGTGCATCGTGCCGTAGCGGTTGATGTGCGCGATGGCCTCGTCCTCGTTTGCCACGACCTTCACGCTCATCTCGAGCGCCAGATACTCGCGGCCCCAGTCCTCCTCAGTCGCGGCGACGTAGTCATCACCCTCGGCAAGCCCGGCATCGGCGCATGCGGCGCAGGTTGCCTCGTCGCCGTGAATGAACACGCCGTGATCATGCAGCACGGCCACGACCGCAGGCAAAAACGCATCGGCCACAGCACGGTCGACCAGCAGCGACTCGGCGGCATTGCACACGCCTACGCGCTGGGTCTTGGCATTAACGATAATGTTGAATGCCTTATCAAAGTCGGCGGATTCATGCACGTAGATATGGCAATTGCCCGTGCCCGTCTCGATCACCGGCACAAGCGATTCACGCACGCAGCGCTGGATCAGGCCTGCACCGCCACGCGGAATGAGCACATCGACGATGCCGCGAAGCTTCATGAGCTCGCCGGTGGCCTCGCGGTCGGTAGACTCGATCATCGACACGGCCTCGCGCGGGAAGCCCTTGGCCTCGAGCGCATCAGCCAGTAGCTCGGCAATCATGGCACACGAGTGATAGGCCAGCGAGCCGCCGCGCAGAATGCAGGCGTTGCCGGTGCGGATGCAGATGCCCGCGGCGTCGGCCGTCACGTTGGGGCGCGCCTCGTACACCATGGCGA
>USAX01000211.1 GCA_900552705.1 uncultured Collinsella sp. | reverse complement strand
CCAGGCGCTCGCGCGGAACGCCGTGCTCGCACAGGTCGCGGCAGGCGTCCTGGAACACGCGGCGCAGCTCGCGCGCCACGCCGGGCTGCGCGTTTTGCAGCATGATGAGCTCGTAGGGCTGCAGGCTTTCGGCCGCGGTGTAGCTCACCACGTTGCCGCCCAGGCCGGCGGCCAGGATAGCCTTCTTAACCGGCGCTTCGTTGGAGCCCAGCAGCGCCTCGAACAGGATGTCCGCGGCGATCGTGCGCTTGCGGTCGAGTGCGCTGCCCAGCACAAGGCCCAGGCCCACCAGGGCGTTTTCGGGCGTGGTGGCCATCTCGACGCGCTTGTACTCGCAGGTCACGGGTGTCTGCACGACCAGCGGATTGGGCGCCAGCGCAGACGGGTCCTCGCCGGCGGCGACGGCTGCGTCCATGCGGCGGCTCGCGGCGCTCGACTGCGACAGATAACGCTCGTCCAAAAAGGCCAGTGCGCGGTCCACGTCCAGGTCGCCGTAGAGCGTGATGTAGGAGTTGGAGGGGTTGTAGTGGCGCGCGTGCGTATCCAGGAACTGCTCGTAGGTGAGCGCGGGAATCGCGCGCGGGTCGCCGCCGCTCTCGTGCGCATAGGCGGTATCGGGATAGAGCGCGGCGTTGACGGCGTCGTCCAGCACGCTCATGGGGTCGGACAGCGCGCCCTTCATCTCGTTGAACACCACGCCGTTATAGCGCAGCGTGCCCTCGCGCAGGCTCGCGGAGCTGTCGCCGCCCTCGCCCTCGGCGCCCTCCGGCAGGTCTAGCTCGTAGTGCCAGCCCTCCTGCTCAAAAATGGTGGGCTTGGTATAGATGGCCGGGTTGAACACCGCGTCCAGGTACACGTCCATCAGGTTGTACAAATCCTGCTCGTTGGTGGTGGCAACGGGGTAGATGGTCTTGTCGGGGTAGGTCATGGCGTTGAGGAACGTCTGCATGGAGCTCTTGATCAGGTCGACAAACGGCTCCTTGACGGGAAACTTGGCCGATCCGCACAGCACCGAGTGCTCAAGAATATGGAACACGCCGGTGGAGTCGGCCGGCGGCGTCTTAAAGCCAATGGCAAAGGCCTTGTTTTCGTCGTCGCACGCCAGGTACAGCAGGCGAGCGCCCGAGGCAGTGTGGCGCAGCACGTAGGCGTCCGAGTCGAGCTCGGGCACGGTCTCGCAGCGCTCGACGGCAAAGCCGTGACAGGTGGTGCCGGGCACCAGCAGCGTGGAGGCAACGGCGCGCGGGTCGGTTGAGGTGGTGGACATATGCAGTCTCCTTTGACGCCCCAGCGGGGGCGAATCGAGTCGAATCCTCGTGAGTATACCCATATGGGGCCGCGGCTCTGCAGCGAACTGAAGACGATGCCGGCGGATTGGCATGGGCCCCGCGTGTCCCGCCAAATGAGCGTGGATTTTCGGACGAAATAATCCGTCGCAGGCCCAAATGTCGTCCAATTATCCACTCCCGCACACCTTTCGTCTCCAACCGTGAGATGAGAGATAGACGAGAGACGTATACGAAAGATGGCTGTACAGCAAAGAGCCAAACAATTAATAGTGCTGTTAATAGTGCTGTTTGGTTGGTGATTGTTTTTTCAGTAAAAACATTTAGGAATAAAGCAAGTTGCAAACAGCTGCCCCTTATTTCGTGCGCATTTTTATGGCGAGAAATTGCCGCCATATGATCGGACGAGTTTCAACGATTGCGATTTAGTATTTGGCGCGGATGCGGTCGATTCCGATGAAACGCTAGTTGACCACGCGGTAGATTGTGCTTTCTCCCAGACGCCCCGGCAATGCGCAATAAGCCAGATAACGAAGCGATTGCCGGTGCGTCTATCCATAGGGAATTCCGGGAAAGCTTCTGCGGGCAGTCAAAAGATTCGTCGGCCTCAAGCGGATTAAAGGTATTTGCATAAGACGTCATTTAACCAGAGACGATGCACATTGAATCGTTCAATGAACTTGCGCGCTGTGTCCAACAACGCCGATTGTTGTTTTAAGGGGCTTGAGGAAAGAACAGAAGCAAAATAATACTTGCATAGTTAGTTATATAAAGTATTATAACGTTATGGGATGAATGAAGGGTTCATCTAAGTGAGTTAGGAGTAAGGGATGTTCAATTTCGATGAGCCTCGTTACGAGAAGGTTGTGAGCGATGCCCTCGCTCTCCGTCCTCAGATTGAGGCTGCTGTGGACGAGGTCTGCGAGCAGGGTTATTCCAACATCTTCTTCATCGGCT
>USAX01000210.1 GCA_900552705.1 uncultured Collinsella sp. | reverse complement strand
GCGTCGGCAAGACGGCCATCGTCGAGGGCATTGCTCAGCGAATCGTGGCCGGCGACGTACCGAGCACCCTGCGCGACCGCGACCTCATCGAGCTCGACATGAGCGCGCTGGTCGCCGGCGCCAAGTATCGCGGCGAGTTCGAGGACCGCTTGAAGGCCGTGCTCAAGGAAGTGCAAAAGGCGCAAGGCAAGGTCATCCTGTTCATCGATGAGCTCCACACCATCGTGGGCGCGGGTGCCACCGAGGGCTCCATGGATGCCGGCAACATCCTCAAGCCGGCGCTCGCCCGTGGCGACTTGCACGCAATCGGCGCGACTACGCTCGACGAGTACCGCAAGTACATCGAGAAGGACGCGGCACTCGCCCGTCGTTTCCAGACCGTGATGGTCAGCGAGCCTACCGTCGAGGACACCATTTCAATCCTGCGTGGCCTCAAGGAGAAGTACGAGATCTTCCACGGCGTGCATATCACCGATAGTGCGCTCGTGGCAGCTGCCGACCTCTCCGATCGCTATATCGCCGACCGCTTCCTGCCCGACAAGGCCATCGACCTGGTCGATGAGGCGGCAAGCCGCTTGCGCATGGAGCTCGACAGCATGCCGGTCGAGATCGACGCCACCACGCGTCAGCTCACCCAGCTGCAGATCGAGGAACAGGCGCTCATGAAAGAGACCGACGACGCCTCTAAGGAGCGTTTGGAGGCTCTGCGCCAAGAGATTGCCGAAGTCCAGGAAAAGCTCAACGTGCAAAAGGCCGGCTGGCTCAACCAAAAGAACGCCATCGACCACGTGCAGGAGCTTAAGGGCCAGCTTGACGCGGCCAAGAGCGAAGAGGAGCGCGCGACGCGCAACGGCGATCTGGGCCGTGCGTCCGAGCTTCGCTATTCTGTGATCCCGGGTCTGCAGCAGCAGATTCAGGATTCCGAGGCTGCGCTCGAGGCGCAAAAGCAGCAGGACGGCGAGGGCCTCAACGAACAGGTGACCTCCGACGAGATCGCCGAGGTCGTGAGCGCCTGGACCGGTGTGCCCGTGTCCAAGATGATGCAGGGCGAGCTCGACAAGTTGAAGGGCTTGGAGGGCGAGCTGCATAAGCGCGTTATCGGTCAGGACGAGGCCGTCTCCGCTGTAGCCGCGGCCGTGCGTCGCAGCCGTGCGGGTCTCTCCGACCCAGACAAGCCCATCGGCAGCTTCTTCTTCCTGGGCCCCACCGGCGTAGGCAAGACCGAGCTCGCCAAGGCGCTGGCCGAGTGCCTGTTCGATGACGAGCGCGCGCTCGTGCGTATCGACATGTCCGAGTATATGGAGAAGTTCAGCGTCCAGCGTCTGATCGGTGCGCCCCCGGGATACGTGGGCTATGACGAGGGCGGCCAGCTCACCGAGGCCGTGCGCCGTCGTCCCTACTCCGTGATCTTGCTCGACGAGATGGAGAAGGCTCATCCGGATGTCTTTAACGTGCTGCTGCAGGTGCTCGACGACGGCCGTTTGACCGACGGTCAGGGTCGCCAAGTGTCCTTCAAGAACACGATTATCATCATGACGTCCAACGTGGGCTCCAAGGCTATCGCCGATCTGTCCGGCAAGGACGAGGAGGAGATGCGCCATCAGGTTGACGGGGCCATGGCTCAAACCTTCCGCCCCGAGTTCCTCAACCGTATCGACGATATCGTGGTGTTCCATCCGCTCGGCATGGCGCAGATCGAGAAGATCGTCGACATCCAGCTCGCCGACGTCCGCGCGCGTCTGGCCAAGGAGCGCATGACGCTGGCCATCACCCCGGCGGCCAAGCAGATGCTCGCCGTGGGCGGCCTGGACCCGGTCTTTGGCGCCCGTCCGCTCAAGCGTCTCGTGCAGCGCGAGGTCGTGGATGCCATTGCCGCCGCTATCATCGACGGTACGGTGCGCGAGGGCGATCAGGTGACGGTCGATGTCGACAAGGACGGCGGCTTTACCGTCGTGTGCGACAACACGCCGGCGGCCACCTACGAAGTCCCCGACGCCGAGTAGATTTTGGGCCGGCTTTAAAACCGCCCCTCATCGCAAAACGCCAAGGGCGGCGGATCCAATCGGGTCCGCCGCCCTTTTTCGTGCGACAATCGATGGTGTTGAACGTGAGTACATGGCAAGGAGCTATGCAGATGACAGACAAGAACAAGACGAACACGCCGGCGACCGATGCCGCACCCGCCGCACCTAAGCCTGCGCCTAAACCGGCGCCCAAGCCGCGCGACCCCTATATCCGTGCCGAGAACGAGGATGACGACGGCTACGATCCTTATAGCGATCGTCGCCCCGAGCGCGAGCCCCTCTTCGAAGCCGACCCCTGGCGTTAAGTAGCTCATTTGGGACGGGGCTTTTTTAGCT
>USAX01000209.1 GCA_900552705.1 uncultured Collinsella sp. | reverse complement strand
TAATAAATACGAATTTGAACTAACTGTCCAGAGGCGTCCTCGACTAACAGCAAAAAGGCCTCCTTACAAAGAGTGGGCCCTGCCGCTCGAACGAACGGCAGGGCCCACTCTCATTTTCTATTTAGCCTTAGTCATCGCACAAAGCCCCTTCGGCAGCACACGGTGCACCCAAGTCACCGAAGGCCGGGGCGGACAGGTCACACTACACCGTGTGCTGCGGCAGGTCCTGAAGGGCGATGACGTCCATTCCCATGTCGTTGGCGCTGCCGTGACCCTGCTGGTCCTCGCGCACCGCCTCGATGGCACTCACGTACGTGTTGGCGGCAGACATCGCGGTCACGCAGGTCACGCCGCGTCGCACGGCCTCGGTACGTAGCAGATAGCCGTCGCCGCGCGAGCCCGGACCGTACGGCGTGTTGATGATCACCGCGATCTTGCCATCGGCGATGAGGTCGCCGATGTTGGGGCGCTCGCCGTCGTGCGGGCCGCTAATCTTCTCCACGATCTCGCACGTCACGTTGCCTCCACGCAGCACGCGCGCCGTACCCTCGGTGGAGCAGATGTCAAAGCCCAGGTAACGCAGGATACGCGCGACCGAAAGGATGTGGCGCTTGTCGCGGTCGCACACGCTGATGAATACCTTGCCGGCGCTCGGGTCGGGCAGCTTGTAGTCGATCGCCAGCTGCGTCTTGGCGTATGCCTCGGGATAGCTCTTAGCGATACCCATGACCTCGCCCGTCGACTTCATCTCGGGCCCCAGGATGACGTCGGCGCCCGGGAAACGACCCCAGGGCATGACGGCTTCCTTCATGCAGAACCAGTCCAGCTGACGTTCGTCGCTCGGCAGGCCCAAGCTCGCGATGGAATCGCCTGCCATGATGCGCGCCGCGCATTTGGCCAGCGGCACACCGGTGGCCTTGGAGATAAACGGCACGGTACGGCTGGCGCGCGGGTTGGCCTCGATTACGTAGACGGTCTCGCCCTTGATGGCATATTGCACGTTGACCAGACCGCGGACTCCCAGCGCCATCGCGATGCGGCGCGTGGTCTCGCGGAGCTTCGCCTGCAGGCTCTCGCTAAAGCTGAACGGCGGGATGCAGGTCGCGGAGTCGCCGGAGTGAATACCGGCTTCCTCGATATGCTCCAGGATGCCGCCGATGTATACCTCTTCGCCATCGCACAGGGCGTCGACGTCGGACTCGATCGCACCCTCCAGGAAGCGGTCCAGGTACACCGGGTAGTCGGGGCTAATGCGCGCAGCCTCGGCCATGTAATCGCGCAGATGCTCGGCATCGTAGGCGATCATCATGCCGCGGCCGCCCAGCACATAGCTCGGGCGCACCAGCAGCGGATAGCCGATGTGCGCGGCCACGGCCTCGGCCTCCTCAAACGAGGTGGCCTGGCCCGCCGGCGGGTACATGATGCCCAGCTTGTCGAGCAGAGCGGCGAAGCGCTCGCGGTCCTCGGCAAAGTCGATGGCATCGGGCTTGGTGCCCATAATGTTCACGCCGCTCTCCTCGAGCATGCGCGCCAGCTTAAGCGGAGTCTGGCCGCCGAGCGTCACCACGACGCCGTCGGGGCGCTCGACATCGATAACGTCCATGACGTCCTCGTAGGTGAGCGGCTCAAAGTACAAGCGGTCCGAGGTGTCGTAGTCAGTCGAAACGGTCTCGGGGTTGCAGTTGACCATGATGGTCTCGAAGCCGCGAGCCGCCAGTGCGTAGCTCGCGTGCACGCAGCAGTAATCGAACTCGATACCTTGGCCAATGCGGTTGGGGCCGGCGCCCAGGATCATCGCCTTGGGCTTGTCCGCCGGCGTGGTCTCGTCGGGAGCCACGCACTTCTTGGCATCCGGGCTCGTGCGGTAGATGTTCTCGTACGTCTTGTAGTGGTACTCCGTGGCGCTCGAAAACTCCGCAGCGCAGGTATCGACCGTCTTCATGCTGGGAACCACGCCCAGACCCTTGCGGTAAGCGCGCACAAAGCGCTCGTCCGAGCCGGTCAGCGCGGCAATCTCGGCGTCGCTCGTGCCGTATTGCTTGAGCAGGCGCATCGCGTCGGCGTCGATATCCTCCACACGCAGGCCGCGGATGCTCTCCTGGACCTGCACCATGTCGTTGATACGGTTGAGGTACCACGAATCGATACCGCAGATGGCATGGATGCGGGCGATGTCCCAGCCACGGCGCAGGGCTTCGACCACAAAGAAGATGCGGTGCTCGGTCGGGGTTGCCGCGGCCTGAGCGAGCTCATCGTCGCTCAGCTTGTCGGCACCCTCCTTGCCACCGGCGCAGATGCCCTGGTGACCGTCCTCCAGTGAGCGCATGGCCTTGCCGAAGGCCTCCTCAAAGGTGCGGCCGAT
>USAX01000208.1 GCA_900552705.1 uncultured Collinsella sp. | reverse complement strand
CAGACCACATCATTGATCGAGGTGCACACGCTCTTGGGGTAGCCCTCGTAGTTGAGGTCGGCCGGCGTGCCACCGTGCTCGACGGTGTAGTCGTAGATCATCTGGTCGATCTGGTTGGTGGTCATGCCCGCGGCGATGTGCTCGCCCACATAATCGAGCACGCCCACGTTGATGGCTGCCGAGCGCTTGATGCCCTCGATATCGGCGGGAGTCTTGTAGAGCGTGCGAGGCAGAACCTCCCAGCCTTCTTCCCACAAGCGCTCGAGGCGCTCATCAAAGGCGCTATGGCATTTCTTGTATTTCTTGCCGCTGCCGCACCAGCAAGCGTCGTTGCGGCCGGGCACGGGTCCTTTGTCATACATGGCTAACTTCCTTTCATTCGCAGCTAGTATAGCCCACCCACGCGGCCATAAAAGTTGCGGTGATATAGTTCCGATTTAAGCGGTTTAACAGCACAAATAGGAACTATATCACCGCAACTGATGGGGCGGGATGGCGGGCACTAGCTGCTGCGTGGTTTTGCTAGTAGCTCACCTGGCAGGGAATACCGAGGGCGCGCACGCGCGCGGCAATGGCGTCGAGTACCTCGGGCACTGCTTTGGCAAGGCCGGCGATCGGTGTTTCGCGCGCCACCGTGTAGATGGTCGCCTCCTGCGGGCGAATGCGCTCAAGCGCCGCGAGCCAGGGGGCAACGTACTCCTCGCCGGTGTTGTCGATGGGCTTGCCCCGGTACTCACCGCTCAAAAACATCGTCTGGATAATAACGTGACCGTTAAAGCTTGCGAACGTCTCGATCTGGTGCTTGACGTCGTAGGGGCCAACGGGCTGGTCGAGCAGCTGGATAAACGCCGGGTCGACGGTATCGAGCTTAAGAATGTTGTCGTCGACCATCATGAGCGCGTCGTGCACCTCGGGGCGGTCGGCGCGCGTGCCGTTGGAGAGCACGGCGATCTTGGAGTTTGGGGCAAGCTCGTCGCGCAGCGCGACGGCGCCGGCAATGGCCTGCGGAAACTCCGGTGCGGAGGTGGGCTCGCCGTTGCCTGCGAAGGTGATCACATCGGGGAGCTCGCCCTCGGCTGCCATCTCGCGCAGCTTTGCCTCGAGTGCATCGAGCACCACGGCAGCCGTGTTATACGGCTCGTGGCAGGGGCGCTCGGCGTTGAGGCCGTTTTCGCAGTAAATGCAGTCGAACGTGCAGATTTTGCCGCTGGCCGGCATCATGTTGACGCCGAGCGAGAGACCAAGGCGACGGCTGCGAACGGGCCCAAAGATGGGGCTGGCATTCAAAAACGTAGACATAGGCATATGCTCCTCAAGACAATTGTGCCTAAGCATAGCATCGGCTCCAAAGCAAGGTGTGGGCTCTTGCTTTACAAGTTTCGTTTTTTCACGTCGCTCATGATGCCGTGCCATGAAAAGCCTCGGGTCGGGTACAGTTAATCTGTTAACAAGGCGTAAAGCAATGCGGGTCCATCCAACCGTGCTGACGTGCAACTGGATGAGCATTGATGATGGGGGCACAACATGGATTTTACGGTCGAGAATGCGGGCACCACGATTGCCTGTCGCGAATATGCCGGCCCGGATGTGTCGCCTGATACTCCTGCCTTGGTGTGCGTGCACGGCGCTTGCGTTGACGGCACATTTTTCGACGGCATCGCTTGTGAGCTCAGCCGCAACTACCGCGTAATTGCCTACGACCGCCGCGGCTGTGGTGGCAGCAGCGAAGCGGCAGACGGCAGCTATGATCTTGCCGCTCAGGCCGCTGACCTGCAGGCCGTGATCGAACACGTCGGCGCTCCGACAAATGTGCTTGCGCACAGCGCCGGTACGTTGGTGGCGCTGGAGCTTCTTCGTACCGAACCCCATCTCGTCGACCGTGCGATTCTGCATGAGCCGGCTGTGTCGGCCGAAGGCGTCGGCATGGGCGCAGCTCCGGTTTTGCTCGATATGATTGCGGCTGGAAAGGTTTCAAGGGCGCTCCGGCTTTTCTTGGGAGCCCTCGGCGACTTGGACCCCGAGGCTCCTGGAACGACCGAAGCGGAAGCCAAGCATGCCCTGCGCAACGGCCGCAGTTTCATGGCAAACGAATACGGGATTACTATGACCTGCGTTCCCGATTGGGATAGCGTTCGCGCGTCAAAAACGGTGGCCGCCGTGCTCCTGGGCGAGCTCTCGATTGGCACGCCCCGCGAGGCGGGCACGAGGATGGCGGCTGAGCTTTTGGACTGTCCACTCGTAATGGTTCCCGGCGCGCATAACGGTCTGCGCGATCGCCCGGCAGCGGCTGCCCGGGCTGTCCGTGGCATCCTGGGGCTCTAACACCCGCAATGGCCAAAGCAGGCTTCACCCGCAAACGTTTCGGCCGTGTTAACAAATGTGCTCAAAACCTCACGTCTGCGACTTCAATCGCGCCG
>USAX01000207.1 GCA_900552705.1 uncultured Collinsella sp. | reverse complement strand
GCGGCAAAGCGCTCGGCCTGGTCGACCGGGTCGTTGAGCTCGGAGAACGCGTTGGCGTACTCGTGACCGGCGATAACCAGCTCAAAGCGGTGCGTCAGGCGCGGGTCGTCCTCAAAGCGCTTGGCAAGCGGGCTGACCTCGATGGGGTAATCGCACACGAACGTGGGGTTGACGATGGTGTCCTCGCCCAGCTCATCGTAGATCTCGGCGATAATCTTGCCGGCGGTCCACTCGGGCTTAATCTCCAGGCCCTTCTCGCGCGCGGCAGCAGCAAGCTCCTCGACCGGCGTATCGATGGTGACCTGTTTGCCGAGCACGTCGGAGACGATGTCGGTCATGGGACGGCTGGCCCACTCACCAGAAAGGTCGATGGTCTGGCCCTGGTACTCGATGACCTCGGGGTTGCCGATGGCCTTGTTAGCCGCCTTAATGACACCCTGGGCGAGCGCCTTCATGCCCTCGAGGTCGGAGAAGGCACGATAGGCCTCCATCGTGGTGAACTCGGGGTTGTGGGTAAGGTCCATGCCCTCGTTACGGAAGATACGGCCGATCTCGAACACGCGCTCAAAACCGCCGACGATGCAGCGCTTGAGGTGCAGCTCGGTAGCAATGCGCAGGTAGCACTCCTGATCGAGCGCGTTGAAGTGCGTGATGAACGGCTTGGCAGTAGCGCCGCCCTGGATGGTCTGCAGGATGGGGGTCTCGACCTCCATGTAGCCGTCGGACTCCATAAAGCGACGGAAGGTGGAGAGGATCTGCGAACGCTTACGGAAGGTCTCGCGAACGTCGTCGTTGGCGATCAGGTCGACATAGCGCTGGCGATAGCGGGTCTCCTTGTCGGAAAGACCGTGGAACTTCTCGGGCAGCGGACGAACGGCCTTGGCAAGCAGGGTCGCGCTCTTAGGGGCAACGGAAAGCTGGCCGCGCTGGGTGCGCACGACCACGCCGGTCACGCCCAGGATGTCGCCCAGGTCGAGGGACTTGAGCGTATTCCAGGCAGCCTCGTCCATGTCGTTGATTCGGCAGAACAGCTGAATCTCGGCAGTCGCATCGCGCACGACGATGAACATGATCTTGCCCTGACCGCGCTTGGCGACCACACGGCCGGCGATCTTCACGACGTCCTCGGTGTCCTCGCCATCGGCAAGCTCGGCGTACTTAGTCTCGATATCGGCAACGTAGTCCTCAAGCTCAGAGTGCTCGGGATAGGGGTTCTGGCCCGCCTCGAACAGGGCGGCGCGCTTGGCCAGGCGGGTGGCGCGCTCGTCGTTGAGCGTCGATGCCTGATCTGCGGCGTTCTGGTTCTCTGCCATAAGTTAGCTCCTCAAACTAAAACGCTCCCCAGGATTCGGTCCCAGGGAGCGAAAACATACCTTTACGCGGGACCGTGGTCTAGCGTGCAATCTTGGCGATGGTGTAGACGCGGGTCTTGCCGGAAGGTGTAACGACCTCGACGGAGTCGCCCTCGCCGTGACCGATGATGGCGTGGCCGACCGGAGACTCGTTGGAAATCTTGTGCTCGAGCGAGTTGGTCTCGGTGGTACCGACGAGCGTGACTTCCATGACCTCACCGTTGGGATCAATCAGAGAAACGGTGGAACCGATGGAGACGGTCAGATCACCTGTGGTGGCAGCAACCTGAGCGTTGGCAAGGATAGCCTGGATCTCGGCAATACGAGCGGCGTTCTGGGCCTGCTTGTCCTTGGCGGCATCGTACTCGGAGTTCTCCGAAAGGTCGCCGAACGCGCGGGCTTCCTTGATGTCCTCGACGATCTCCTTGGCGTAATCGCCCTCACGCCAAGCGAGCTCCTCGACGAGCTTCTGGCGGCCCTCAGCGGTCAGTACGATCTGGCTTGCGTCCATACGGATATCTCCCCAACTCTGATCAAACAATCAACTGTCAACAAAACGAAAAAGACCGGCTAGCCTGCGGGCAAGCCGGTCAGGTGCTCACCCCAAAGGGATGGGACTACTCTGCGTCCGCGTCGCTGTCCTCTGCCTGCTTCTTCTTGGCAGCAGCGAGCTTGGCCTCGAGCTCAGCGATCTCCTTGTCCTCCTCGGACTGCTCGACCACGACCTCCTCGGCCTGCTTGGTCTCGGCCTTATCGTCGCCCTCCATACCCTCGCGGATATTCTTGACGGTAGAGCCGAGGGACTTGCCGAGCTTCGGCAGGTTCTTGGGCCCGAAGATAATCAGGACAACGACGAGAATAATGATGAGCTCAGGAGCCCTCAGTCCAAACATGTAGACCTCCACAATACAGCGAGACAAGCTCGAATGAGTATACCGCGGGTATCGCGGTATCACAACAATAGCTAAAAAAAGGGACCGCAAGAAGCGGTCCCTCCTCATGCTCTGGTCGGGTTGACTGGATTTGAACCAGCGACCCCTGCGTCCCGAACGCAGTGCTCTACCAAACTGAGCCACAACCCGTTAGCTCGACTATAGTAACAAAGATTT
>USAX01000206.1 GCA_900552705.1 uncultured Collinsella sp. | reverse complement strand
ATGCCGTCGGCAAACAGGCCGACATTTTCCTGGAACTGCTGCAGGGCGGCCTCGGTATGCGGACCAAAGTAGCCGTCGTCTTCGCCACAGGCAAAGCCCAAAACGTTGAGAGCGCGCTGCAGGGCCTGCACATCGGCGCCATGGAAATTGGGCATGCGCAGATACAGAGTGCGGTCGCCCAGCTTATACGAGGCGTCGACCAGGGCGCTCCAACAGGGGATATCGACGGCATGACCGGCAGCAAGGCCGCTGTCGAGCCTGAAGGTGCTGACGGCCTGCTCGGTGGTGGTGCCAAAGCGCTTGTCGAAAACCTCGGCGTCATCGATTGTATAGCCGAGCTGCAGAAGGCGGGACTGAACATCCTCGACGGCTGCTCCCTGCATGCCCGTGGTAATAGGTTCCATGAACGAACCCCTTTCGGCGTACCATTCGTACTATTTTGAGCGTGTGTCGGATAGACAACGCGAGACAATTTATAAACATGCACTCAATAGTGTAGCAACTTGTACCCAAACTCGCTGCCCACAGGTTTTATGACCCCCGCTAGTTAAGACGCTCCACAAAGAAATCTGCCATTGAGAGGAAGAGCTCGCGCGCATGCGGGTCGAGCTCGACGCCTTCGATAGCGGCCTTGGCCTTAGCGGTCAGGTCGAGCGCATAGGTGTGGGCGTAATCGATGGAGCCGGTCTCCTGGAAGATCTCCACGGCGCGTGCGAGCTGCGCAGGGTCCTCGGTGCCCGAGGAAAGGATTGCCTCGACCTCGTCGTGATGGCGCTCATCAGACAGGGCGTGCACGGCAACGAGCGTGCGTTTGCCCTCGGTGATATCGGTGCGGAAGTCCTTGTTGGCGGCCTCCTTGGTGCCGATCAAGTTGAGCAGGTCGTCTTGAATCTGGAAGGCAAGGCCCGTGTGCAGCCCAAAGGCGCGCAGTGCCTCAATCTGCTCTTCGCTGCCGCCGCCGATAATGGCTCCGGCGGCAAGCGGCGTCGCTCCGCTGTAGTACGCGGTCTTGTGCGTCGCCATGTCCAGATAATCGTCGACCGAAATGTCAAAGCGCCCGTCGCGGACCCAGCCCAGGTCGAGCGCCTGGCCCTCGATGGTACGGACGATCATCTCGGTAAGCTCGTGGAGCACGCGAAGCTTCACGTCTGCGTTGAGTGTGGGGTCGTCGAGAACCGTCTTGGTGACCATGGTGAGCGCCAGGTCACCGCAGTTGATGGCAAGACCGGTGCCCTCGGTAAGGTGCATGCAGGGCTTGCCGCGACGAATCTGCCCGTTGTCGGCGATGTCGTCGTGGATGAGTGCGCCCGACTGAAAGTGCTCGATGGCCGCCGCTGCGCTGCGGGCGCTCTCAAAGCTGCCGCCTACCGCAGTGGCGGCGAGCATGCAGATGAGCGGGCGGTGGCGCTTGCCAGCGTTTGCCGTAAATGCCGAGAGCGGGGTATACAGGTAGCGCTCGATATCGGCGGAAGTCGCCTGTCCGTCAAAGAACGTGGCCAGATAGTCGTTAATCTGGTCAAAGTGCTGGGCTAAAAAGCTGGTAAACGGACTGGACACGGGTTCTCGCATTCTTTGATAGGTTGCATCGTTGCATTATGCAGACAACATATTGCCACATTAGGGCGTCGAGCGCGGCGGTTGAAGACGATTGGTCCATGCGGCCGCAAGTGCGGTAGGGGCTTGGCTAGATAAGCCCAAAGTGTTCGAGCGCGGTGACGACGCCGTCGTGGTCGATGCTGTCGGTGACATAGTCGGCCTTTTCCTTGAGGAAGTCCGGTGCGTTGCCCATGGCGATGCCAACGTCGACGGCGTTCATCAGCGAGACGTCATTGCTGGCGTCGCCGATGCCGTATACGGTTCCGTGGTGGGGATCGAGGGCGTCGAGTACGGACTGGATACCCTCGCGCTTGGTGCATTCGCGAGGCGAAATCTCGGTCACTTCGAGCTCGAGCTCGTTAAAGCAGAGCAGCGGCTCAAACGCTTGATCCTGAGCGATGCGGTTGGCAAGCGACGTGGACATTAAGATCTTGTAGGCGCTGTAATGTTGCAGCTGCGTAATTGCATCGCCCACGGTGCGGGCATATCCGGGGGCGTCGGGCGCATCGGCACTCATGCGAACGACGCCATTGAGTCCCTCAAAACGAATCACTTCGTCCGATTGCTCAAGAATGGGAGCAAGGCGCTGCAGCATGCCGGGCGTCATCGCCAAATCGCGAATCACGTGTCCCTCAAGTTCGACATAGCCACCCGCGAGGCAGACGATGCCGGTCCAGGGCAGCTCGAGCAGCTTTGGATGGATGCAGCTCAGCGTGCGCCCTGTGCAGATAAACGCCATATTGCCCTTGGCGACAAAATCACGGATGGCTTGCGAGACCGCTTCATTGGGATAGGGGGAGAGGTCTCGCTCGCTCTCGGGAAGCTCTTGTGCCACTCGAGGGTCTTGCCAGGCGAGTGTTCCGTCGATATCGAAGAAGCAGATATCG
>USAX01000205.1 GCA_900552705.1 uncultured Collinsella sp. | reverse complement strand
TGCTACGCGTGTGCTCCCACGAGTACGCCATCGTCAACGTGACCTGCACGCAGACGCTCGACGATAGCTGGATCGCGCTCGACGACACCGGCCTGTTCCTGGACGAGGGCGCGCGCGTCAACGTGCAGCACACTGTCCTGGGTGCCGGCGCCAGCGCCACCGGCCTTGCCGGCGACCTGCTGGGCGATACCGCCAAGGTGACCATCGATACCGATTACCTGGGCGCCCGCGAGCAGGTGCGCGACTTTAACTACGAGCTGCGCCACCGCGGTCGCAAGACCGAGTGCGAAATCGACGCCAACGGCGTGCTGACCGGCACGTCCAAGAAGGTCTACCGCGGCACCATCGACCTCGTGCACGGCTGCAAGGGTGCAACCGGCACCGAGCGCGAGACGGTGCTCTTGGCTAACAAGGGCGTCGACAACAAAACCGTTCCCGTCATCCTCTGCGACGAGGACGACGTCGCCGGCAACCACGGCGCCACCATCGGCCACGTCCGCGACGAGCAGCTGTTCTACCTCGCCTGCCGCGGCCTTGACCAAAACGCAGCCGAGGACCTGTTCATCCGCGCCAAGCTGGAGGACGCTGCGCTTTCCGCCACCGACGAGCGCACCCGCGCCGCCGTCGTCCGCCTGGGCAACAACCTGATCGACAACTTTGAGGAGGAGCTCGCATGATCGATACCGAGCACGTTAAATGTGACACCTGTACCGCACCGGAGCCTATGGAGCTCGACGCCAGCGACGAGGCTTCGCGCGGCTGGCCCACCGTAGATATCGAGACCAACCCCTACAAGGGCCAGTTCCCGCTGTTCCAGCAGCACCCCGAGATCGCCTTCCTCGATAGCGCCGCCACCGCGCAGCGCCCTGCCTGTGTGCTCGACGCCGAACGCGACTTCTACCAGCGCATGAACGCCAACCCTCTGCGCGGCCTGTACTCGCTGTCCGTCGAGGCCACCGACGCCATCGCGAAGGTCCGCCAACAGATCGCCGATCTCATCGGCGCCCCCAACGCCAACGAGATCGTCTTCACCCGCAACACGAGCGAGTCGCTCAACCTGGTCGCCAAGAGCTTTGCGCCCACAGTGCTCGAACCGGGCGACGAGGTCGTCATCACCATCATGGAGCACCACTCCAACCTGATTCCGTGGCAGCAGGTCTGCCGCGAGACCGGTGCCAAGCTCGTCTACCTCTACCCCACCAAGACCGGCCAGCTCACGACCGAGGAGGTTCTGGCCAAGGTGGGCCCCAAGACCAAGATCCTGGCCGTGGGTCAGGTCTCTAACGTCCTGGGCGTCGAGAATCCGGTCAAGAACCTCGGCAAGCTCGTGCACAAGTACGGCGGCTATCTGGTCGTCGACGGCGCACAGTCGCTGCCGCACATGCCAGTCAATGTGGCCGATCTGGGCGCCGACTTCTTTGCCTTTAGCGCGCACAAGGCCATGGGCCCCATGGGCATCGGCGTGCTGTGGGGCAAGATGGATCTGCTCAACGCCATGCCGCCCATGCTTACTGGCGGTGAGATGATCGACTCGGTTACTGAGCAGGACGCCGTCTGGGCTCCCGTCCCCGAGAAGTTCGAGGCCGGCACGCAGGACGCCGCCGGCATCTTCGCCACAGGCGCCGCCCTCGACTACCTCGTCAACACGGTGGGCTACGAAAACATCCAGGCACGCGAGCAGGCACTCGTCCACTACCTGATGGGCGAGCTCATGCAGCTCGACTTTGTCCAGATCATCGGCTCAATCTATTGGGATAACCACCACGGCGTCGTGAGCTTTAACGTCAAGGGCATCCACCCGCACGACGTCGCGAGCATCATGGACATGGACGGCGTCTGTATCCGCGCCGGCCACCACTGCGCGCAGCCGCTGCTCACCTGGCTGGGCGTCGAGAATCTTGCCTGCTGCCGCGCCAGCGTGGCCTTCTACAACGACAAGGCCGACATCGACAAGTTCATCGCCGGCCTGCATCACGTTTGGAGCACGTTCAATGGGTAATCTGTACACCTCCACCACGTTTATGGAGCACAACTCGCACCCCGACTATAAGTACGAGATGGATGCCCCCACGCACGAGCACGACGGCATCAACCCCAGCTGCGGTGACGAACTCACCTTGCAGCTGCGTGTCGAGAACGATGTAATCGAGGAGGCCTCGTTTACCGGGCACGGCTGCGCCATCAGCCAGGCCAGCGCCGACATCATGGCCGACCTCATCACCGGTGAGACGGTCGAGGAGGCGCGTCGTCTGGCAGAGCTTTTCCTCGCCATGATCCGCGGCGAGGAACTCTCCGAGGAGGAGCTGGAAGACCTGGACGAGGCCTCCCAGCTCCAGGACATCTCGCACATGCCCGCCCGCGTCAAGTGCGCCGAGCTCGCCTGGCGCACCCTCGACGGCATGCTCACGGGACAAAATAATCAGTAGTATTTGTCCCAAATCTTAAGAATTTTGTTGGCCGAATCGCTTGACAAGAGTGGTTCGGCCATTTTCT
>USAX01000204.1 GCA_900552705.1 uncultured Collinsella sp. | reverse complement strand
GTAGCCTTTCAAGTAGGTTCGCGCGTGCCCAAGTCCCATTCCGGCACCCGCCTGGACTGCATCGTAACAGAGTTTTAGCTGCAGTTAAACAAAAAGCTGTTTATTGAAACGCTGCAATTTATTAAAGTGCTCCATATGTGTCGCTTCTGTTTCGAAGCCCGATTAGAGTACCATCCGACCGCTCATCAACCACATCGAACAGAGCGGGCGGTCGGTTGCCACCCGCGAACGTACCCCCTTCACAACCTGCCCAAAGGTCCTACAGAAGTTCTCGACAAGCCCCTCCCCCATAGCAGCAAAATAGGGGCGCCCGCATCAGCAGACGCCCGTAAAGCAAAAACGATTTATCAATAAATGGACAATACGTCTTCAGCCAAACCTCTACTTTGCCCCGTGACCCATCTCGACAACCTTGGTCAGCGATCCAAACACGCCCTCGTCGGCCACGAGCTGCGCCTCGGCACGCTGCAGCTGCACGGCAACGGCGGCAGGAGCGGTGCCGCCCTCGGTCGTGCGCGCGGCAACGATCGACGGGATGTCGAGTGCCTCGGTAATATCGCGCTCAAAGAGCGGGCTTGCCTCCTGGAACACCTCAAACGGCAGGTCCTCAAGATTGCAGCCGCGCTTCTCACACATCAGGACCAGATGGCCCACCACGGCATGCGCCTCACGGAACGGCAGGCCACGCTTGGCCAGGTAATCGGCAACATCGGTGGCGGCAAGATGACCTACACCGCACTCGCGCGCCATGGCATCCTCGTTGACGGTCCAAGTCGAAATCATACCGGCCATAACCGACAGGCACTGCATGAGCGTGTGGGCGGTATCGAGCGCGCCCTCCTTGTCCTCCTGCAAGTCCTTGTTATAGGCCAGCGGCAGGCCCTTCATGGTCACAAGCAGCTGCACCAGGTTGCCATACACACGGCCGCTCTTGCCGCGGATAAGCTCGGCAAAGTCGGGGTTCTTCTTCTGCGGCATGATGGACGAGCCGGTGGAGTACGAGTCGGAAAGCGTAATAAAGCCAAACTCGGAGCTCGACCACAACACGATCTCCTCGGAAAGACGCGACAGGTGCATGGCCATGACGGAGCCGGCGTAATGCAGATCGAGCAGGAAATCACGGTCGGAAACCGCATCGAGCGAGTTGGGAATCACACCCGCAAAGCCAAGCTCGGCAGCCGTCATCTGGCGATCGAGCGGATAGCTCGTACCGGCAAGCGCGGCAGCACCCAGCGGGCAGTTGTCGGCGGCATCAAAGGCGGCCTTCAGGCGCGTAAAGTCGCGCGCGAACATCCAGGAATACGCCAGCAGATGATGTGACAGCAGCACGGGCTGAGCGTGCTGCATATGCGTGTAGCCCGGAAGAATCACCTTGTCGTACTTCTTGGCCGCATCCACCAGCACATGGCGCAGCTCAAGATTGGCCTCCATGAGCTCCTTGGCCAGCGCCTTGACGCCCAGGCGCGTATCGGTCGCCACCTGGTCGTTGCGCGAACGCCCAGTATGCAAGCGCTTGCCAGCCTCGCCGATACGACGCGTCAGCTCGCTTTCGATGGACATATGAATGTCCTCGTCGTTGATATCAAAGGTGAAGTTGCCGGCATCGATATCCTGTTCGATTCCGGTCAGGCCCTCGGCAATCGCCTGCTCGTCCTCGGCGCTGATAATGCCCTGGGCCGCCAGCATCTTGGCATGTGCCTTAGATCCGGCGATATCCTGCTTATAGAGATGTTTGTCAACCGGCAACGACGCGCCAAACTCCTGCGTGACCTCGGCCACGCCTGCCTCAAAACGACCGCCCCAAAGAGCCATGGAACCGTCCCCTTTCATCAAATCCCAAAACAAGCGCCCAAAGCAATGCGCCCTGTCGCTAAAGCGATTTCTCAACCGCTAGTTTTGCATATTCCCCACCATGTGCGAGGCCATATAGCTAATTTGCAAAGAAGTGACGCGCCATGCACTTGGCGCCCAACGTCTCCCTCCGAATGTTGCCCTGCGAACCATCGATCCAGGCCTTTAGGCTCATAGGAACGTCCTCGACCTTTGCAGCATCGAACTCGGGCGCGAGGGCAAGTAAAGCATGCGCGATAGCATTGAACATAATGGATACTCCCCATATATATAGGCGCAGGGCCGTCAAATTGATAGAAGGAGCCCCGCCGGACAACCCCGTCGGGGCTCGGACTCAGCCGCAGATGCGACGTCATATATGCGGGCGGAACGTAGGGGCCACCGATGTTAAGAAGTGTCAGCAAGCATAACGAAAGGTAGGGACCCCGTGCGCCCGTTATGTATCACGCGGATGGGCCGCGCGGATACCAAGGAAAGAGCCCTTAAGCCTGGGCGGCAGCAGAGCTGGGGCCCTGGACCTTAGCCCACGTCTTGAGCGACAGCGTATCGATCTCGATAAAGCCGGCGCTGGCCTTCTCGTCAAACGTGGTGTCGCGGTCGTAGGTAGCCAGACCGTAGTCGTAGAGGCTGAAGGGGCTCTTGCGGCCGA
>USAX01000203.1 GCA_900552705.1 uncultured Collinsella sp. | reverse complement strand
ACAGAGCATCGGAGCCCTCACCGCCCATCATGGCAACGACCTCCATAATGCGGTCGAAGAACTCTCGGCGGTCGGTGTCGCCGCGGCGCAGCTCGGTGAAGATCTTGCCGTCGCGGATAAACAGCACGCGGCTCGTGTAGCTGGCGGCAAAGCTGTCGTGCGTGACCATGAGCACCGTGGCGCGCAGGCGGCGATTCAGGGCCTCCAGGCTCTCGAGCAGCAGGCGGGCGCTCTTGGAATCGAGGGCGCCGGTGGGCTCGTCGGCCATGATCATGGTGGGGTCGGTGACGAGCGCGCGAGCAGCGGCGACACGCTGCTGCTGGCCGCCGGACATCTGGTAGGGATACTTGTCGAGCACCTGGCTAATGGACAGGCGCGCGGCCACATCCTGCACGCGGGTCGAGATTTCGGCCGAGTTTGTGCGGGCGATGGTGAGCGGCAGGGCGATGTTCTCGCGTGCCGTGAGCGTATCGAGCAGGTTGGAATCCTGGAAGATAAAGCCCAGCTCCTCACGGCGGAACTGCGAAAGCTTGGCCTGCTTCATGCGCGTCACGTCCTGGCCGTTGATGCGAATGGTGCCGCTCGTGGCGGCATCGATGGTCGACACGCAGTTGAGCAGCGTCGACTTGCCCGAGCCCGAGGCGCCCATGATACCGACGAATTCGCCGCGGTTGACGGTAAAGCTGACGTCGTTGAGCGCGCGGGTCACGTTGCCCAGCGCGCCGTATACCTTTTCGAGATGCGCGACCTCCAGTACCGGGGTCGCCATGTGCGTGGTTTGCATACCGAGTCCTTTCTTGCGATTAGTCTACGGCATCTATAGTCGCAAGAAGCCGAGTCGGCTACCATCGATATGGCTTACGCTTGCCTTACCGTTGTGTAAGGTAGGGGTAGCCTGCCATGTGTTGATGTGGAGAGAGGACTCCTGTTGAAGACTGTTCATGTTGCCGCTGGGATCATTCGCAAGGATGGATCTGACGAGTTGCTTGCCGTGCAGCGCGGCTACGGCGACATGCAGGGACTATGGGAGTTCCCAGGCGGCAAGCTCATGCGCGGTGAGACACCCGAAGACGCCGTGCGCCGCGAGCTTATGGAAGAGCTGCAGGTAAACGTCACCAACCTGCGTGATTTTTACACCGTTGAGTATGACTACCCCGATTTTCATCTCTCAATGGAGTGCTATTACTGCTCGCTGGCTAAAGAGTCCGGCGAGCCCCAGAAGCACGACCGTCAGCTCGATATCCGCTGGATTCCACGCACCTCGCTTGCCACGGTGGAGTGGATGCCCGCCGACAAGGGGCTTATCGATGCCCTGATTGAGCTAAAGGAAGACCGGCTTGAGGCCAACGGCAGCACCAACGACGCCGAGACCGCCACGGCTGACGAGCCTGCCGCCAAATCCAAGCGTAAACCTAAGCGCCGCAGCAAAAAGCGCCCCAAGCCCGGCCTGCTGGACGGCATCGACACCTCGGACCTTTCCGCCGACGAGAGAGAGCTCGTGCGCCGTCGTGCCGCGATAAAAAAGTCCATGAAGGGCAACAAGCGCTCCAACACCAAGCCCGAGCTGCTCGTACGTCAGCGTCTACGGGCCGCAGGCCTTACGGGCTATCGTTTGGAATGGAAGGTTCCCGGCAAGCCCGACATCGCCTTCCCCGGCCGCAAGATCGCCATCTTCGTCAACGGTTGCTTTTGGCATCGCTGCCCTAAGTGCAATCCGAGCCAGCCCAAGCGCAATGTTGAGTTTTGGGAGGCAAAGTTCCGTCGCAACGTCGAGCGCGACCGCGCTGCCGTGGCAGCACTCGCTCAAATGGGCTGGACACCCATAACCATCTGGGAATGCGAGCTCAAAAAAGACCGCATCGACGCCACCATGGAAAAGGTCATCGAGCAGGTGCGGGCCGCAGAGCCGCAGAGCTAGGAACGAGCCGCCCACACACCCCACACAGGCGAGCCACATCCGCACCACAAACCTTAGAAAGCCCTTAAGCCCCCAACCTTTCAAGAGTGTTATGTAATGGCTTTGACCTGCGGTTTCATGGTTACACCAAACCAGGTTAAGCCTTTCTTTAGCGCTTCCTTATCTGCACTCGCGGCATAATACCGCCAACGCACGGGACCTAGCAGCACACCCCGTGCGCAACCTTTTGGTGGACATCGAGGAGGCCGCACAAGTATGCATTCTTCCAATGACGCAACGCAGCAGCCATCCCTAAACCATGCAGACCTTTTCTCCTTCCCCCCGACACAGAGAAACGGCCTCCTCGACTCCCCCACCACAAAAGCCAAACGCTCAACCGACCAGAGCCACAACTTGCGAGCATCCTTCGAAAAGCTCCAAGCATCCCTAGACAAGGCGTTCCCCGAACAGGCAAGAGCAATCTAAGCCCATTGCGCTTTATACTGATGCCATGCGAAACATGGATCACATAGAATTGCACCGCGGAGGACGCGAGGAAGCGTTTCCCGAGACCGCCGAAGACTGGCCCTATATTGCCGAACGCGCAGAATTCGCTCGCT
>USAX01000202.1 GCA_900552705.1 uncultured Collinsella sp. | reverse complement strand
AGGCCATGATGGCCGCCATGATGACGGTCACAAACCCCGGCGACAAGGTCGTCATCTTCTCGCCATTCTACGAGAACTACGGCGCCGACACGATCCTCTCGGGTGCCGAGCCCATCTACGTGCCGCTTAACCCACCTGCGTTCGACTTTGACCGCGAGACACTCGAGGCGGCCTTCCGCGACAACGATCCCAAGGCCATCGTCCTGTGCAACCCTTCCAACCCCTGCGGCAAGGTCTTTACGCGCGAGGAGCTCACCTTTATCGCCGACCTCTGCAAACAGTACGACGCCTACTGCATTACCGACGAGGTATACGAGCACATCGTCTACGCGCCCCACGAGCACGTCTATATGGCCACGCTGCCCGGCATGTTCGATCGAACCATCAGCTGCAGCTCGCTGTCCAAGACCTACTCCATCACCGGCTGGCGCCTAGGCTACACCATCGCTCCCGCCGAAATCACCGAGCGCATCAAAAAGGTCCACGACTTCCTCACCGTAGGCGCCGCCGCTCCCCTGCAAGAGGCCGTCGTCACCGCCCTCAACTTCGACGACAGTTATTACCAGGAGGTCCTCGACCTCTACACCGCCAAGCGCGACCTATTCTGTCAGGGACTCGACAGCATCGGCCTCACGCACAACGTGCCGCAGGGCGCCTACTACGTGATGATGGACATCTCTGAGTTTTGCTATGACAGCGACCTCGACTTCTGCGAGGACCTGGCCTCAAAGGTGGGCGTGGGCGCCGTGCCCGGCTCGAGCTTCTTCCGCGAGCCCGTCAACCATCTGATTCGTTTCCACTTTGCCAAGCGAGACGAGACGCTTAACGCGGCGCTTGAGAACCTCAAGTCTCTGCGTGATAAAATCGAGCCGCGCGGGTAAGGACGGTCAGTAACTAAAGGCACTAAAGAAACCTCGTGAACTCGTTGGACCATGAGGTTTCTTTTTATAGCGACCTCATTTATTATTTAGAGCGCTATACTTTAGTCACGGAGCAACTCGTCCAGAGAGGAATACTATGGCAGAGCAGCAGCTTATCGGAGCGCTCGAGGCCGGCGGCACCAAGATGGTCTGCGCCACGGGCTATGCAGACGGCACGGTCCTGGAACGCGAGCAGATTGCGACCACGACCCCGCAGGAGACCGTTGAGGCCGTCAACGCATGGTTTGCCGACAAGGACATCGCCGCGCTGGGCATCGGCGCCTTTGGCCCCACCGCAGTCAACCCTGCCTCGTCCCAATACGGCAAGATCCTGGAGACGCCCAAAACGGCATGGCGCTACTTTGACCTGCTGGGCACCATCCAAAACGAGCTCAATATTCCCTGCGGCTACGACACCGACGTCAACGTCGCCTGCCTGGGCGAGGTCACCTTTGGTTGCGCCCAGGGCCTCACTGACGTGGTGTATCTGACCATCGGTACCGGCGTGGGCGCCGGCGTGCTCTCGGGCGGTAAGCTCGTGCACGGCATGATGCATCCCGAGGCCGGCCACATCCTGGTCACTCGCGACCCGCGCGACACCATTGGCGAGCACAGCGGCTGCCCCTTCCACGACAACTGCCTCGAGGGTCTCATCGCCGGTCCCGGCGTCAAAAAGCGCTGGGGTGGCAAGAGCGCCGGAGAGATGGCCGATGACCCGGAGGCCATGGGCCTGCTCGCCGGCTATCTGGCGCAGGCGCTCATGACCTACATCCTGTGCTACGCACCGCAAAAGATCGTCATCGGTGGCGGCGTGGCCGACCACACCCCCATCGTGCCGCTCGCGCGCAAGAAGTGCGCCGAGATGCTCAACGGCTACATCGTCACGCCCGAGATGGCCGACATCGATAACTACATCGTCAACAACAGCCTCGAGGGCAAACAGGGCATTATGGGCTGCCTGGCTCTTGGTGCACAGGCGCTCCAGTAACAGACGCACCCACGGGGCGTGGCACGCCCGGCAAATCCGACCTACGGAACGACGCCACCACGTCTCATATAAGCCCTCAAATAAAAAAGGCCGCCTAGGACCAAACAATACGTCCTAGGCGGCTTTTTTGGCGCGCATCAGCGGCCGTAAGAGATATCGGAGCACAACGCCCGTTGCCGCTCCGCAGCAGTCGATCATCACATCGGTGATCATGCCGGCGCGTCCCGGCACAAAGAGCTGAATCGTCTCGTCGATCGAAGGAATCAGCAGCAGGAACACCGCCGTGGGCAGCAGCACGTCAAAGGTGCGCCGGCCCTCAAAATCAAAGGCGCGCGTTGCCAGGATGCCGAGCACCATATACTCGGTAAAATGCGCGCATTTGCGAACAACAAAGTTGGTCACCCATTCATATGGAAGTCCCACGCTGTGCAGGAAACCGCGGATAGCTTCCATGACCGTTAGGCTCAGCGAGCCCGACCCCGAGCCGGGAACCAGCGAATTGCCCCAGATCAAGAGCGCCATCAGGCAGGTCACGACCGCCCATTTTCGATTGATCTTAACCATGCAGAAGTTATGCCTCCGCGCGGAGCGGCGCGAAGCTGGCGGTACCGCCCTCGATAACGCTCAGATAGGCACGGCCCGTACGCTTGGCGGTAGAGG
>USAX01000201.1 GCA_900552705.1 uncultured Collinsella sp. | reverse complement strand
CGCTTCTCGCCAAGGGCGTCCTCCGAGTACCAATTGCGCTTTTCGGCCTTCACCTCGTGTCCCATCGAGCCGCGGAAATGGCGATATTTGTCGGTTCCCACGCCCGAAAGATATACGTTTACGTGCGGTTTGTTGCTCACGCGGAATGAAGTTAGCAGCACCACGGCGATAAACGCCACGATAACCACCATCAGATACATGGAGTCCTTGCCAATAACGTACGGCACGCGGCCAAACACCATGGCCAAGTAAGGCGACACCAGGCCGCTCGAGATGAGTGGGAACGCCACGCAGCACAGAATCAGCAGCGCGGCGATGGTGTTGAGGGCCATCCATTCGGTCTTATGGACATTGACCTCAACGTTTTGAGCCGTGGGGTCGACGCCCGAAAGCTTGGCAAGCCACTTGCCCCAGAAGAAGAACGTCGCGGCCGAGCCAAAGGCCAGCACCATGATCATGAGCACGTTGCCGGTCTGTGCAAACGCCACCAGGGCGCCCCACTTGGACACGAGCATGCCAAACGGCGCCACAAACATGCCCATGATGCCCAGCATCATCAGACGCGTCAGGTGCGGCATGCGACTGAACATACCGTCCATGTCCTCGATATTGCGGCTGCCGATATGATGCTCGGCCGTGCCCACGCACAGGAACAGCAGCGACTTGGCCACCGTGTGGAACAGGATTAGGAAGATGGCCGCCCATACGGCCTCGGGCGCGCCGACACCCAAGCAGGCACTGATGAGGCCCAAGTTGGAAATGGTGGAGTACGCGAGCACGCGCTTGGCGTTGCTCTGCGAGATGGCCATGAGGGCAGCGAGCAAAAACGTGATGGCACCCACACTCGTGACCATAAAGCCCGTCACAGGATAGATGGCATAGAGCGGGCTCAGCTTGACCATCAGGAACACGCCGGCTTTGACCATGGTTGACGAGTGCAGCAGGGCGCTCGTGGGCGTGGGGGCAACCATGGCGCCGAGCAGCCAGGTGTGGAACGGCATCTGTGCGGCCTTGGTGAGCGCGGCGAGCGACAGCAGGACGACCGGCATCACCAGCAGCGCGGACTGCGCGGTACCGGCGCCGGAAAGCTCGATCATGCCTGAGATGGTCAGCGGCATGCCGCTAACGTGCAGGTACATGAGTCCGGCCAAAAACGCGATACCGCCCAGCATGTTGAGGATGATCTGGGTGAAGGCGTTTTTAATGGCCTCGGGCGTGCGCGTGTAGCCAATCATAAGGAACGAGCACACGGTGGTGATTTCCCAGCCGCAGAACAGCCACTCAAGGTTGTCGCTCGTCACGATGACGAACATGGCCGAGAGGAACAGGAACATAAGCGCCAGGAACTGCGGGCGACGGTCGGGCGCGGTCTTCCCACGCAGCGCGGCCTCGTGCTCGTCATGGGCCTGGAAGTCCTTCATGTAGCCCAGGGCATACACGCAGATTAGGCTACCGACGATGCCGACGGCGAGGACCATGATCACGCTCATGTAGTCTAGGTAGAGCGGCGTCGCCGTGACGGCTTCGGCCGCAGGCAGCGTCATGGCCGCAAAGACAACGGAGCCCACCAGCTGGACTATGCCGAGCACCGTGGTGAGCGCGTTCCTATATTTATACGCGTTGTACAGGATGACGGCGCACAGGATGACATCGATGGCGGAGCTGATGATCGAGAGCACATGCGAGGTGCCGGGGGCAACCTCAAAGCTCTGCGGACCCGTGCCAAAAAACATGACGGCGACTACAACTGTCACCGCCATAATAATGCCGGAGCCTATGAGCCCCACCGCATCGCGGGCGCGGTCACCGCGCGCGACCAGCATGCCCAGCGCCGGTACCAGCGGAAACAGGGTAAGGAAATACAGTAGCGTCATACCATCACTCCCCCATGCAAAAACGCTGCAATTGTTTAACGTTATAGCTCAATTGAGGAGTAGCGGCGGCGGGTTTTCGGTCAACTGGGGAGTTTTAGGCGTACGGGGTAAGGGCACGTCTGCTTTGGAGCAGAGAGACGGCGCTCCCCCTATCGAAGCGGCTGGCGCACGGCCCACTGCGCGCGGTTTATTGACCACGTGGGAGGATGTCCCGATGGGCTCGCGGCGGTCCGAAAAGTTGGCGCGGCAAGAAAAATGCGCCCCTGTGGGCGCACCATCCCGTTCGCTATTCCGCCTTTTTAACGCGCGGCTTGCGACCGCGCGGCTTATCGACCAGCGCGGACTCACCGCTCTCGCGATACTGGCGGCACCAAGCCTTGACCGAAGACTCGCTGGGAATCTTGTGCTTGATCATGGCCTCGCGAACCGTTAAGCCGTTTTCCAAGCGGTCCTTGACCACGGCGAGCTTAACTTCGTACGAATAGGTGTGATGATGCGAACCGGCGTTGAGAACGGCGTCGGCACCGCCTACGGCATACGCGCGGGCCCACTGACGAGCCGTGGCCTGGGGAATGCCAAGCTCCGCGGCGAGGGCGCGATGACCGACCCCCTCTTGGAGGATCTCGACGGCGCGCTGCCTAACCTCGGGCGCATGCGTGCGAGTCCTAGTTGCTTCCGACATACCTGCCACTTCTTAGCCTTAACCGTTAATCTGCTTTCTTACGTGCATGTTAGATAGTAGCATTTTGCTGTTTGCGCGTAACAGTTAATTGAAAATCGCACGGCGGCATCTGGGCATTTGC
>USAX01000200.1 GCA_900552705.1 uncultured Collinsella sp. | reverse complement strand
GCATGATCTGCATGAGCTCGTCGACAGTGGCGTCGGGATTATCGATCAGGTAGCAGGTTGCCTCGATCGCCTCGGTGAGGTTATGCGGGGCGATATTGGTGGCCATGCCGACGGCGATGCCCTGGCTGCCGTTGACCAGCAGGTTGGGGAAGCGCGCAGGCAGCGCCTGAGGCTCGGCGAGCGATTCGTCGTAGTTGGGCTGCCAGTCGACGGTATCCTTCTGCAAGTCACGCAGCAATTCCATGGCGGGCTTTGCCAGGCGGCTCTCGGTGTAACGCATGGCCGCCGCGCCGTCGCCATCGATGTTGCCGAAGTTGCCGTGGCCGTCGATGAGCGGCGTGCGCATGGAGAACCACTGCGCCAGGCGAACCATTGCCTCGTAGACCGCGGAGTCACCATGCGGGTGGTACTTACCGATAACTTCGCCGACCGTCCAGGCCGACTTCTTGTGTGGACGGTTGGGGTAGATGCCGCTCTCGTTCATCGCGTACAGAATGCGGCGGTGCACCGGCTTTAAGCCGTCGCGCACGTCCGGCAGGGCGCGCGCCGTAATGACCGACATCGAATACTCGATAAATGACTGCTTCATCTCGCGGCCAAACTCCGAAATCTGGAGCTGGCCGCCGTTGATATCCTCGCCGGCCGAGGCACCACGGTCGACTTCGCCAAAGCTCTCCTCGAGCTCACCGTCGTCGTCCTCTTCCTCATCATCATCGGCATCGGGGTTATAGGCGTCCGGATCGCCGTCCTCGCCCTGCTCAGCACGGGCGAGCAGGCGCTTCAAATCGTCGGGCATGCCGGCATCGCCGGCCTCGCCCATACCCTCGTTATTGTTGATATCGTCTGCCACGTTACCTCCTCATGGTTTGCGTGGTCCATTAGTTCCCTACCACGGAGACGGCTTTCCCGAGCCATCGGGTCAACCTCCTAGGTTTTCCAGGTGCCCCAGGTTGCCCTGAAGGATGAGGGCGCACGCCTTGCGTGCGGCGCCCGAAATCCTGAAGGGCAAGATGGGGTGCCTGGGAAAGCTAGGCGTCTAAGAAGCGCGCATCATGTGCGTGCTTCTCGATGTACTCGCGGCGATAGCCGACCTCGGAACCCATGAGCTCGCGGACGGCACGGTCCGCCACCACGGCGTCCTCGATCGACACGCGCTGCAGAATGCGGGTCTTGGGGTCCATAGTCGTCGAGGCAAGTTGCTTGGGGTCCATCTCGCCCAGGCCCTTGTAGCGCTGAACGGTGTAACCCTTGCGCTTCTTGGTGATCTTGCCGTCCTTGGCTTTGCCGTCCTCGTCGTTATCATCGGGATTCAGGCCCAGGCTCTGGATAGTATCGCGCAAGATCTCGTCTTCGGGCTGGCGGCCGTTGGGATACACGTAGTGGATCTTGTTGCGTACCTTGATGCCAAAGATGGGCGGGCACGCGACGTACACGTAGCCGGCGTCAATCAGCGGGCGCATGTACTTGTAGAAGAACGTCAGCAGCAGGATGCGGATGTGCGCGCCGTCGACGTCTGCATCGGTCATGATGATGATCTTGTGGTAGCGGGCCTTGGTGATATCAAAGTCGCCGCCATCGCCGGCGCTCGTCGTGACGCCGCAGCCGATTGCGGTGATGAGCGACTGGATCGTGTCACTCGAGAACGCGCGGTGGTCGCCCACGCGCTCGACGTTCAAAATCTTACCGCGCAGGGGCAGAATCGCCTGGATGTCTCGGCGACGGCCGTCCTTGGCCGAACCGCCTGCCGAGTCGCCCTCTACGATGAAGAGCTCGGTCAGCTCGGCATCGCGCACCGAGCAGTCGGCGAGCTTACCGGGCAGGGACGCCGTCTCGAGCAGGCTCTTGCGGCGGGTCGCCTCGCGCGCCTTGCGGGCGGCGCAGCGCGCCTTGCAGGCCTGCTGCGCCTTCTTGACGATCTCGCGAGCGGGCTTAGGGTGCTCCTCGAGGTAATCGGCGAGGCCGTCGGTCACGATCTTGAGTGTCAGCGCGCGCATATAGGAGCTGCCGAGCTTGGCCTTGGTCTGGCCCTCAAACTGCGGGTCGGGCAGCTTGACCGAGATAACGGCCGAAAGGCCCTCGCGCACATCGTCGCCGGTCAGGTTGGCGTCTTTTTCCTTGAGCAGGTTCTGCTTGCGCGCGTAATCGTTGATCACACGGGTGAGCGCGGTGCGGAAGCCCTCAAGGTGCATGCCGCCCTCGGGAGTGTAGATGTCGTTGGCAAACGACATGACGTTCTCGCCGTAGCCGCTATTCCACTGCAGGGAAACCTCGACCTCGCCCATCTTGGCCACAGGCGCGTCCGGGTCCGACTTGCCCTCGATGTAGATGGGCTCCTTAAAGGCCTCGGGGACGTCCTTGCCCTCGTTGAGGAACTTGACGAAGTCGATGATGCCACCCTCATAGCAAAACTCCTCCACGTGGGGAGTCGCCTCGCGCTCGTCGGTCAGCACGATTTTGAGGTTCTTATTGAGGAACGATGTCTCCTGCAGACGGTTGTGCAGCGTATCGAAATCGTAGATGCAGGTCTCGAAGATCTCGTCGTCGGGCCAGAAGGTGACGGTGGTGCCCGTCGAATCCGAGGTGCCTACGACCTCCATCTTCTTGACGGTCTTGCCGCGCGAGAACTCCATCTCGTAGGTGTTGCCATCGCGACGAACCTGAACGACCACGCGCTTGGACAGTGCGTTGACGACGGAGATGCCCACGCCGTGCA
>USAX01000199.1 GCA_900552705.1 uncultured Collinsella sp. | reverse complement strand
GGCGCGTTCAACGTCGAGAACCTCGAGTTTGTTATGGCCGTTCTGGCTGCTGCCGAGGAGACCAAGTCCCCCGTCATCATGCAGACCACCCCGGGCACCATCAAGACCGCTGGTCTGGACTACTTCTACGGCATGGTCAAGGCTGCCGCCGAGCGCGCTTCCGTGCCCGTCGCTCTACACCTCGATCACGGCGATGGCTATGACCGCTGCATGCAGGCTTTCCGCACTGGCTACACCTCCGTTATGATCGACGGTTCGCACGAGTCCTTCGAGGACAACATCGCCCTGACCAAGTCCGTCGCCGACGCTGGCCGCGCCATGGGCGTGCCCGTCGAGGCCGAGCTCGGCAAGGTTGGCGGCAAGGAGGACGACGGTCCCGCGGTTGAGGGCGAGAGCCCCTACACCGATCCTGCCGAGGCCAAGGAGTTCGTCGAGCGCACTGGCTGCACCTCGCTGGCCATTGGCGTTGGCACCAGCCACGGCGTGTACACGAGCGATCCGCACATCGAGCAGTCCGTGGTCAAGGCCATCCGCGACGCCGTCGACGTGCCGCTGGTCCTGCACGGCACCTCCGGTGTGCCCGATGAGCAGGTTGCCGAGGCTGTGAAGAACGGCATCTGCAAGGTCAACTACGCCACCGAGCTGCGTCAGGCCTACACCAAGGGCTTCATGGCCTACATGGCCGAGAACCCCGCCTGCTTCGATCCCAAGAAGCCGGCCAAGGAGGGCATGCGTGAGATCACCGAGCTGGTTAAGATCCGCATGACCAACCTCAACTCTGTGGGCAAGGCAGAGTAACAGCAAGGGTACTCCGACTCAAAATAGATCCCGGGGAGGGATGAGGGCTTAGTTCCCCAATCGTCCTCGGGCATGCAAAAAGCCTCGCTGCGCACTTCGTGCGGCGAGGCTTTTTGCCCCCTGCGGAAAGATTGGGGAACTAAGCCCTCATCCCTCCCAAGTTGACCTACTCGAGGTCGTCGCCCTTGTGGCGTTAGGTCTGAAAATAATAAGAAGCCTTCGCGCTGCGGAATGATTTTGGAAACTAAGTACGGGGACCCGCCCAAGCCGTCCTGCTCAATCGCCCTTGTGGTGTTGGGGCTGAAAGGGTGGGACGCGTGGGTTATTTGGTTGCTAGGGTTAGTAGGTCGTTGGGGGTTTTGAGGTTGTAGGTGGCGTTTGGGATATCTTGGTGTGATCCCCATGCTGCTCGGGCAAAACTGACCCCTGCTGAAGTTGCGCATTGTTCGTCGTAGACGGTGTCGCCAACGTAGACGACGTTGCCAGGATTCGCGCCCGCACGTCGGAGATATTCGAGCATGGGTGCGGGTGCGGGTTTATGTTCGGTTGTGTCTTCGACAAGGATGATGTGCTCAAAATACTTATCGAAACCAAGGGGTGCAATTTCTTTTGCGTATTCGTCGCGCGCACGTGAGGAGACGATGCCAAGTTTGCAGCCGCTATCGGCGAGTGTTGCGATGACTTCAAGCAAACCTGGAAACACGCTGATGGTGCTTTTAAAGCTGGCGGCAACTTGGCACCAGCGATCCAACGTTGCCTGCGAGTAGATCCCAAGTTTCTCAAGGGCATCCTTGCCGGGTATGCCGAGGGCAAAGTCAAGCTCGTGTCGGGGAAGCGTTTTGCTGGTCTCTTCTTGGACAATCTGGACAAGCGATGACAGAACGCTTTCTTCTGTATCTGCCAATGTCCCATCAACGTCAAATACGATATGGTCAAAGTGCTTCATATGATTGCTCCTCTCTGTTGTCTGCCTGCAAGTTTGATGCAGTGACAGAAGAAGGGTTAGCGGGATTTCTGCCTGGTGCTATCGAGATTCTGCCTCGCTGCTCGATAGCTCGAAGGAGTGCACCCCATTTGTTCTTTAAATACCTGGCCAAGATGGCTTGCTGTTATAAATCCGCATTGGCGCGCGACTGTCTGTACCGTTCGCGTGGTGTGTGCCAAAAGTTCGCAAGCACGGTTTATGCGGTATGCGCGTAGATATGCCGCCGGGGTCGTTCCTGCACAAGTTTCGATAATGCGGTAACACTCTCTTTCGCTTACGCCGGCTGCAGATGCCATCTGGGGCACATCTATAGCGGCTGCATAGTTTGCGCGGATAAAGTCCAGGATTGCCTTGAACTGTACGTCGCGGCTGGTCATCCAAGAGGCGCCGTCGGAAGAAAAGAGCGGTTCGGCCTTGGCGTTAATCTGAATCCAGAGCTCTGACAAACTATTTCGAAGCGCCATCTCGTTCTGCGGCCGTTGAAGGTCGTGGCTAAAGGAGCTCTTCAGCAAATCGATAAAGGGCATATCGTCGGGATTGGTGGGCGACCATTTGAGCACATCGACGCCTCGACATTGAAGCAATGGGTTGATGTAGCGCTTTTGGAGACGTCCCGCGGGATCGCCGAGCATCGACGGCTGAAAGATATGCAGCATTTGAATGGCTGGCGCCGAATTGGGTGATTGCAGCGTGCTGTGCAAAACGCCGCCGTTGATAAAGCCGGCGGACCCTTCCTCAAAGCGTACGTGCTCATGAGCCGCGTGCGTTCGATAGTCAATCGCTCCCTGCTCCATGTAGAAAAGCTCAACTTCGGAATGCCAGTGCCAGGGGACGGAATTGCCCGGATAGCGAGCGAATTCTGCGCGTTCGGCAATATAGGGCCAGTCTTCGGCGGTCTCGGGAAACGCTTCCTCGCGTCCTCCGCGGTGCAATTCTATGTGATCCATGTTTCGCATGGCATCAGTATAAAGCGC
>USAX01000198.1 GCA_900552705.1 uncultured Collinsella sp. | reverse complement strand
ATGGCGTTTGTGCCCGAGGACTATTGGCAGATTCGCGGCATGGGCGCCGCTCAGGGTGCTGCCGAGGATGACCGCTTTAAGATTGCGCACAAGACGGCACGTTTTACCGATAAAGATGCTGCCGAGACGGCGTACGGCCACGTCGACGGCGCTACGACGGCAACCGTCGCCGCGGTGACCAAGCGCTCCCGCAAGCAGCAGCCGCCCACGCCGTTTGCGACGACCTCGCTGCAGGCTGCCGCCGCGGCCGAGGGCATCTCGCCTGCGCGTACGATGCGCATCGCCGAGTCCCTCTACATGGCGGGCCTCATCAGCTATCCGCGTGTCGACAACACCGTGTACCCCGCGACGCTCGATCTGGGCGCCGTGGTGAGCGACCTGGCAAAGATCAACCCGGCGCTGGCGCCCGTGTGCAAAAAGGTACTCGCCGGCCCCATGAAGCCCACGCGCGGCAAAGTCGAGACCACCGACCACCCGCCCATCTACCCCACGGGCGAAGGCGATCCGTCCACGCTCGATGGCGGCCAGCGCAAGCTCTACGACCTCATCGCCCGCCGCTTCCTGGCGACGCTTATGGGTCCCGCGACCATCGAGAATACCAAGCTCGAGCTCGACGTGAACGGTGAGCCGTTCGTGGCTTCGGGCGATGTGCTCGTGACCCCGGGTTTCCGCGAGGCGTACCCGTACGGACTCAAGCGCGACGAGCAGGTGCCGCCGCTAGAGCAGGGCGACACGGTCGACGTGTTCGACATTAAGCTTGAGGCCAAGCAGACCGAGCCGCCCGCGCGCTACAGCCAGGGCAAGCTCGTGCAGGAGATGGAAAAGCGCGGCCTGGGCACCAAGTCCACGCGCGCGAGCATCATCGAGCGCCTGTATGCCGTGCGCTATCTCAAAAACGATCCCGTTGAGCCGAGCCAGCTGGGCATCGCCATCATCGACGCGCTGACGCAGTTTGCCCCGCGCATAACGAGCCCCGATATGACCAGCGAGCTCGACGGCGACATGACTCGCGTCGAGCGCGGCGAGGACACCGAAGAGCATGTCGTGACGCACTCGCGTGCGCTGCTGGCCGGCGTGCTCGACGAGCTGCTCAAGCATACGCAGGAGCTCGGCGACGCCATCAGCGACGCCGTCACGGCTGATGCGCGCGTGGGCGCCTGCCCCAAGTGCGGCAAGGACCTGGTTATGAAGACGAGCGCCAAGACCCGTGGCAGCTTCATTGGCTGCATGGGCTGGCCCGACTGCGACGTGACCTATCCGGTCCCGAGCGGCGTCAAGGTGAGCCCGCTCGAGGGCGAGGCCGCCGTGTGCCCCGAATGCGGTGCGCCGCGCATCAAGTGTCAGCCGTTCCGCCAGAAGGCCTTCGAGATTTGCGTGAACCCGACGTGCCCCACCAACTACGAGCCCGACCTTAAAGTGGGCGAGTGCAAGGTGTGTGCCGAGGCCGGACGCCATGGCGACCTGATCGCGCACAAGAGCGAGAAGAGCGGCAAGCGCTTTATCCGCTGCACCAACTACGATGACTGCGGCGTGAGCTATCCGCTGCCGGCGCGTGGCAAGCTCGAGGCGACGGGCGAGACCTGTCCCGAGTGCGGCGCCCCCATCGTGGTGGTCAACACGGCGCGCGGTCCGTGGCGTATCTGCGTCAACATGGACTGCCCGACCAAGGAGAAGAAGCCCGCCCGCGGTCGCAAGACCACAACCAAGGCGAGCACGGCAAAGAAGACGACGGCGGCCAAGAAGACGACGGCTAAGAAAGCCACTGCCGCCAAGAAGACGACCGCGAAGAAGTCGACTGCCAAGAAAACAGCCGCCGACAAGTAACGGCGCAGTCGAAACATTGCCCAAAAAAAACGAGCGAGGACCCCGCGATCCTCGCTCGTTTTTTTGACCGGCAGTTAGGGACGTTCTTTTTCTGCCGGCAGTTTAGGAACGTCCCTAACTGCCGGCTCGGGAACGACAAAGCGCTAGTTCACCTCGACAGGCTTGGCGCCGGGATAGCGCTCCTCAAAGTCTAGGCGGTACTTATTGTCATTGGTGCCCGCCACGTTGTCGCGCGACAGCGGCGCCACGATCTCATTCTTGTGGTCCGCAGGCTTGGCGTATTTCAGGCTGATCTCCCAGGCATCACAGATTGCGTCAATGCGGTGATCCAGGTCGTCGTACAGGGCGATGATGTCCTTCCAGGAGCTGTAGTTCTTGGAGCTCGTCGGGACGTCCAGGTCCTCGACGATGTCGTAATACTGCTCGATGGTGTCCTCCGTGCGCTCGGCGACGTCGGCGAGATTTTGACGGGTGGTTCGATCCTCTTCCAGATAGTTGCCGTTGAAGTTCTGCGCGCAGCCACGGACCTGGCTGTCGAGATCTTCGAGCAGGTCGTAGTATTCGCTCAGGCGACGGTAGAGGTTCTGCTCGGAGAGCGTTGCTTCGCCGCCATCCTCGTCGTCATCGTCATCATCGTCGTACAGGCTGTTGGGATCGCCGAGAGGCTTTAGGTCATCGTCGTCGACGTCATGGTGCAGCTTAGCTACCGCGGCAGTCGTCTGCGTGGCGGCGTTGTCGAAAGGCTTGATCACAAAGAAAACGACCAGGGCGATGATGATCGCCACCAGCACAACAATAACGGCGATAAGCGGCCCGGTGCCGCTCTTTTTGGGAGCGGGGGTCTGTGGCGAAGCGGGCGCGTATGCGGGAGCCGGCTGCTGTTGGGGCGAGCCGCTCGCGACGGGTATGCGCTGCGTGGTCTCGACGGCCTCGGTCCTTGCGGC
>USAX01000197.1 GCA_900552705.1 uncultured Collinsella sp. | reverse complement strand
GCGGTCCTTTTTCGGCGAAGTGGCCAAGTGGTAAGGCAGAGGCCTGCAAAGCCTTTACCCCCGGTTCGAATCCGGGCTTCGCCTCCAGGCAACATCCGGGCGCTCCGGCGCCCGTTTTGTTTTACATATGCGGACATGGCTCAGTTGGTAGAGCACAACCTTGCCAAGGTTGGGGTCGCGGGTTCGAGCCCCGTTGTCCGCTCCAAACGCAGCAGCCCGACTACTACGGTAGCCGGGCTTTTTCGTACCCATCGCTTGGGCTCGAACCCGAGAGGGAGCGAGCGTTAAGCAAACGCGGAGCGTTTGTAGCGAGCTGGCGAGGACGCCGGCAGGCGGCCGAAGCCGGTGCGGATCCGCAAAGCGGATACGCGGACGCCCCGTTGTCCGCTCCAACTATCTTACGCGGTTCTAACGAACCGCGTTTTTTGTTGACGCTGCGCGAGCCCCGGGCACCCCATCTTGCCCCTCAATCGTCGGTCGCGTACATAGAGTACGCTTCCCTCCTCTTTCGCGGCAACCTGGGGCACCCGGAGCCCGCTCGCTGCCGTGGCCGGGGAAGTGGGTCTTCCGTTCTTTTCACTAATCGATTGATTCGCCACAGGAGGCTCGAGCCCGAGAGGGAGCGAGCGTTTTGGGGCGTGGCTGTGACGTTTGCCGCGAATGTCCGCTTTGGGCGTATCATCGTGGGCATCTCGCAAAACCTCGTTGCAAGGGAGACTCATCCCATGGCTACAGAAAAGTCCTCGTCGCGCCCATGGATGTCCGATGCCGCGATCTATCAGATCTACCCGCGCTCGTTTAAGGATTCGACTGGTTCGGGTCTGGGCGATATCGCGGGCATTACCCAGCAGATGGACTATCTTGAGCGGCTGGGTATCGAGGCCATCTGGCTGAGCCCGTTTTACCCATCGCCTCTTGTTGATGGCGGCTATGATGTGGCGGGCTACTGCGATGTCGACCCACGTCTCGGGTCGCTTGACGACTTCGATGACATGATCGCTGCGGCTCACGCGCACGGCATCAAGGTCATCGTCGACATCGTGCCCAACCATTCGTCCAACCAGCACCCCTGGTTCAAAGCCGCTCTTGCCGCCGGCCCCGGATCACCCGAGCGCGCCCGTTATATCTTCCGCGATGGTCGCGGCGAGCACGGCGAGCTGCCTCCCACCAATTGGAATGCCAACTTTGGCGGCCCCGCCTGGACGCGCGTCGCGGACGGTCAGTGGTATCTGCACATGTTTACGCCCGAGCAGCCGGACTTTGACTGGTCGTGTCCCGAGGTTCATGCGTTCTTTTGCGACGTCCTGGCGTTTTGGAGCGATCGAGGCGTCGATGGCTTTCGCATTGATGTGGCGCACGGTCTCGCCAAGGATCTCGACCGCGATGACCTCGACCGGTGGCATCTCGCCGAGGGCGATGACATGGTTGAGGACGGCACCCATCCGCTGTGGGACCGCAACGAGGTCCATGAGATCTATCGCGAGTGGCGCCGCGTGTTCGACCGTTATGATCCGCCGCGCAGCGCCGTTGCCGAGGCGTGGGTTCTGCCCGAGCGCCAGTATCTCTACGCACGCCCCAGCGAGCTTGGCCAGACATTCAACTTTGAGTTCGCCAAGGCCACTTGGACCTATGATGACATGCACGCTGCAATCGAGAAGGGCTTGAAGGCGGCCATCGAATCCGATTCCGCCTCGACCTGGGTACTCTCCAACCACGACGTGCCGCGCGTGGCGACACGCTATGCCCTGCCGCAAATCAAGGCGACGCGCTACCATCAGATTGCGCTCGACTGGCTCTTACGCGACGGGTCGTCTTATGACGAGGACCGTGAACTCGGCGAGCGCCGCGCGCGGGCGGCCCTTTTGCTCGAGCTGGCGCTTCCGGGCTCGGCATACGTGTATCAGGGTGAGGAGCTCGGCCTTTTTGAGGTGGCTGACATTCCGTGGGCTGCACTCGAAGATCCTACTGCGACCAATACGCACGGACCGAAGCGCGAGAAGGGGCGCGACGGCTGCCGTGTGCCCCTGCCGTGGGTGGCGGCGGACGATCCCGCGCAGGGCGGATCGTTTGGGTTTTCACCGGCGGACGCCGATGCGGCGCCCCATCTGCCGCAGCCTGCATGGTTTTCCGATTACGCTGCCGATAGGGAAGAAGCGGACCCGACATCGATGCTTGCGCTCTATCGTGACGCCCTCTGGCTGCGGCGCAAGCTGCGCGGGTGCGCCAACGATCTCGCGTGGCTCGATCTTGACGGGCGCACCGGCCTTGCGGATGGTGCCGAGGGCGCTGAGGGCGGCGTCATCGCCTATCGCCGCGACAACGGCTGGGCGTGTGTGACGAACTTCGGTGCAGCACCCGTGGAGCTGCCGGCGGGCAGGGTCCTGCTCACCTCATCACCGCTTGCAGACGGCAGGCTCGCGCAGGACAGTTCTGCCTGGATCATGCTCGCTGAGTTGTAGGGGCCTCTTGCGGCGAGTTTGCGTTTGCCTGCGCTTTCCGTGGTGGCTGATGTCTTCACGAGGTTCGCGAGGGCGTCGCAAAACTTTTCAAAAAAAGTTCTTGCATAGGATGCGGGTATCACGTAAGATTAATCCTCGTAAGCGGACATGGCTCAGTTGGTAGAGCACAACCTTGCCAAGGTTGGGGTCGCGGGTTCGAGCCCCGTTGTCCGCTCCATTTGGGCGTTTAGCTCAGGGGGAGAGCGCTTCCCTGACACGGAAGAGGTCAGAAGTTCAAATCTTCTAACGCCCACCAAATGTTCGCAGCTCAGAGGC
>USAX01000196.1 GCA_900552705.1 uncultured Collinsella sp. | reverse complement strand
TGCGCCGAGCTCGCCTGGCGCACCCTCGACGGCATGCTCACGGGACAAAATAATCAGTAGTATTTGTCCCAAATCTTAAGAATTTTGTTGGCCGAATCGCTTGACAAGAGTGGTTCGGCCATTTTCTATTCCGAGCCCTCAGCCTGAGCATTCACCCGCGCATAAGCGCGCACGATACGAGAGACGGTACTCTTGCTGATTCCCGTATACCGTTCGATCTCGCGCACCGTGTAGCCGCCATCGTGCAGGGCGAAAACGATTCCGTCTCGCCGCGAGGGTGCTACGGTCTTGAGTTCGTTGAGCGGCACACCCAGGCGCTTCGCCATCTTGTCGGCAAACGCACGCCGCTCCCACTCCGTCTCATCCATATCGTGAATCACCGGATCGGAACCATCGGGCATCGACAGAGAATAATCCAGAAACCCCTTGGCAGACTCAAAGAGCTCGAGCACACAAGAAGGGTCCGAAAATCCCCTCGTCGTATCGTTGTCATACGCTCTCAGATACTCGGCAAAGCTGCTCCAGGGATAACGCTCAATCAGGGCGATACCCGCCCCCTGCGGATTAGCGTGAACATAGCGAATGGCAGCCATTAGATAACGGTCGGTATCGAGCGAGCGCCGGTCAAAACGGTTCTGGAACAGATGACCCGTGCGCCCCGTGCGTTTATTGAACCGCCGCGCGTACGTCAAAAGCAACCGGTGCATCGCCGCGCTCATCGCGTCCTCGTAATCTGCAAGCACCAGATGCACGTGATTGCCCATAAGGCACCAGGCGATAACCGTCACGCCCGCCTCGCGGCAGCACTCGCGCATCAGCTCCAAAAACTCCCACCGGTCTTCATCGCCCTCAAAGATGAGCTGCTTGCCCACACCGCGGGCACAGACATGGTAAAAGCCGGTAACCGTTCTCCAAACGCGCTGCATGGCGCTCCCTTCGCCGGGATCTGATTGCCATCCAATACAGCACGATTGAAGCGTGCCATCAAAACATTCACGCAAAACAATACACTCGCGCGGCCAAAGGCAGTAAACGGGCGGCGAACGGCACCGTTGCAACAGGTCAGACCCCGCAACGCATACAAGAGCTGACCAAAAGCTTGCCCAAGACGAACCCCCTCTACGGAAGTTCGCGACCACAGAACATATAGTTAAACCGTTTCAATTAAAACTTCCGGACTTCTCGCTACGAAAACTGAGCCGTTCGCCGAATATTCCGTGCATTTCGCGGTATTATAGGGGCTGCATGTCATGTCCCTTTCGAAGGGTCGCCCGGCAATCGCCAGCCACGACCCCCAGACGGGACGCCAACACGATAGAGAGGAGAGGCATGCAGTACTCACAGGAAGTGGAGAACATGTGCCCCGTTGCCAAGGGTGCATACCACGGCCCCGCACCCATCCCCGAGGAGGGCAAGTGGGTCCAGGCTAAGGAGATTTCCGACATCTCCGGTCTTACGCACGGTGTGGGTTGGTGCGCACCTCAGCAGGGCGCCTGCAAGCTCACGCTGAACGTCAAGGACGGCATCATCGAGGAGGCCCTCGTTGAGACCATCGGTTGCTCGGGCATGACCCACTCTGCCGCCATGGCTTCCGAGATCCTTCCCGGTAAGACCATCCTCGAGGCCCTCAACACCGACCTCGTCTGCGACGCCATCAACGTTGCTATGCGCGAGATCTTCCTGCAGATCGTTTACGGCCGCAGCCAGACCGCATTCTCCGAGGGCGGCCTGCCCGTGGGCGCCTCCCTCGACGACCTCGGCAAGGGCCTTCGCTCTCAGGTCGGCACCATGTTCGGCACCAAGGCCAAGGGCGCTCGTTACCTCGAGCTCGCTCAGGGCTACGTCACCCGCATGGCTCTCAACGACAAGAACGAGATCATCGCGTTCGAGTTCCTGAACCTCGGCAAGTTCACCGACGCCGTCAAGGCCGGCAAGACCCCCGAGGAGGCCATCGCTGGCGCTATGGGCCACTATGGTCAGTGGGAGAACGCTGCCAAGTACATCGACCCGCGCACCGACGAGGAGACTCACTCCGTCGCCAGCGTGTTCCCGGTTCACGAGTAGAAAGGGAGGGAAATAACTATGACTGTTACGTTCGAAGGTTACGAGCGCCGCGCTGACAAGATCAACAAGTGCCTCGCCGACAACGGCATCGCCTCCCTCGAGGAAGCTCTGCAGATCTGCACCGACAAGGGCTTCAACCCGCGTGAGATCGTCAACAACACCCAGTCCATCGCCTTCCAGAACGCCGAGTGGGCCTACACCCTCGGTTGCGCTCTCGCTGTCAAGCGTGGCGCCAAGACCGCTTCTGAGGCTGCCGCCATCATCGGCGAGGGCATCCAGGCCTTCACCGTTCCCGGCTCCGTCGCCGAGGACCGCAAGGTCGGTCTGGGCCACGGCAACCTGGGCGCTATGCTGCTCTCCGACGACACCGAGTGCTTCGCCTTCCTGGCCGGCCACGAGTCTTTCGCTGCCGCTGAGGGCGCTATCGGCCTGGCTCTGAACGCCAACAAGGCTCGCAAGAAGCCGCTGCGCGTTATCCTCAACGGTCTGGGCAAGGACGCCGCCCAGATCATCGCCCGCATCAACGGCTTCACCTATGTGAAGACCCAGTTCGACTACTACACGGGCGAGCTCAAGGTCGTCGAGACCATCCCCTACTCCGATGGTCCCCGCGCTGCCGTTAACTGCTACGGCTCCGACGACGTCCGCGAGGGCGTTGCCATCATGTGGCACGAGAACGTCGACATCTCGATCACCGGTAACTCCACCAACCCCACGCGCTTCCAGCACCCCGTCGCTGGCACCTACAAGAAGGAGCGCATCGAGGCTGGCAAGAAGTACTTCTCCGTCGCTTCTGGTGGCGGCAC
>USAX01000195.1 GCA_900552705.1 uncultured Collinsella sp. | reverse complement strand
TCAAGAAGCTTGCCGAGGAGGCGAGCGAGGTGATCATGGCCTGCAAGGATAACGACCACGATCACATTCGCTACGAGGCCGGCGACCTGATCTACCACCTGCTCGTGACGCTCGAGCGCTACGGCATCACCCTCGACGAGCTGGCCGGCGAACTCAACGCCCGCCGCCACTAGTCATTTAAGTCTGTCCCCAATGAGTAGTTAGGCGAGGGGCGTGGATTCCCATTCGCCGGTGGGGTGGGGGATATCGAAGGCCCGGTAGCCGCAGTCGTAGGCGTGGGCCTGGGCCTCGCGGATGTTCCAGCAGATGTCGCAGGCGCGGTGCGCGTCCGAGCCAAAGGTGATGGGCACCTCGGCATGGGCGAAGCGGCGCAACAGCTCGGTCGCGGGGTAGTAATCGTCGAGCCCCTTGCGCGGTGCGGCGGTCGAGACCTCAACGCGGCGACCCGTATCGTGGGCGCATTCGGCCATCTGCTCCCAAAACGGCGCGGGGTCAAAGTCGGGTGCAAAGCCGTCCTTCGAAAAGCGCATGACCAGGTCGGGGTGGGCCATCACGTCAAAGTTGAGCGAGCTCTCGCAGGCGCGGCACCAGTCATCGACATAGCGCTCCCACACGCCGCGCACGCCTAAGTTTTCCCAAACATGCAGGTTGGTATCGTCGTCGATCCAGCCACAAAGCGAATCAGGCGTATCGGGACGCGCGACGTCCTCTGTCCCCGCCGTCCCCGCGGCGCCTGCCATGATATCGCCCGGGTCGCCAATCCAATGCACGCTGCCCAAGCGCACCATGGCGTCCTGGGACCAGCGCTCAACCAAGGGTTCGCAGCCCTCGTACCAATCGCATTCAAAGCCATAGATAAGCTCGAGCTCCGGCGCGATTTGCGCGGCAAGCCTGCGGGCGTCCTCAAAGGCCAGGCGATGCGCCGTCAGGTCGCCCTCGACAACCTGCACTTCGCAGTTGGCGTCCATGCTGGCGGGCAGGGTGAGGTGGTCGGTTGAGACCATAACGCGGCAGCCGGCGGCGGCAGCAGCGCGGACGTTGTCCTCAAACGTGGCGTGTCCATCCGAAAACGAGGTGTGGGTGTGGCAATCGACCAGCGGGCAAGCGGACATGGCGGCTCCTTTGCATTTGGCGAATCCGTTCCATTGTAATGGCGCAGCCTCGGCGCGGCGGGAACGCTGCAAGTCGAAACCGACTGGAAAGAGCAGGCGGCGCGTGCCGGCGCCGGCAACTACTTGCTTCGTGCCGCCACGCGTTTGGCCTGCACCGTTACCATCGCGTGTCTCACGGCGGTGATGGGGCGATAGCGGATCATACGCGGTCCCGACCAGCGCATGACCTCGCGGATCTTCTCGCGCATGGCAGGCCGGTAACAATGCGAAGGACAGGCCGAGCAAAATGTCTTGATGTCCATGTGGGGGCAGCGCTCGATGCGCGCGACGGCGTAGGCCTGCAGCTCGGCACATTCGGAGCAGAGCGTAATGGTCCGAAGGCCGAGCTTCACGCGCACGGACTCATCGTCGCCAGCCTGTTCGACCACATGCCCGCCGCCATGATGCCCACGACACCACAGCGCAATCATCTGCGACACCATCTGGGCCTCGCGTGCACGTTTGCGCGCCAGCTCCGGCGTGTCGACCGGGCGCGCCATCTAGCTCAGCCTCCCGTGCTCGACCGAAAGCGAGAAATCGGCAAACGCGCAGGTGCTGGCACGGTGGCTCACGAGCACAATGGTCTTGCCGCGGCGCTTGAGCTCGTCGATTGCCTGCATCACGGACGCCTCGTTGAGAGCATCGAGCGCGCTGGTGGGTTCGTCGAGCAAGATGAAGGGTGCGTCGTTGAGGAAGATGCGCGCAAGGCCGATGCGCTGGCGCTCGCCGCCCGAAAGCGAGTCGCCCAGCTCGGCAACGGGCGTGTCGAGTCCCTGCGGCAGACGGTCGATGAGCGTGGTGAGTGAGGCGGAGCGGCAAGCGTCGAGCAGCTCGGCATCGGTGGCGTTGGCGTGCGCGACCAGCAGGTTCTCGCGTACGGTGCCGCAGAACAGATGCGTGTCCTGGGTCATATAGGCCTCGTGGCTGCGCAGGCTCGCCGTGTTGATGTGGCGGGCATCGACGCCGCTCACCGTGATGGTGCCGGCTGCGGGGTCCCAAAAGCGCATGAGCAGCTTAAGCAGCGTCGACTTGCCCGAACCCGAGCGCCCCATGATGCAGGTCATGGTACCGGGCGCAAAGGTGCAGGTCACGTCGTCGAGGATGAGACTCGCAGCGGTGTCGTTCGCGACCTGCTCTGTGGCGCCCGCACCGCCCGCGTCCACGCCGCCCGCATAGCTAAAGCTCACATGCTCGGCTGCGGCGCCGGCAAACTCAACGTTCTGTCCATCGGCGACCTCGGCGCACTGGGGCTGCTCGTCGAGCAAATCGTGCACGCGTGCGCCCGAGGCGAGCGTCTCCTGCAGTGAGGCACCCAGGCGGCTCACGGCCATCACCGAGCCAAACGACGACACAAAGGTAAAGACGGCGACAAACGCTGCGGCAAAGTCAATCGTTCCCGCAGCCACCAGCTGCAGCGCACGCCCGAGCATCACCAGATTAGCCACAAGAATAAGCGCATCGGCTACGGCCTCGCTGACCGCCTGGCGGCGCTTGAGGCGCGCGTCCACGGCGCCGACTTGCTCGGTCAGCTTGCCCAGGGCACGGCTGCGATCGGTGCCACCGGCAAACTGGATGGTCTCGCCCGCGCCGCGCAGACTGTCGAGTACAAAGGCGCCCAGCTTACCGGCGCCCTCGCGGCTCTGGCGGCCGGTGGTGCCGCATGCCTTGGCCGAGGTCAGGGGCAGCAGCACGCCCAGGACCGCGTAGGCCACGAGCGCGATGCCCGCGAGCTCGGGGCTCA
>USAX01000194.1 GCA_900552705.1 uncultured Collinsella sp. | reverse complement strand
CCGCCCCTCACCGAGTCCGGCGAGGTCGACTGGAGCCAGGACTTCTTTGGCAAGCACGCGAGCCTTACCGTGTCCGGCCAGCTCAATGCCGAGAACTTTGCCATGGCCTTTGGCGACGTGTACACCTTTGGCCCCACCTTCCGCGCCGAAAACTCCAACACCACGCGCCACGCCGCCGAGTTTTGGATGATCGAGCCCGAGATGGCCTTTGCCGACCTTAACGACTACATGGATAACGCCGAGGCCATGCTCAAGTACGTCCTTAAGGACGTTATGGCCACCTGCCCCGACGAGCTCAATATGCTCAACAAGTTTGTGGACAAGGGTCTGCTCGAGCGTCTGGACCACGTGGCAAACTCCGACTTTGCCCGCGTCGCCTATACCGAGGCCGTCGAAATCCTGGAGCAGGCCGTCGCCGCCGGTCACAAGTTTGACTATCCCGTGAGCTGGGGCATCGACCTGCAAACCGAGCACGAGCGTTTCCTGACCGAGGAGCACTTTAAGCGCCCGACCTTCGTAACCGACTACCCGGCCGAGATCAAGGCGTTCTACATGCGCATGAACGAGGACGGCAAGACCGTCGCCGCCGCCGACTGCCTGGTGCCGGGTATCGGCGAGATTATCGGCGGCTCCCAGCGCGAGGAGCGCCTGGATCTGCTCGAGGCCCGCATCAAGGACCTGGGCATGAATCCCGAGCAGTACAAGTACTACCTTGACCTGCGCCGCTACGGTTCCTGCAAGCACGCCGGCTACGGTCTGGGCTTCGAGCGCTTGGTCATGTATCTGACCGGCGTGGGCAACATCCGCGACGTCCTGCCGCACCCGCGCACCGTGGGCAACGCCGACTTCTAATCGCCACAGCGCCACCAAACACGTTCCAGCGCATCACGCCAGCGCCTCTCGGCAAGCCGAGGGGCGCTTTTTTCAACAGCATCCGTCAATCTTTTGGCAAGTTTTTGGTCAGTTGGGCAGGGCTGTTGAAAACTCGACCCGCCGCTTGCCGACGGCTACCGACCGCCCAGGGCGTCCTGCACCCCTGGGAAAGCCCCGCGTCCTAGGCTCCATACCGTCGCCACCCAAAACGGAAAGGACGTGGGCGCCATGACCGAAACCGCTGTTGAAACTTACGACACCACAACGAGGGGCGCCGCCTCGATGGCAGCCTATCGCGCCGTTCGCATCCTGCAACTATTAAGCGAAAACACCGGCGAGGACAAGGCCATGCTTTCCGATGAGTTGATCCGGCGCCTCGCCCATCCCGACGACCCCGCCCGCATGCCCATCTCGGCGGCGCGGCGCAGCATCTACACCGCCATCTCCGCACTTCGCCATGCCGGATACGAAATTGAGTACAAGCGCGGCGTGGGCTATCGACTCTTGACCCGTCCGCTCACCGACGAAGAGATCATCCGGCTCCACGGCATGGTCATGCGCAACCGCTCCACGCCCATCGCCATTCGAAAGAGCATGGCGCAGCACCTGGTCGCCATGGCGAGTGCCGACGTTCGCGGCTACCTCGATGCACCCGAGCCTGCTCCAAGCGCAGGCGACAAATCCACCAAGGCCACACGCACGCCCGTCAAGCGCATCGATGCCTGCGAGCTCATCGAGCAGGCCATCGACCACGGAACCACGGTGAGTTTTGATATTTCGAGTGTCACGGCACGCGGAGAGGTCGAAGTGGCACGGATGACACTCCGGCCCTTTGCCATCAAGCAACGAGACGGCATCTCGTATTTGCTGGGAACGGTCTATGACGCGCGAGGCGCCGATGACACGTTGCGTACCGTAGAGATCGGCCGAATGAGAAACGTCACCACACGTCTCCTCGACGGCAAGAAGCTCTTCGCCGCCCTGGACGAGGACGATGCCTCCTCCGCCGCATAAGACCCTCCGCCGCCCATTCGACTACCCGTACCGCCCATCCGATTCTGTATTAAAAAACCCGCCAGGCTGTTGTAAAAATGGACATCAGCGCTACTATAGTCCCACTTGCACTTTGTCCCAGTGCAGTGTTTCCAGCCATTTTTATACTGGGGGTAATGATATGAAGGACATCACCATCAGCCGCAGGAGCCTTCTGGTCTCCGCTGGCCTGCTCGCGCTCGCCCCGCTCGCCGGATGCGGCGGCAACTCTGGTTCCGGCTCTGCTGCCGCCGGTTCCGACTACACCATCGGCGTTCTGCAGCTCACCGAGCACTCCGCACTCGACGCCGCCAACGATGGCTTTGTCAAGGCCATCAAGGAGAGCGGCCTTAAGGTCAAGATCGACCAGAAGAACGCCCAGAACGACCAGTCCACGTGTAAGTCCATTGCCGACAAGTTTGTGGGCGACAACGTCAGCCTGATTTATGCCATCGCCACGCCCGCCGCGCAGGCTGCCGCCGGCGCCACGGCCGATATCCCCATCGTGGGCTGTGCCATCACCGACTACGCCGCCTCCGGCCTGGTCCAGGACAACGACAAGCCCGGCACCAACGTCACGGGCGCTTCCGACCTCACCCCGGTCGCCGAGCAGCTCGAGATGATGCAGAAGGTCCTGCCCGACGTTAAAAAGGTCGGCCTGCTCTACTGCACCGCCGAGTCCAACTCCGACGTCCAGATCAAGGCCGCCAAGAAGGAGCTCGACAAGCTGGGGCTCGAGTACACTGACTTCACCGTCTCGAGCTCCAACGAGATTCAGTCCGTCGTCGAGTCTGCCGTGGGCAAGGTCGACGCGCTGTACTCCCCCACTGACAACACCATCGCCGCGGGCGCTTCGCAGGTCGGCCAGATCTGCAAGGAGAATAAGCTCCCCTTCGTGACCGGCGAGGAGGGTATGTGCATGGCCGGCGGCCTGTTCACCCTCTCCATCAACTATAAGGACCTGGGCTACGCCGCGGGCGAGATGGCCGTTAAGATCCTGAAGGGCGAGGCCAAGCCCGAGGA
>USAX01000193.1 GCA_900552705.1 uncultured Collinsella sp. | reverse complement strand
CCCCGGGAGGGACTGCGGGGACGTTCGGCTAACTGCGGGTACGACCTATTTGCCCAATGTGTTCGGTTGAGATCGGAAATTAACCATCATGCGCCCCATAACGCTAGTCCAGCTTGGTGCCCGGTACCTGTGGCGCCTCTCTAATCAGCGCATTAAGTTCGTTCAAAATGGAAACGGGCTGTCGGTCGACGGCGTCCAGATGAAGCGTGGCCACGCGAAGGGGCGGCTGATATTCAAATGAGCCCAAGAGCACGGGCGATCCCAAGAACCGCTCGATTTCGCCTGCGACCGCGTCGGTCTCTTCGGGATCGAGCTCGTCAAAGAGCGCCACGAACATCGGTCCGGTCGAGCGGAACAGACGACCCTTGCCGCGCGAGCAATCCATGAGGCAGGCGGCGCTTTCTGCCAAAACGCGGTCGCCCGCATCAAAGCCAAAGCGGGCATTGACCTTGGCGATGTCGTCGATTTTAATGGCGACCAAGCCCGCGTTTCGTGCCACGCGACGCATCTCGCCAATGGCGTTGACCAGGGCGTGGATATCGCCCAGGCCGGTCACGAAATCGGTCGTATCTGCCAAGCTTCGGTTGGTAACAATGCCCACATACATGTTGGGCTCGGTATCGGTGCCGTCCAGGCGGTAGCCCGTGCAGTCGCACAGCGCGTATTTTCCGGCGGTATTCATGACGCGATACTGCATGCAGTGGAAGTGCCACGTGCCGTTTACCACCATATCGAGCTCGGCGCGTACGTTGTCGCGGTCCTCGGGGTGAACACGGGCAAGCCATATATCAAGCGAGTTGTAGGGATGCTGGGAGGGTAGGTCAAAATCGCGCACGGCATTAACCGACCATTGCGATTCGCCGGTGTCGAGGTTAATGATGAACGGATAGCGCGTCTCGGAGCTCATGGAGATTGCTTGGAACACTCGGTCGTTGCAGGGAGGCTGATTGGCGATCGGGCGCATGGATGCGTCGTTTTCCTTCGGCTGCTGCACACGGTGCATGAGCTTGTAGCGATACATTTTGCGGTCGGCGTCCTTTGTCATCTGGCGACGCGTATCGCCTGCCAGCGGGTCGACGCGCGAGCAGCCAAAGCTAAAGCTAGCGATCATGGGCGCTTTGCCGCCCGATGTTGCCTCGATAAGGTTGGCGCGCGTCCGCTCCAGGCGCTGCTCGAGTTCGGATTCGTCTGTCGTGGGGGATATAAGTACAAATTCGTCTCCACCGATACGGAACAGCAGGTCATTGGGTTCCATTGTCTCGGTAAGCGCGCGGCAGATGCTCAGAATGTAGTGATTGCCCTCGGCGTGGCCAAACGTATCGTTGCAGTGCTTGAGGTGGTCGATGTCAATATAGGCGCAGGTGAAGGGAACACCTTTGCGCCAGAGCTGGTCGATATGGCAATCGAGCCCACCACGGTTGCCAAGATTGGTGAGTGAATCGATATAGGCGCCGCGCTCAAGCAGCTCGCGTTCTTGCTGCAGGATGGCAAATGTCTTCTGTAACTGCTCGCCGATGGCGCACAGTTCCGTGGGCAGCGCGGCAACATCGAGCTCGGCGGTCGAGACCCCGTTCGCAAGTCGCTGAAGATAGGCAATGATTGATTGCTCGCCCAGGCGATACGGCTCGTTCATGATGGATAACCTCCTTGGGCACAACAGTGGTTTGTATCATATTCCCAATTCGGTTTGGATTGGGGGAATAAGTTAGCCGATGGGGACAAACGCCCCTTCGGCGGTAGTGTTTTGCGCGTAAGCGTATCAGTTGCGGCCGCCGCCATCGAGCAGCGCTTCAAAATCCTCCACCTGCATGGGGCGGTAGTAGAGGAAGCCCTGAGCGTAGCGGGCACCCATTTGGCGCAACATGTTTGCCTGCTCTTTGGTCTCGACGCCTTCGATTACAACGGGCAGATGGAGCGATTGTGCCATCTCGAGCATTGATGAAACGATTTGCACGCTGCGGCCCTCATCGCCGTTATCGGGCACAAACGTGCGATCGAGCTTGATGACGTCGACGTTGACGTTCTTGAGCATCGCGAGCGTAGACTGGCCGGTGCCAAAATCGTCCATATAGGTCGAGAAGCCGCGGGTGTGCAGGTCGGCCGTTAGTTTATTCACGGCCTCGGACTCTCCCGTATAAGCTGTCTCGGTGATCTCGATGCGCATGAGCTCGGGCGGCAGGTTGTATTGGGCGGCGAGCGCCCCCATATGCTCGGCAACGTCGCAGGCAAGGATATCCACGCGCGACACATTAAGCGAGATCGGAACCACGCGAAGCCCCCGATTGATGCGCTCGCGCAGCCACAAGGCAACGCCCTGCCAAACGTATTTGTCGAGCGTCACCACAAAACCGCTTTCCTCGAGAGTGGGGATAAAGGTGGCGGGCGAAATGAGGGAGCCATCCTTGTCGATCCAGCGCGTGAGCGCTTCGGCGCCAATGATCTCGCCGGTTTCCATGTCGACCTGGGGCTGCAGGTAGTAGGTAATACGGCCGTTGGAGAGCGCATATTGGAATTCGGTCAGCGTGCGGTGGAACGCGATTTCGCGCTCGTACTCCTCGGGGCGGAAAATGGCAATACGCTCCTTAAAGTCGTTTTTTGCGCGCCGATTGGTAAACATGGCCTTGGCCTGCGCATCGATGGTGATTTTCTCGTTGGAGTCGATGGGGTAGACGCCCATGGACGGCCAGAATCCCACGCCGTCATCATACTTGGCCACGGCCTGGCGAACGCGGCTATAGATCTGATGGACGGTGTCGTGTTCAAAGGGGATGAGTATGCAAAAGTCGTCTTGGCCCCAGTACCCTGCGACGCCCATGTCGGCATTCTCGATGTCCTTGAGGACCGTGCCCACATCGGCGAGCATGCGGTCGCCCTCGGCCTGTCCGTGCCATTCGTTGAACAGTCGCATGTGTCCCATATCGACGGTGGCGATACACCAGGCGCCG
>USAX01000192.1 GCA_900552705.1 uncultured Collinsella sp. | reverse complement strand
CTCTCCATGATCATCCACATGTTCATGGGTTCGGTCATGGCCGTGCTCGGCGTGTGCGTGCCGGCGTTCATCAGCTTCGCGGCCGGCTCCAGCGTGAGCCCGCTCGCCGTGGCGCTCATCGTCTTCACGTCCATCAACATCCACTACATCCTGCCGTTCCATAACCTGCCGATCCTTATCGGCGAGGGCAAGGACGCCGGCGGCTACACCTCCAAAGAGGCCATGCGCATGGGCATTCCCCTCACCGCGGTCGTCTTTATCGTCGTGCTGGTCGAGGCCGCCTGGTTCCATCTCTTTGGCCTGATGTAAGCGGCCGAGCGCTTGGGCTGTAAACAGCCGAGTGCTTGAACCGCGAGTTGCCAAGCGCTCCATCTATAAGCGCCGTGGCCCCACTATGTTCCCCAGCCCGGCGGCACTTCCGCCGCCGGGCACTCTCCCGAAAGGAGCACGCTATGTCCACTACCGATGCTTCCCAGATCCACGACCTGCGCTCCGCACTCGACTTTTTGCGCGAGATGCCGGGCCAGCTGCTCGAGACCGACACCCAGGTCGACCCGGACGCCGAGGTCTCGGGTGTCTATCGTCACGTCGGCGCCGGCGGCACCGTTATGCGTCCGACCAAAGAGGGTCCGGCGATGGTCTTCAACAACGTCAAGGGCTTTGACGATGCTAAGGTCTGCATCGGCATGCTTGCCAGCCGCAAACGCGTTGCCGCCCTGCTCGACCTGGACGAGGAGCACCTGGGCCTCGAGATCGGCAAGCGCTTCGAGAACTTGATCGCGCCCGAGCAGATCGCCGAGGGTGCGCACGTCGACTGTCAGGAGGTCGTGTACAAGGCGACCGACGAGGGCTTTGACCTGCGCAGGATCGTTCCCGCTCCCACCAACACGCCCGTCGACGGCGGCCCCTACATCACCATGGGCCTCGCCTACGGCACGAGCCCCGACGGCTCCCAGTCCGACGTGACCATCCATCGCTTCTCCTGCGTCGACAAGGACAAGCTTGCCATGTGGATCACCCCGGGCAGCCGTCACCTGGGCGCGTTCTTTGACGAGTACTGCCAGCGCGGCGAGGACATGCCCATCTCCATTTCCATCGGCCTGGATCCCGCCGTGTACATGTGCTGCGGCTTCGAGGCTCCCACCACGCCGCTCGGCTTCAACGAGCTGCAGATCGCCGGCGCCCTGCGCGGCCACGCCGTCGAGCTTGCCGACTGCGTCACCGTTCCGCAGAAGTGCATTGCCAATGCCGAGTACGTGCTCGAGGGCTACCTCATGCACGACGAGACCATCAACGAGGATGTCAACGGCCACGGCTACGCCATGCCCGAGTTCCCCGGCTACACCGGCGGCGCCAAGGTCTGCCCGGTGATCAAGATCACCGCCGTCACCACGCGTGTCAACCCCATTATGGAGAGCTGCATCGGCCCTTCGCACGAGCACGTGTCCATGGCCGGTATCCCCACCGAGGCTTCCATCTACAAGATGGTCGAGACCGCTATCCCGGGCCGCCTGCTCAACGTCCACGCTGCACCCTGCGGCGGCGGCAAGTTCGTTGCCATCATGCAGTTTAAGAAGTCGAGCAAAAATGACGAGGGCCGTCAGCGCAACGCCGCCATGCTCGCCTTCTCGGCATTCTCCGAGCTCAAGCATGTGATCTTGGTTGACGAGGATGTCGACATCTTTGATATGAGCGACGTGATGTGGGCCATGACCACGCGCTTCCAGGCCGACGTCGACCTCATCACCATCCCCGGCTGCCACTGCCACGTGCTCGACCCGTCCAACGACCCCGCGTTCGACCCCACGATTCGCGAGCACGGCATCGCCTGCAAGGCCATCTTCGACTGCACGGTTCCGTTCGACCTCAAGAAGAATTTCATTCGCTCGCAGTTCATGGAGATCGACAAGGACAAGTGGGCCAAGGAGATTGCTTTCTAGTAAGTAGCCCTACCAAGTAGTCAAGGAGTTGTCATGCCTGAGTCTTCTGGCCGTCCCCGTCGCATCGTCGTTGGCGTGTCTGGCGCTAGCGGTGCCGCGCTGGGTCTTGAGTGCCTCAAATGCCTGCGTCAGGCCGGTGCCGAGTCGGCGCTTGTCGTCACACGTGGGGGAGAGATCACCATCGAGCAGGAGCTCGGCATGACGCTCGACGAGTTTGCCGCGCATGCCGATGTGGTCTACGACAACAAGAACATCGGCGCCGCCATCGCAAGCGGCACCTATCCGGTCGACGGCATGATCGTGGCCCCGTGCTCCATGAAGACGCTCGCCGGCATCGCAAGCGGCTACAGCGAAAACCTACTGCTGCGTGCGGCCGACGTGCAGATGAAAGAGCAGCGCCGCCTGGTGCTCATGGTGCGCGAGACGCCCTTCAGCGCCATTCACATCGACAACATGGCGCGCCTGGCGCGCGTGCCGGGCGTCATGCTCATGCCGCCCATGCTCACGTTTTACAACGGCCCCGCCACGCTCGATGACGCGGTGCATCACATTGCCGCCAAGGCGCTCGAGGCCGTCGGCGTGTCATGTGCAAACTATAAGCGCTGGTCATAGGCGTCTTTAGGGTAGGATACGAGGAGTGTTTGAGCCCGCTGCCCCTGTGGGCGGCGGGCTTTGGTGTGTCGGGAGGATCTATGCAGATGGGCATGTATGCGATTAGCGAGATGGCGAGCTTGTTTAACGTTTCGCGCCAAACGCTCATCTACTACGACAAGATCGGCCTGTTTAAGCCCGCCGTGGTTAACGAAAAAGGCTACCGTTTCTATTCGCCCACGCAGATCCCGCTCATGCGTCTGATCTGCATGCTGCGCGACCTAGGGCTCGAACTCGATGAGATCGACCGCCTAGCCTCGACGTTCGACATTAGCGAGATGACCGACCACCTGCGCTCGCGGGTGCAGGCGCTCGACGAGCAGATTGCCGGGCTCAAAGCCGAGCGTGCGAGCGTGCAGGAGCGTCTGAGCTTTTACGACGAGGCAGTTTACTGGCGCGAGCG
>USAX01000191.1 GCA_900552705.1 uncultured Collinsella sp. | reverse complement strand
CAAGTCTAAGAGGGGCTTGTTTAGGAGGCACAGTATGGGACGTTTTACCAATCCTCGCGATCTGTACTTTGGTGAGGGCGCTCGCCACGAGGTGAAGAACCTCAAGGGCAAGAAGGCCATCATCGTTTCTGGTGGCAGCTCTATGCGCCGCGGCGGGTTCTTGCAGGACGTTGAGGCCGACCTTAAGGAAGGCGGCTTCGAGGTCAAGCTGTTCGAGGGCGTCGAGTCCGATCCGTCCATCGAGACGGTCATGAAGGGCGCCGAGGCCATGCGCGAGTTCGAGCCCGACTGGATTATCGCCATCGGCGGCGGCTCGCCCATCGATGCCGCTAAGGCCATGTGGGTCTTCTACGAGTATCCCGAGGAGTCCTTCGATAACATCGTCCAGCCGTTCAGCTTCCCTGAGCTGCGTCAGAAGGCTCACTTCTGCGCCATCTCCTCTACCTCCGGTACCGCTACCGAGGTTACCGCCTTCTCCGTCATCACCGACTACGCCAAGGGCATCAAGTACCCGCTGGCCGACTTCAACATCACCCCTGATGTCGCCATCGTCGACCCCGAGCTCACCTACACCATGCCCGCCAAGCTGTGCGCTCACACCGGCATGGATGCTCTGACCCACTGCATGGAGGCCTACGTTTCTACCTTCGCCTCTATGTTCACCGACGCCAACGCCCTGCACGGCATCCGCGAGATCGTCGAGTGGCTGCCCAAGTCCTATGCTGGCGACCATGAGGCCCGTCAGCACATGCACGAGGCTCAGTGCATCGCCGGTATCGCCTTCTCCTCGGGCCTGCTCGGCATCGTTCACTCCATGGCTCACAAGACCGGTGCTGCCTTCGAGAACGGTCACATCATCCACGGTGCTGCTAACGCCATGTACCTGGGCAAGGTTATCCAGTGGAACTCCAAGGATCCGCGTGCTGCCGAGCGTTACGCTTACGTGGCCAAGGAGATCCTGCACCTTCCCGGCGAGACCAACGAGGAGCTCATCGCTGCGCTCGTCCAGAAGATTCGCGACCTCAACGACCAGCTCAACATTCCGCAGTCCATCAAGGATTACGCAAATGGTGGCGTGAAGGTCGACGCCGAGAACCCGCAGATGGTCTCCGAGGAGGAGTTCCTCGCCAAGCTGCCCGAGATCGCCGCGAACGCCGAGCAGGACGCCTGCACGCCCGAGAACCCGCGTGAGACCAAGGCTGCCGACTTCGAGAAGATCCTCAAGGCCTGCTACTACGACACCGACATCGATTTCTAATCGACTCTTGTTATCGTAACGAGGGGCTCCGCACGTATCCGTACGGAGCCCCTTTCTTTTTTCTTTTAGAGAATGGGATAGTTATGGCTGCAATTTTCAATAGCCCCAGCAAGTACATCCAGGGTCCGGACGAGCTCGCCAAGCTCGGCTCCTATGTCGAGCCGCTCGGCGCTAAGGCCCTCGTCATCGTGACGCCTTCGGGCAAGAAGCGCGTCGGTGCCAAGATCGAGGGCGGTTTTGCCGAGGCTAAGGCCGAGCTGCTGTTTGAGGACTTTAACGGCGAATGCTCCAAGGGCGAGGTCGACCGTTTGGTGGCGCTCGCTCACGACAACGGTTGCGACATCATCGTTGGCGTCGGTGGCGGCAAGATCCTCGACACCGCGAAGGCCGTCGCCTATTACCTGGAGTCCCCGGTTATCATTTGCCCCACCATTGCTTCGACCGATGCCCCGTGTTCGGCGCTTTCGGTGCTCTATACCGATGACGGCCAGTTCGACAAGTACCTCTTCCTTAAGGCAAACCCCAATATCGTCCTGATGGATACGACGGTTATCGCGGCGAGCCCGGTGCGCCTGACGGTTTCCGGTATGGGCGATGCGCTCGCAACCTATTTCGAGGCCCAGGCGACGCATGATGCCGACGGCGGCACCTGCGCCGGCGGTAAGGGCGGAATGGCCGGCCTGGCGCTCGCCAAGCTCTGCTACGAGACGCTTATGGCCGATGGCGTCAAGGCCAAGGTCGCGCTGGAGAAGGGTGCGCTCACGCCTGCCGTCGAGCACATCATTGAGGCCAACACGCTGCTTTCGGGCATTGGCTTTGAGAGCTCGGGCCTTGCTGCTGCTCATGCCATCCACAATGGCCTGACGATGCTGCCCGAGTGTCACGGCATGTACCACGGCGAGAAGGTCGCCTTCGGCACCATCGTCCAGCTGGTACTCGAGGACGCTTCGACCGAGAAGCTCGAGGAAGTCTTGGGCTTCTGCATTGAGCTGGGCCTGCCGGTCACGATGAAGGAACTTGGCGTTGCCGAGGTTACGCGCGAGCAGGCCATGGTCGTTGCCGAGGCCGCGTGCGCGCCCGAGGACACTATGTGCAACATGCCGTTTGAGGTGACGCCCGAGATGGTCGCAAACGCCATTTTGGGTGCCGATGCGCTGGGCCATTACTATCTCATGGATGAGTAGGCTAAGTTAAGGAAGGGGCAAAGTCAGCAGATGGCTTTGCACCAATCGTTGTTTGATGAAGGGCGGATTCTCGTATGGCGCTTCCTATGGTTTACGGTGGTCCTGGCCGGTATGTTCAGGGGCCGGGCGAACTTTCGCGTCAGGGCAGGTATTTGTCATGGTTGGGCTGCGCTGCCTATGTCTTGTTTGACCAGGGCACCGAGGATCGGCTGTGCAGGCAGATCGTCGATGGATTTCTGGATGAAGATCTAAGCGAGCCGTTCTTTAAGATTTACAACGGTCCGTGTACGGAAGATGCCGTTGTCGAAATGGCCAAGGAAGCCCGGGCCGAGTATTGCGACATGGTGGTGGGTATTGGCGGCGGCAAAATGCTCGATATCGCCAAGGCAGTAGCGTTTTATGCCGAGTTGCCGTTGTGCGTATGTCCCACGGCGGCTTCGATGGACGGTCCGTGCAGCGCGATTTCGGTGCTGTATCACGAGGACGGGTCGTTCGATCGCTACCTGATGCTCGAGAAGAATCCGGACCTGGTCGTGGTCGATACCAACGTGGTCGC
>USAX01000190.1 GCA_900552705.1 uncultured Collinsella sp. | reverse complement strand
GGCAGCCGCCATCGCTTGGTTCCTCTACATGTGGCTCTGTTTGGGACAGCCCCATCCTGCATGGATCATCCTCATCACGATTCCCGTCATAAAGGCGCTCATGCGCTGGTGCCGCAAACAATGGAAGTGCCGCAAACAGGCCTAAACCACCCATTCAGGCCCAATCTCGAAGGCTAAAGAGAGCCTCTCATCCACGCCTGTGAGCGAAAGCCAAATAGAATGAAAGGCAAATGGAAAGCCCGTTTGACGAGCGGAGGACATATGCGCGACGTAGCCGAAAGCGACTGGAAGCTGTTCAAGAAAATGCTTCCTCAATGGCAAGAACGTTATATGGAAAAGCTCATCGGCCAGTACGTTGAGATACTGAACGGCGACAGCGAAGCGTCCAGTAGATTTTGGGCACTAGAAGAGCGCCTCAATAGAGACAAGCTGTCCTCAGGCGTAATTGCAAACGACATTCGCCGCAGCACAATGCACCGCGAGATAGCCAATTTGCTTATCGACAGCGTGATCACCCTTGACGACCTTGACGGTTTTACCGAGGACATTAAGAGCTATGCGCAACACTGGATTGGCCAGTAAGAGCACTGAACGACAGACATCCCCAGCAAAACGGGGCAAACGCCGGGCCACCTAATGGTTGTCCGGCGTTTGCCCCGATAAAACCTGCCAAAATAAACCTGTCCCTTTTTGGCAGGCTACTCGGCGCTCTTGAGGGCGCCGACCATGTCGATCTTATTGAGGGTGCGATTGGTAGCGAGGTTGACGATGATCGTAAAGCCGAAGGAAAGCACCACGGCGAGCACATAGCTCAGCGGCTCGACCTCGACGTCAAAGTACAGCGACGGCATCTGCAAAATGTAGGTAAAGCTCTCGGCCAGCAAGCCGCCCAGCGGCACGCCCAGCGCAGCGCCGATCGCTGTGAGGATCAACGTCTCCTTGTTGACGTAGTGATGCACCTCGCCACGGCGGAAGCCCAGCACCTTGATGGTCGCCAGCTCGCGTTCGCGCTCCGAAATATTCGTATTAGACAGCGTAAACACCACCACAAACGACAGGCACGCTGCCATAAAGGTCACAAGCACCACGACCGAGTTGATGATGGTGAAGTTGGCCTCATAGTTCTCCCAATGCTCAGCCGTGCTCGAAATCGTAAGCCAGCCGTCGCTCTTAAGCTTCTTGCTAAGCGCAATCTGGTCGGCCGACGAGCCCTTAAGCAGCGCAAGGATGCCGTTGAGGCGTGCGCTTCGACCGAACGCGCGCTCATAGGTGCCCTGCGTCATGTAAAGCGTGTTGCCCAGATAGTTGAGCGAGATGTCGCTGACTTTGACCTTGGCAACACTGAGCGACGAATCCTGGACTTGCGCCGTATCGCCCGGCTGGATTCCCAACACCAGCTGCGAGCTCTTGCTCAAATACACATCCCCGTCGCGCAGGGCGAGCGGCTCTTTGGACTCATCTTCCAGACACACGTAATCATCCAGGTCGTTCGCGCGGTCATCGGGCACCACAATCAGCTGCACGGTCTCGCTCTTGCCGCCAAAGGTAAAGGTGACGTTGTCGGTCATAATCGGCAGCGTCGAAGTCACGGTGACGTTGGAATCCTTGGCCGCGCTGCGCTCATCCAACGCCGCGCACGTCTGCGAAAAATCGTCGGGATTGGCGACCGCCAGCAGGTCATAGCGTGTGATGTGGCCGTACTGCTTGGGCGACAGCGCGACCGACGTATCGCGGATACCCATACCGCAGATCACGAGCGCCGTGCATCCCGCAATGCCAAAGATGGTCATAAAGGCGCGCTTTTTGTAGCGGAACAGGTTGCGTGCAGCGACCTTGTTCAAAAAGCCCATGCGGTGCCAGATAAAGCCGATGCGCTCGAGCAGAATGCGCGAGCCGGCGCGCGGGGCCTTGGGGCGCATGAGCGAGGCAGGGGTCTCGGCCATCTCGTGGCGGCAGGCGATAATCGTGGCGCCCACCACGCCCACGGCAAACAGCGCCACCGAAACGATCGAGGACACGATGTCATACGAAAGCAGCATCTGGGGCAGCGAGTACATGTCGTCAAACACCGTAAACAGGAACAGCGGCAGGCCCACAAATCCGATGATGTTGCCGAGCACGCCGCCGATCAGACACGCCCACAGTGCGTAGTCCACATATTTGGACAGGATACGCCCGCGTGAATAGCCAAGCGCCTTGTACAGGCCAATGAGCGTGCGCTCCTCCTCGACCATGCGTGTGGCGGTGGTGAGGCTGATGAGCACGGCGACGACAAAGAAGATAAACGGGAAAACCGTGGCGATGGCCTCGATCGAAGAGCTATCGCTCTCGACGCTCGAGTAGCTTGCGATGTTACCGCGGTCCTGGATATACCAAGTGCATTCGCCCAGATCGGAAAGCTCGGCGCGGGCATCGGCGAATTGCTGGTCGGCGGCGGCGCGGCGCTGGTCCAACTCGGCCTGAGCCTGCGCACGCTCCTCGCTGCCCTCGGCCATGCGGTTGATGCTATCCTGCTCAATCCCAAAGAGCATGGCGGCCTGGCGCTCAGCCGCATCCAAGCTTGCCGGCGTGTCAACCGTCAGCTCCTGGACGCGCGCCTTCTCGCGCTCGTCGCGGATCTTCTCGATATTACCCTTGACCTCGTTAATCTTTGTCGTGTAGGCATCCGAATAGGAGTTGAGGCTCTTGGCTCCCTCGACGACCACGTGGGCAGCGGAGTAGGAAGAAGATGTCGCGGCATCCTCGCTCACGTAGAACTTGTAGTCCGCGGCCGAGGCGGCACGGAAGGCGTTGACCGTCGAGTCGGAGCTCACATCGGTGGGATCGAGAACCTCGGCCGTGATGGTGTAGTCCCCATCGGCAAACTGGTCCTTGGCGCTTTGGTTCGATGAGCTCGCATCGTTGGCGGCAAAGCTCACCGTATCGCCGATTTTCTTGCCCGAAGCCTTCAAGAACTTCGAAGTCACCGCGACCTCACCGGCGCTCTCGGGCAGCTCGCCGCGTACTAGCACCGGTT
>USAX01000189.1 GCA_900552705.1 uncultured Collinsella sp. | reverse complement strand
ACGCCGGGCGTTGCCGTGCTTAAACTGGCCGAGCCCGTTGAATGGCCGAGCTTCGATGGGGTGCCCGTCGATGTTGCGCTCGCGCTGTACGTGCCCGCCGGCGAGGCTGGAACCACGCATCTGCGTCTGCTCTCCAAGGCTGCCGTGATGCTGATGGACGCCGGCTTCCGTGACAAGGTGCGCGCGAGCACCGATCCCGTTGAGATTGCGGAGCTCATCAATAGCGGACTCGAAGACTAGAACGGTCATCCCGTTCAATCAATCGATCCTTCTCCAAGGAAAAGGGCCGCGACGCCATATAGGCGTCGCGGCCCTGCTTGCGTTTCCCCAGATAAAACCTGCCAAAACAAACCTGTCCCTTTTTGGTAGGTTGGTGACAGTTTACTTATGTAGATCAGGTTGAGCATACGCGAGCGAGCGGGCGTCGGGTGCGGCAAGGTGACGTGAAACAAGCGGGCGCTGACCTTTTGGTCGCGCCCGTGAAGTTGAGCGTCAGATTGCCGTGCCCGGGGCCTGCGCAGCGCCGAGCGGTTACGCCGTTTGTAAAACGGCGTAACTTATAGGTTCATGTTGCCGTGGATGTAGGGGGTGACCTCGGGGGAGATGTGACCGCAGCCCAGCTCGCGCAGCGCGGACTCGATGGCGGCGGGCAGCGGGGTCTTGCCCTCGGCATCGACGGTACTACCGCCTAGAGCGGCAATCTTGGTGATATCTGCGGGAACGGCCTCGATATGCATGCAGCCGCCGACCAAGCGCGCGCGAACCTGCGCCAGGTCAAGATCGTGCAGGTAGTCCTCGCAGGTACGGATTAAATCGATCTTATCGCGCGTAAGCTCCTCGCCCGTGGGGACGCGCGTGGCAAGACAGGCTCCCGCCGGCAGGTTCCAAACGGGATAGCCCCATACGCGCAGCAGCTCGCGCTCTTCGTCCTTGGTAAAGCCGACCTCCATGAGAGGGGAGCGTACGCCGAGCTCCTGGGCGGCGCGCATGCCGGGGCGATAATCGCCGCGGTCGCTTGCGTTGCTGCCATCGATGACGGTGAGAAAGCCGAGCGACTTGGCGTGGTTGACGATAGCGGTAAAGCCGGCATGCTTGCAGTGGTAGCAGCGATTGGCATCGTTGCAGGCTACTTGGGGGAGCTGCAGCTGATCGACCGAAAGATTGAGCACGGGGAGCTTAAAATGCGGCCCCTCATTGGCTTGTCCATCAACGGAGCGCTCAAACGAGGTCTGTTCGGGCGTGCCGATGAGCGGCGTGGTGAGGTGAACGAGAAGCGTGTCGGCGGGCATGATACGGGCGCAGACCGCGGCCAAAAAGCTGCTGTCGACGCCGCCGGAAAAGCCGATGGCGACGCGACCGTATGCCAAAAGCAGCTGCTCGAGCGCTGCGAGTTTGTCCTGAAGCTCCTTTGTGGACGCGGTGCTATCTGAAAACATGAAACGTTCCTTACCGTTGAGTACTCGGTCGAAAACTATAATCCTACCGAGCAGCTCGCCATAAGACTTCTATCTATGTAACGGAAGTTCAATATGCTATATACGTTATATACAAGTTTGTAAAGTGCGGTAGAGTGGCGGTAACGCAAGCCGATGAAGGGGACCGATATGATTAAGGCTGTTATTTTTGACATGGACGGAACGCTGGTCGATACCGAGCGTTTGGGCATTAAGGCATGGAAAGCGGGCGCTGCCGAGCTTGGGGTCGCGATTGATGATGCGCTGATCCATCAGTTTATCGGTCGCACGCTGCCCGATGTCATGGACATTCTTGAGGCGCATTACGGCAGCAGAGAAACCGCTGAGGCGATCTATCATCGCCACAAGGAGATTCGCGACGAGATAGTTAAGACCGATTTGGAGCTTAAGGCCGGTGCCGCCGAGTGCATAGACGAGCTGCTGGCTGCGGGCTATCACGTGGGCCTGGCGACGTCGTCGCGTCTCGTTACGGCCGAGCGCAACCTTAAGATGGTCGGTCTTTTTGACAAGTTTGAGACGGTGACCTGCGGCGAGGACGTCGTGCACGGTAAGCCCGACCCCGAGATGTATCTGCTCGCCTGCGAGCGCGCGGGCTTTGCTCCCGAGGAGTGTGCCGTGGTCGAGGATTCGCGCAACGGCTGCGTCTCGGGCATTACGGCCGGTTGCCACGTCTGTGTCGTCCCCGATATCGTGCCGCTGCCGCAGGACGTGGTGGACGGCTGCGAGGCCGTGCTCGATACGCTGTTCGATCTGACGGCGGTGGTCAAGGCCGTGCGCTAGACAATTGCGGTGTTGAAACGAGCAATTACCCACGTTTGCGCTTAAGCAAAAGGGGCCCGGCAATGGTCGGGCCCCTTTTGCTTAAGCGGCGACTTAGCATACTTGCGGGCGTGCTATAGATACGCGCCGAGGTTGATGGCCGTGGCGTCGGTCTGGGTGCTTGCCTGGGTGCTGGCGCGCTCCAGTAGGAACGGACGTACCAGTTCTTGGCGGTTGATATTCTCGGTGGCCGTGACTGCGGTGACGGTGCGCGCTGCAGAGCCGACGCGGATATGCTTGGTCTTTGCCGGGGCCTTGTTCTCGATTTGCTCCATCAGCAGTTGGACGCCCTTGCGGCCAATTTCGTAGCCCGGGGGCGCTACCGTAGTGAGCGGGACCGATCCGCTCCAAGCGAGCGGGTTACCATCGCAGCCTGCTACGCGTACTTGCCCGGGGACAGAGATGCCCTTGTCGACCAGTGCCGAAACGACGCCAGAGGCCAGCACGTCGGTTAGACCGACGACAAAATCGGGGCGTTCGTCGGCGGGACGCTCGGCGATTTGGTTGCCGATACCATAGCCGTCGGCCGCCGTGTTCCACTCGCCGGCGTCAATGACTTCGATCTTGATGTCGGGATGTAGGGCGAGCGCCTTGTGAATGCCAAGGACGCGCAGGGTGAGTTGCATAAATGCTGCTCGGCCGACGACGACAATATGGCGCGCGCCACGGGCGATGGCGAGTTCGGCAATGATGCGACCCTGGGCCTCGTTGTCGGCCGCTACGTAGTAGCCGGGCTCGGAGCAATGGATGTCCAGATGGACGATCGGCACGGG
>USAX01000188.1 GCA_900552705.1 uncultured Collinsella sp. | reverse complement strand
CGTCGGAATCGAGCGGCAGGCCGATGCCGTAGGGCTCCTTGCTGCCGAAGGGCTTGCCGGCAATCTTGTACTTGCCGGGCTCGCGGACCAGGGCGCTCTGCTGCATGTTGTTGTCGATGACGTAGGCGTCAACGCGGCCCTGCTGAAGTGCCTGGCGGGCCTCCTCGTCGGTCTTGAACTCCTGTTGGCTGGCCTTGGGGGCGAACTCCTCCAGGATGGCGGGGCCGTTGGAGCCGGACTGGACGGCGACGTTCTTGTCGGCCAGGTCGTCGACGCTCTTGATGTCGTCGTTGTCGGCGAGCACCAGGATAGCCTGCTGGGTGTAGTAGTAGGGACCGGCGAAGGAGACGAGCTTCTTGCGCTCGTCAGTGATGGTGTAGGTGGCAAAGACAGCGTCGACCTGGCCGTTCTGCAGGACGGACTCGCGCGTGTCCGAGGTTACCTGGGTGATCTCGACCTTGTTCTCGCCCAGAATGTAGTTGGACAGGAGCTGTGCGATACCGGCGTCGAAGCCGCGGGTCTGACCGTCTTTCTCGTTGAGGAGGGAGAAAAGTGTGGAGGTCTGAACGCCACCGATCTTAAAGACACCGGCGTCCTTGACGGCCGTGGCCCAGGTGCTGGCGGCGATGGCGTCGTCATCGGCCTTGGGGCCGTTGTCGACGAGTTTGTCGAATGCCTTGGCATCGAGTATGGTGGAAGCCTCGGTATCTTCGGGGCTCTTGGAGGAGCCGACGGCGGAACCCTTGTCGGCCTCGGCGCTGGTGTCGGAGCAGCCGGCAAGACCAAGGCCGGCAACGGTTGCGAAGGTGGCGGCAACGAAGCCGCGGCGGTCGAGAACGACCTGCTGGGAGAGGTTTTTGCTCATGGTAGAACACCTTTCTCAATAAAATCCCTAGCGGTTGAGTAGAGTTATACCCTATCGCGCTCAAATGGGTCAACACGAAATAACTCAGAAACATACTTACCTTATGGGTTATTCTACCTACCAAAAAGGGACAGGCACCTTTGTGGTGGTTCTTGCAGATGTGGTGGCCTGTCTCGCTGCTTTGTCTCAATCTGTAACAGTTAGATGAGGAAATGGGTTCTACCTGTTACAGATCGAGATTTTCTCTTCAGGGGGATTTGAATGTCTCGATCTGTAACATCTGGACGGCTAAAAGGTCTCTATCTGTTACAGATTGAGACAAAGGTCAGGGGCAAAGACGGTTTGTCGAGATCTGTAACAGTTAGACGGGAATTCGGGCCATAGATGTTACAGATTGAGACAATCGCGCCGCGAAAATAAAAACCTCCGCAGGGGTGCTTCCCTTGCGGAGGTTTTTTACTCGTTAAGTAGCCTTACGGCTTCGGCGGCCATGTTCTCGGCCGTCATGCCGTTCTGAGCGAGCAGCTCGTTGGGGTCGTAGCGGTCGGGGAAGCCCTTGGCGATGCCGAAGGTGCGCGTGCGCAACGGCGTGCATGCCAGATAACATGCCACGCGCTCGCCCCAACCGCCGTCCAAGATGCCGTCCTCGAGGGTGACGACAACGCGATGCTCGGCGGCAAGGCTGTCGAGGAACTCGCGGTCAAGCTCAGTTGCAAAGCGAGGGTTGACGAGCGTGGCCTCGATGCCGTACTCGGCAGCCAAGCGATTTGCCACGCGCTCGCCCAGCTCAAAGAAATCGCCGAGCGCGAGCACGGCCACGTCGCGGCCCTGGCGCACCACGTTGTAGCGAACGGCGCTGTAGTCGGTGTCTTCGGCAGGCGCCAGGTCGGGGCGGCTTACCAGGCCAATGCCCGGTACACGGATCGCTACGGGATGCTCGCGGTGGTCGAGCGACCAGCTCAGCATGGACAGATATTCCTCCATGCAGGCTGGTGCCAAGTAGTGCATGTTGGGAAGACCGCCCAGCATGGAAATATCAAAGAACGAAAGGTGCGTCTCGGACGTAGTGCCAAAGATTGATGCGCCAAACACTAGGATCGTCGCCGGGGCATCGTTGAGGCACAGGTCGTGCCACAGCTCGTCGTAGGCGCGCTGCAAAAACGTGCCGTACACACCAAAGACTGGCTTGGCGCCCGAGCGCGCAAGCGCGGTGGCAAAGGTCACGGCGTGCTCCTCGGCAATGCCCACGTCAACAAACTGCTTGCCTGCCGCGGCGCGAAGCTCGGGCGTAAAGCCCATGATGTAGGGCGTTGCGGCCGTGATGCCCACAACCTGCGGATCGCGCTCTATGGCAGCGCTCAGGGCCTCGCCCGTAATGTCGGCATAGGTGCGCGGCGCAGGCTCGCTCGGATGGCCCGGGCAGAGCTTGCGCCCAGTCGCCATGTCAAACGGACCTACATGATGCCAGCGCTCGGGGTCGCTCTGGGCCGGCTCAAAGCCCTTGCCCTTCGCGGTGGAGACGTGCAGCACGATGGGATGATCGATATCGCGCAGTTCCTGCAGCACGTCGACTAGGGCCAACACATCGTTACCGGCGTCCAGATAGCGGTAGTCGAGCCCCATCGCGCGGAAAACGTTGCGCTCACAGGTGCCGTTGCTGGCGCGCAGCTCGGCCAGATTGCGATACAGGCCGCCATGGTTCTCGGCAATGGACTGGTCATTGTCATTGACGATGATGATCAGGTTGCTGTCGAGATCGGCGGCATTGTTAAAGCCTTCAAACGCCAGACCGCCCGAAAGCGAACCGTCGCCAATGATGGTAATGACGTTGTAGCTGTCGCCCGCCAGGTCGCGCGCGTGGGCAAGGCCGCAGCCCAGGCTCACCGACGTGGAGGTATGGCCCATGGCGAACAGGTCGTGCTCGGACTCGTCGGGATTGGCAAAGCCAGAGGCCTCGCCGTAGCGTGCCGGGTCGATATAAGTGTACGCGCGCCCAGTCAGCGCCTTGTGGGCATAGGTCTGGTGTGACACGTCAAAGACAATTTTGTCGGTGGGGGAGTTAAACACGCGATGGAGCGCGACCGTAAGCTCAACGACGCCCAGGTTGGGGGCAACGTGCCCGCCGACGGCGGCGGAGCTTTCGAGGATGGCGTGGCGGATCTCGCCGCAGAGCAGCGGAAGCTCGGCGCGATCGAGAGCCTTGACGT
>USAX01000187.1 GCA_900552705.1 uncultured Collinsella sp. | reverse complement strand
GGCGTGTCCATTGCCGTACTCACTCTGGATTCCAAGCCCTGTGACCAGGACACGCAACGCCCCGTCATCAACACTTCGCTCGCCATCCGTCTGGTGCTCGACCGCGCGGCCACCACGCAGGAGGCCGTCGACCTGCTTTCTGCCTACGACATGCACGCCATGGCCGGACGCGACTATCACTTCTTTATCAACGACGCCGCCGGTGACGCGCGGGTGGTGGAGTGGGATCCGCGCGATCCCGACCGTGCATGCAAGGCGACGCCCGTACGCCAGGTCACGAACTTCTACGCCTGCTATGGCGACGAAGTGCTGCCCAACCAAAAGAATGGCGAGATGGGCCATGGCAAAGAGCGCGCCATCGCCATCGCCGATGTCCTTGACGCCCATGTCGGTGCCCAGGACGAAACGATTGCCTGGGAAGCCCTGCGAGCCGCAGCGCAAGAGCCCAATCCGGAAGACATCACCAGCAATACGCAATGGTCGGTCGTCTTTGACAATACCGAGCCCGCTGCCGCCATCACGCTGCGCCGCCACTGGGGCAACGTCGATGCCTTCGCACTGTAAGGAGCCAGGCCCGTCGACCTTACGTTCCCTGACGTTGCTTACATTTCCATACGCTTGAGCTAACACGTTTTACCCCCGTATCAACAGTGTGCGGGGGTAAACTTATGCGCATGTTATAACTTGCCCGGAAGGATTCACCATGCTTAGGATCGGTCTTCTTACTAGTGGCGGCGACTGCCAGGCGCTCAACGCCACCATGCGCGGCATTGTCAAAACGCTTATGACCAATAGCGGAGAGCCTATCGAGATTTATGGCTTTGAGGACGGCTATCAGGGCCTTATCTACAGCAGGTTCCGCGTCATGACGCCCGCCGATTTTAGCGGTATCCTCACCCGCGGCGGCACCATCCTGGGCACGAGTCGCACACCGTTCAAGCGTCTGGATACCCCCGAGACCGATGGTGTCGAGAAGGTGCCGGCGATGGTCCACACCTATCATAAGCTGCAGCTCGACTGCCTGTTTATGCTGGGCGGTAACGGCTCCACCAAGACCGCCAACCGCCTGCGCGAAGAGGGCCTCAACGTTATCGCCCTGCCCAAGACCATCGATAACGACACCTGGGGCACCGAGCTGACGTTTGGCTTTACGAGCGCCATCGACGTCGCCACCAAGTGCATCGACGACATTCACACCACCGCCTCGAGTCACGGCCGCGTGTTCGTTATCGAGATCATGGGCCACAAGGTTGGCTGGATCCCGCTGTACGCCGGCGTCGCGGGCGGCGCGGATGTCATCTTGATTCCCGAGATCCCCTACGACATGGACAACGTCATCAAGACCATCGAGCATCGCATGGAGACCGGCAGCCGCTTTACCATCGTAGCCGTCGCCGAGGGTGCTATCTCCAAGGAGGACGCGGCGCTGTCCAAGAAGGAGTACAAGAAGAAGCTCGCCGAGCGTACGAGCCCGTCAATCGTGTACGACATCGCCAAGGAGATCGAGGCCAAGACCGGTCGCGAGACCCGCGTCGCCATCCCCGGCCACACGCAGCGCGGCGGCCAGCCCGACGCCCAGGACCGCATCTTTGCGACCCAGTGCGGCGTCGAGGCAGCGCTCGGCTGCCTACGCGGCGAGTTTGGCTACATGATTGCCCTGCGTGACGGCAAGATGTGCCACATGCCGCTCGAGGAGGTCGCCGGCAAGCTCAAATATGTCGACCCCCAGAGCGACCTGGTGCGCGAGGCCAAGGCGTTGGGCATCAGCTTCGGCGACGAATAGCCTCGGCTGGAACTGCTCTCATCGGAGGCCCCAGGGCTTTCCTCCCAAATCGTCCTCGGACATGTCAGGACCCCGCTGCGCGCTTCGCGCGGCGGGGTCCTTCCGTCCTGCGGAAAGATTTGGGAGGAAAGCCCTGGGGCCTCCTGCGGTAACTAGGGAGGCCGAGGCTATTCGTCTTCTTGCTGCAAGTGCGTGGGCTGAGATTTTGGGATGTTGCAGGCTCTTAGCTGAGAGTAGCACTGACATTTGTCCTAAAATGGCTGGTCGCTAGGGGTTGCTACCGGTAGTTGCGGTAGGGTTGGGGCAGATTCTAACTAGAAATGGTGGTCGCTACCGGTTGTTCTCGGCATACTCGGCTCATTCGATTCGACCATCAAACGAAAGGAACCACCATGGATCTTGCGATGGCACAGCGCCTCGTCGATCGCCGTAAAGCTGCCGGCCTTTCTCAGGAGGCGCTTGCTGCCCAGCTGGGCGTAAGCCGCCAGGCTGTTAGTAAATGGGAGCGCAGCGAGTCCTCACCCGATACCGATAACCTCATTGCGCTCGCCGCGCTGTATGACGTGTCGTTGGACGAGCTGTTATATGGGGAGGCGGTGGCTAGCGCTGATGACTCACAGGCTGATGATGAGGCACAGAACAGCAACGCCGGCACCAAAGCTTCAGATAAGGCTGAAGAGGCTGAGGCTTCTACTGAGCACGCTGATTGCAGCGATAAGCCACTTGTCGATATTTCCCTCGCGCGCGGTATCCACGTCATTGATCCCAATAAAGGCGAGGAAGTCCATGTTGGTTGGAGCGGCATCCATGTGACCAACGAGCGCAAGGGCGAAGAGGTGCATGTGGGGCCGGACGGCGTGCATATCGATACGCTTGAGGACGATGGACATAGCGTACGCACCAATGACGACGGCACCGTCACCATCGACGGCGAGACGTTTTCCAGCTGGAAGGAAGCACACGACAAGCTCGACCATCATGGCAAGCATTTCCACACCAAGGTCGGACGTGCATGGAACAAATTCCCCTTCCCCGCACTTGTCACTCTCGCCTATCTGGTGCTCGGCATTGTCTACGGCACATGGGGCATGGGGCTTTTCCTCGTCTTTCTGGTTCCCGTCTACTACGCGATTGGTGACTTCATCGATCGGCGCCACCTGTCTAAGCTGATCGAGGCCATCTACCCGGCAGCCGCCATCGCTTGGTTCCTCTACATGTGGCTCTGTTTGGGACAGCCCCATCCTGCATGGATCATCCTCATCACGATTCCCGTCATAAAGGCGCTCATGCGCTGGTGCCGCAAACAATGGAAG
>USAX01000186.1 GCA_900552705.1 uncultured Collinsella sp. | reverse complement strand
TCCTCGAACACATGCATGGCCTGCGTTCGGCCCGATCCGGACATTCCGGTGATGATGACGATATCGGGGATGCGCTCCGAGCGCTCCGCCGCATCCATGGCATCTCCCTTTTGCATGTGCTGCCTCCTAAAAACAAGCGCGGGACCCAGCAACCCGGATCCCGCGCGGTCAATTGCCTTTAATGAGTATACCGCCCTGAGCGGATACAAGGTCCGTCTTACGCCTCAAGCGCGGCTTTGAACCAACTCGTAATACTCGTGGGGTGCGTGATGGCAGTGCCCACGACAACTGCCCAAGCGCCCGCATCAATTGCGGCGCGGGCCTCCTCGGGCGTGTGCACGCGGCCCTCGCAGATGATGGGAAGGCCGGGAAACTCCTCGGTCGCCTGGCGCAGGAGCGGCAGATCGGGACCGTCGGCCATGGTGCAATCGATAGCGGCAACACCATGGGAAAGCGTGGTGGACACCAGGTCGAAGCCCATGTCGACAGCACGACGAATATCCTCGATGGTGGCACAGTCGGCCATCAGGAGCACGCCCTCCTCGTGCAGCGGACGGAAGGTGTCCTCGACGGTCTTGCCATCGGGACGCGGGCGATCAGTGGCGTCAATTGCCACGATGTCGGCACCGGCGGCAACGCAGGCGCGAGCATGACGCAGCGTCGGCGTGATGTAGACGCCCTCGTGTCCATCCTTCCACAAGCCGATGACGGGAACCTCGCAGCGGCCCTTAATGGCGGCGATGTCAGCAAGACCCTGGCAGCGAATAGCGGCGGCGCCGCCAAGCTCGCAGGCGCGAGACATCTGAGCCATGGTTTCGGGCGTACGAAGCGGCTCGCCCATATAGGCCTGAACGCTCACGACGAGCTTGCCCTTCAGGGATTGAATCAAAGGATCAACGGTCATGTTCGACTCAACCTTTCTCAAAATAGCCTTCTGAAACACCGCACCTTGACGTTCAAACCGTCGCTCGCGTACCGAAGTACGCTTCGCTCCTCTTTCACGTCAATCTGCGGCACCTCAGAAGGCGCACTTGGTAGTTATGTTTACTTCAACGACGCAAGAAGGTGTTCGGCGGCACCGATGAGCGGCGCGTCGCCCTCCAGAGAACCGATGAGGATCGGCGTGTCCTGAAGCGGGTCGAGCGCCTGGCTGGCATAGCCCTCGTGCACCGAGTCCTTCCACGTCTGCGAGCGCCAATCGGGACCCTGGTGAATCACACCGCCCGAAAGCACGATGACCTCCGGGTCAAGGATATTGGCGAGCGAGCCCAAGCTGGCGCCCAGCGCAAAGCCGGCATCATGGATGACCTCGGTCGCCTTTGCGTCGCCAGCACGGCACAGGTCGTTCACGTCGCGACCGACCGAAGGACGGCTGGGGTCAACTCGACCGAAGCGCTCGTCGTACATACGGCCAATCGAGGTGCCCGAGGCTACCGACTCAAGATGACCAGAACGCCCGCAGGCGCAGGGAATGCCGGCGGCAGCCGAGCACTCGATGTGGCCCATATGGCCGGCAGCACCATGGAAGCCCTGCATCACGCGGCCGTTCTCGACATATGCGCCGCCGATGCCCGTACCGATGCCAAGACACAAGACGGAGAACTTGCCCTTGCCGACGCCCCAGTGGGCCTCGCCCAGAGCATGAGCCTGCACGTCGCCTACAACGGCAACGGGAAGACCGAGATCCTCGCGCAGACGCGGCCCCAACTGAACGCCGGACCAGCCGGGCATGATCTCATTGGCATACGCGATGGCGCCCGTCTTGGGATCGACGACGCCGGCGGCACCGATACCGACGCCAAGGACCTCGACATCGGGATTCGCCTCGAGAGCAGCCTTGACGGACGCCTCGATACGCTGGAAGACGGCCTCACCGCCCTCTTGGGCCTCGGTGGGAACCTCAGCTTCAAAGACCGGATGGGGCACGCTGCCATCAGCCGGATACTCCATAATGGCAGTCGCAATCTTAGTTCCGCCGATATCGACAGAGCAGACGTACTTGTTCTCCATGTCGCTCTCCTTCGGAGATAAAAAACAACTACAGGAAATGAGGGCAGAATTATCGCCACAGGTTGATAAAGGTTTCCCAGGTGCCCGAGGTTGGGGTGAAAGTGGTCGGGCGTTGACCTAATGGGTCACGCCCGACCACTTGAGCCCCAAGATCGGGTGCCTGGGGAAGCTTTACAGCAGACCGTTGTCCTGGAGGACCTTCTTAATAGCCTCGACGTTCTCGCCGGTCATGGCCTTCACCGGGCGCGGCATGGTCGGGCTGTCGAAGATGCCCATGAGGTTCATAGCGGTCTTGAAGGCGCCGACGCCACCGGCATAGCCCTGGACGCCCGAGGTGACATCCCAGATGTGCGAAATCTCATTGAGGCGATCCTGCTCGGCCTTGACGGTAGCCCAGTCACCAGCCTGAGCGGCCTTCCACTGGCGCACGTAGCCCTCGGGCTCAACGTTGGCAAGGCCCGGGACAGAACCGTCGGCGCCACCGAGGTAAGCGCCGTCGACAACAACCTCGTGACCGGTGAGGATGCTCATCGGATGGCCGTTCTTCTCGTTCTCCTGAACGAGATAGCGGAACGAGATGTCATCACCCGAGGAATCCTTGACGCCAGCAAGGACGCCCTCGGCGCCGAGCTTGGCAAGGAGCTTCCAGGGGAGCTTGGTGTGAACGCAGACGGGAATGTCATAGGCGAAGATGGGCAGGTCAAGCTCCTCGTGCAGGATGCGGAAGTGCTCCTCGACCTCGGTCATGCCCTGCAGGGCATAGAACGGGCAGGTGGCGACGAGGGCATCGGCGCCCAGCTCCTGAGCGACCTTGCCGTGCTCAATCATGCGCTCGGTCTCGGTATCGATGATGCCGACCAGAACAGGCACACGGTGGTCGACGATACGAACGGCCTCGGCGATAATCTGACGACGGCGCTCGTCGGTGGAGAAGACGACCTCGCCCGAGGATCCCAGGAAGAACAGGCCATCGACGCCGGCATCGATCATGCGGTTGATGCTGCGCTCAAAGGAGGCAACGTCGAGCTGGTGATCTTCGGTATCGGGAACAACGACGGGAGGGATAACGCCGGTGAATTTCTGAGTTGCCACAAGAATCTCCTTAGTTGTCTGGCGGGCGGCCCTATGCCACCCACTCTTGCTGGCAGTGTCCAGGCCGT
>USAX01000185.1 GCA_900552705.1 uncultured Collinsella sp. | reverse complement strand
TGACCGGCGAGGAGGGTATGTGCATGGCCGGCGGCCTGTTCACCCTCTCCATCAACTATAAGGACCTGGGCTACGCCGCGGGCGAGATGGCCGTTAAGATCCTGAAGGGCGAGGCCAAGCCCGAGGATATGCCGATCAAGCACCTCTCGAGCAAGGACCTGGTCGTCGTCAAGAACGACGAGATGGCCGAGGCCCTAGGCATCGACCTTTCCGCTCTGGACGAGTAGCGCCATGCGCGGTAACGCGTCTAGGGCCCGCACGCGCGCCACAGCCGCGTTATTCAATATCTGAGTCCTTGGGGCGAACGTCATAGACCGGCGTTCGCCCTGCTTGTTTCAGATATAACAAAACGTTTGCCTGCCGTTCTTATATTCATTGTTACCGCTATTATGGAACATCGCGTGTCCACCCTATCCTAGGAGGTATGAAGCATGCTCATTGCATTGCAGGGCGCCGTTTCGCAGGGCGTCCTCTGGGGCATTATGGTGCTTGGCGTGTTTATCACGTTCCGCCTGCTCGACATCCCCGATATGACCTGCGACGGCAGCTTTGCCCTCGGCGGCTGTGTTTGCGCCGTGCTCATCGTCAATAACAACGTCGACCCGCTGCTCGCCGTGCTTGCCGGCATGTGCGCCGGCGCCATCGCGGGCGCTGTCACGGGCATCTTGACCACCGTTTTTGAGATTCCTGCAATCCTCGCCGGAATCCTTACGCAGATCAGTCTGTGGTCCATCAACCTGCGCATCATGGGCAAATCCAACACGCCCATCCTTGCCAAGGGCACCATCTTCTCATCCGTCAGCCACATGACGGGCCTGCCGCAGTCCACCGTTGCCATCATCCTGGGCATTGTGCTGGCCGTGGCCATCGTCGCCATCCTGTACTGGTTCTTTGGCACCGAGATCGGCTCGGCGCTGCGTGCCACCGGCAACAACGAGTACATGATCCGCGCCCTGGGCGTCAACACCAACTCCACCAAGATGATCGCCCTCGTGCTCTCCAACGCCCTTATCGGCCTTTCGGGTGCACTCATCTGCCAGAGCCAAAAGTACGCCGACATTGGCATGGGCACCGGCGCCATCGTTATCGGTCTTGCCGCCATCGTCATCGGCGAGGTGCTCGGCCGTCTGCTGCCCGGCGGTCTGACGCAGTTTAGCGTCCGTCTTGCCTCTGCCGTCTTTGGCTCCGTGGTGTACTTCCTCATTCGCGCCATCGTGCTGCAGCTGGGCATGGACGCCAACGACATGAAGCTGCTCTCCGCCGTGATCGTTGCCGTGGCCCTGTGCGTGCCCGTGGTTTGGGAGCGCTATAAGCTCCGCAGCTCCTACACGAAGGGGGATGAGGCAGATGCTTAAGCTCTCGCACGTCAAAAAGACCTTTAACAAGGGCACCGTCACCGAGAAGCGCGCACTCACCGGCGTCGACCTCACCCTGAATGATGGCGACTTTGTAACCGTGATTGGCGGCAACGGCGCCGGCAAGTCCACGCTGCTCAACATGATCGCCGGCGTATATCCGCTCGATTCGGGTGTTATTGAGCTCGACGGCACCGACATCTCGCGTCTGAGCGAGTCGCAGCGCGCCAAGTACCTGGGCCGTGTGTTCCAGGACCCCATGCGCGGCACTGCAGCCGACATGCAGATCGCCGAGAATCTAGCCCTCGCCAAGCGCCGCGGCCAGCGTCGAGGTCTTTCGTGGGGCGTCACCAAGGCCGAAAAGGACGAGTACGTTGAGCTGCTCAAGCGTCTGGACCTTGGTCTGGATACGCGCCTTAACGCTAAGGTCGGCCTGCTCTCGGGCGGCCAGCGCCAGGCACTCACCCTGCTGATGGCCACGCTCACCAAGCCGCGCCTGTTGCTGCTCGACGAGCACACGGCGGCCCTCGACCCCAAGACGGCATCAAAGGTGCTCAACCTGACCGAGGAGATCGTCGACGAGAACCACCTGACCACGCTCATGGTCACGCATAACATGAACGACGCCATCCGTCTGGGCAACCGTCTGATCATGATGCACGAGGGCCACGTGATCTACGACGTGGCGGGCGACGAGAAGAAGTCGCTCACCGTGGCCGACCTGCTGCAGAAGTTCGAGGAGGTCTCGGGCGGCGAGCTCGCCAACGACCGCATGCTGCTGAGCTAAAACCTGCCAAAAAGGGACATGCCAAAAAGGGACAGGTTTATTTTGGCAGGTTTTATCTGCGCAAACGTCAAAACCGCCGCAAAGGGACAGACGCCCTTGCGGCGGTTTTCGCTAACCCCCATATCGAGCACAGAAGCCCGTACGATGTGATCGGACGGGCTTCTTGATGGGTATCATGGTTGGACGATCATTAGGAGGTTTCTCTACATGGAATTGTTTGAGCCGATTCTTCATTTCTTTGCACAACGATGGGTTCACAACATCATCTGGGCAGGTATCTTGGCTATCGGCACCGCCGTTGCCGCCAAGGTCGCGTCCAAGACCCTGCGCCACCTGCTTAACCGCGACGATAACCCACTCCCTTCATCCAGCATCTTCATCAACATCGCGCGCGCCGTCATATGGACGATCGGCGGCAGCTTTATCCTCGACAACTGTTTTGGCATTAACGCAAACGCCCTCGTCGCCGCTCTTGGCGTCGGCGGCATCGCCATCTCGCTCGGCTTTCAGGACACGCTGTCAAATCTCATCGGCGGCATGCAGGTGACGTTTATGGGCATTATCAAACCCGGCGACAATATCGAGGTCGGCGGCGTGTCGGGCGTGGTCCAAGATATCACCTGGCGCCATACGACCATCGAGGACGCCTGCGGGCAGACCATCATCGTCCCCAATTCAAACATCTCCAAGAACACGCTCGTGCACTTGATGCCCTTTGGGCGCGTTACCGTGCCCGTTGCCGTAAAGGACACGTCCAAGTGGGCCTCGCTGGATGCGCTGGCAGATGAGCTTACCGACGCCACCAAGGCCGCGGTGCTTCCCATCTCTGGCTTTGACAAGGAGCCGTACGTGCTCTTTAGTGAGATCGGCGACTTTGGCGTCAAGGGCAAAATCATCTTTATCGTCAGCGACGATAGCACCACCTTCACGGCAGCCGACGCCTGCATCCGCGCCATCGCCCCCATCATCGCCTAAAACCGCCACAAAGGGGACAGGCACCTTTGTGGTGGTTTCGCATCGTGGTACCATGGTTCATATCGTTGTTTAAACGACTAAGGGAGTAGACACCATGGAAGAGGCCTATCGTCAAGCACGCAAGCGCGGCGA
>USAX01000184.1 GCA_900552705.1 uncultured Collinsella sp. | reverse complement strand
GACGGCAGGCTGAGACTGGGCGCGCCCGCCCTGACCCGCAAACCTGATATGGGTAATGCCAACGAAGGGAGCCGTGCCAATGAGCACACAGACCGAGCCCAAGCTCGTCACGCAAATCGACTTCGCCCGCGCCGGGCAGATCACGCCGCAGATGAAGGAAGTCGCCGAGCGCGAGCATCGCGACCCCGAGTACATCCGCGAGCGCGTGGCCGACGGCCGCATCGCCATTCCCGCCAACATCGTGCACATCAAAAAAGGCATGCGCGCCTTTGGTGTCGGCGAGGGCCTGTCTACTAAGGTCAACGTCAACCTGGGCATCTCGGGCGATAAAGCCGATGCCGCCGAGGAATGGAAGAAGGTCAAGATCGCCGAGGACTTTGGCGCCGACGCCATCATGGACCTTTCCAACTCGGGCAAGACGCGCCAGTTCCGCCAGCAGCTCATCGACGAGACGCCGCTCATGGTGGGCACCGTCCCCATGTACGACGCCATCGGCTACATGGAAAAGCCGCTGGTCAAGCTTACCAAGGATGACCTGTTCGAGGTCGTGCGCGCGCACGCCGAGGACGGCGTGGACTTTATGACCATCCACTGCGGCATCAACAAGTCGGTCACCAAGACCTTTAAGGAGACCGGCCGCTTGATGAACATCGTGAGCCGCGGCGGCTCGCTGCTGTTTGGCTGGATGGAGGTCACCGGCAACGAAAACCCCTTCTACGAGTACTTTGACGAGCTGCTCGAGATCTGCCACGAGTACGACGTGACGATTTCGCTCGGCGACTCCTGCCGCCCGGGCTGCCTCTACGACTCCAACGACGCCACTGAGACCGCTGAGATGATCGAGCTGGGCAAGCTGTGCAAGCGCGCTTGGGCCGCCGGCGTCCAGGTCATGGTCGAGGGCCCGGGTCACATGGCGCTCGACGAGATCGCCGCCAACATGAAACTGCAGAAGCGCCTGTGCCACAATGCCCCGTTCTATGTGCTCGGGCCGCTGGTGACCGATATCGGCGTGGGTTACGACCACATCACCGCTGCCATCGGCGGCGCCATCTCCGCCAGCTCCGGTGCCGACTTCCGGTGCTACGTGACGCCGGCCGAGCACCTGTGCCTGCCCAACGCCCAGGACGTGCTCGATGGCCTCATGGCCACCAAGATTGCCGCGCACGCCGCCGATATCGCCAAGAAGGTGCCGCACGCCCGCTACATGGACGACAAGATGGGCCAGGCACGCCGCAAGCTCGACTGGGATGCCATGTGGAAGTGTGCTCTCGACCCGGTCACCGGCAAGAAACGCTACGAAGAATCCCCCGCCGCCACCGAGGGCACCTGCACCATGTGCGGCAAGATGTGCGCCGTCCGCACCGTTAACAAGGTGTTCGAAGGCACGACGATCGACCTCGGCATGGAGGACTAACTCGTCACCGGAGCCACAATCGGTAACATGGTGTTCGTCAATTGTTGACGTGTGAACATTTGCTTACATTTGCGTAAAGATTACATCGCCCGCCCGGGTTCGACATAGAGTCGGCCCGGGCATCTTTATAATGCTGGCTTAAAGACCCATTTGATTCCGACCGAACAAGGGAGCAAACATGGATCGCAGTAAGGTACCTGCCGTTCTATCCATCGCAGGATCCGATTCCAGCGGTGGCGCCGGCATTCAGGCCGACATCAAGACCATCACGGCGCACCGCCTGTATGCCGAGACGGCCATCACCGCCATCACCGCACAAAACACGCTCGGTGTCACCGCCGTGCAGAATATCTCCCCTGATATCGTCGCTGCGCAGATCGACGCCGTATTTGACGATATCCGCCCCAGCGCCGTCAAGATCGGCATGGTTTCCTCTGCCGAGATTATCGAGGTTATCGCCGACCGCCTGAGCGCCTGGAACGCGACAAACGTGGTCGTCGACCCCGTCATGGTAGCCACCTCGGGCGCACGGCTGATTGCCGAAGATGCCGCCGAGGCGCTCACCCGCCGCCTGTTCCCACTAGCAACCGTCATCACGCCCAATATTCCCGAGGCCATGGCCCTGCTTGACTACGAGGTCGACTCCGAGCGCACACAGCAAAATGCTGCCATGCTCCTCACCCGCCGCTTTGGTTGCGCATCCCTCGTTAAGGGTGGGCATCTTGTCAACGAGGCCAACGATGTATTGGCCGAACCCGCGCCACTCGATGACGAGGGCAACCATCTGGGCGATCCGCTCACCACGTGGTTCCGCCACAAGCGCATCGAGACCGACAACACACACGGCACCGGCTGCACGCTTTCGTCCGCCATCGCCTGCGCGCTGGCCCAGGGCATGGATCTTGCCGATGCCGTCAATGCGGGCAAGGCATACCTAACGGGCGCTCTCGCCGCCGGCTTTGACATGGGCAAAGGCTCCGGCCCTGTCAACCACATGTGGCAGTACTAAATAGCCAGTAACCTGCCAAAAAGAGACAGGCTACCTTGCACCAAAAACCGTCGCAACATTCGATGAAAATCGTGCAAACGCAAAAAATCATTAAATGTTGCGACGGTTTGATTTTAGATAGCGGTCGAGCAAAGGACCAGAGCGCCTATTCGTCGGCGAGTTGAATTCCCAACAAACCCGAGAGTGCCAGCGCCTGCTCGGCATTGACCGTCAAGCCACGCAACTCATGGTAATCGCCCGAAACAACGGGCGCTGCAAATGTACAGCGCGACACATCAACGCCGGAAAGCGACGTCTTGAACACATCAACACGCGTCAGGTCACAGCCATCCAGGCGTATCTGAACCAGCTTGGCACCCTGAAACGCAGCCTCTCTCAGACGTGTATCGCATGCTGTCATAGGGCCAATGCGTCCCTCCGAAAGGTTCGCATAGCTCAAATCGCACGATCCAAACGACACGCTCGACAGGCGCGCCTTGAGCAAGTTGAGTCCCGGTGCCGAGCAGTCAACGAAGTCACAGCGGCTGAGCCAGCAGCCTTCCATGTTGCAGCGGATAAAGCGGCAACCGCGAAACACCACGTCGCGAAACGTCGAGCCGCTCCAGTCAACGCTATCGAACTCGCAAGATCGGAACACAACGCCATCGAAGGTCGCGCCGTTCGCCACGTCGTAGGCAAGATCCAAATCCTCAAAAGCGGTATTGGAGACGAGCTCATCGCCCTCGGCAAAGAGGTCGATGAGCTCGTCCATGCCCATATGGCAGCCAATCCGTTCGTTTACCCGGGCAAAACCACCACAAAGGTGCCTGTCCCCTTTGCGGTGGCTTGGGG
>USAX01000183.1 GCA_900552705.1 uncultured Collinsella sp. | reverse complement strand
GGTCGCTTACGTGGATCCCTTTGACCGCGTCTGTCTTGGACTAGGACGGGCATTTCGTCCGTCCGCAACCACAGCCTGGTAGGAACGTAGCGCATTATAGCTAAGTTCAAGCTAAAGTTTAAGGTTAGGGGCGTCATTCGCATCGCGAGTACAGATTTTGCAGGTCGGAGTGGGCTATTCGTGCCCCTATGAAGCCCGGAGCTCCCCTACGGGGAGCTCCGGGGCGCCCTTCTTAGGGTGCCCTGGTCAAAATATGGCAAATATGAGTACTGCCACCAATTTAGTAACAGGCAATTTTGGCCTCTCGGACAGATTTTGCGCTCAGTGTCGCCAACCTGATGCTTAGTTATTCTACATTTGTTTATTATTTTCTTACTTTACACCGCCTCCAAGTCCTAAATTCCTTGATTTTGCTGTTACTGATTTAGTGACAGTACTCATATTTGCCATATTTTGGCCAGGGCATATGATTAACCCCCTATTTTCGACACGATATTAGACCGGCTTAAGCCCAAAACACACCCGCAGCGTGTTAAGCAACGCCTCTTGCTTCTTTCTGCGGGCATCGACGCGATTCCGGTACCGCTTTCGCATACGCTGGTGGATGCGCCATGCGAGCGCTTCCATCGCTTCCATGTCGCAAAGCATTTCGTTGTTGACCGTTGCGACCTCGATTCCCATAGTAATCAAGCCCGTGTTGCGTTTTTCATCATGGATACGTCCCCTCCGAGAGGAATGGCCCAGCTCACCGTTGTATTCCAGGTCAAACCGGGCCGCTTCTTGATACGCATCGCAAACTGCATGAGGCATCCCCGAGATTGCCTGCGCACAGTCATCGAACTCGATCTTGTAGTCGGTCTTAAAAGGTCCGCAGGCAAACCCGCCATAGGAAAACGGAAGCGAAAACAGAGCGAGCATGATGCACTCCATGGGCGAGAGCAGGTTTTCTGACAAGTAGGGACACAGACGCTGCAATTGTTTGGCCGTGCTTCCCTTGCATGTCGTAAGGTAATCTGCCAGGCGATCGGGCGTCAGCACCGGTTCGACTTCAAAGTAGCCCACGTCTGCTGGCTGGTCCTTGTCCTTTGCAAGTTTATTCGTAACAGGCGAGGTGTAGGGAGGCAGATACTTCCCGCGGTCGCTCAGTGAAATCTTAGAGCACAGCTCCTGGGCCAGGGCAAACGCCTGGATGCAGCCGACCTCGCGCGCAACGGCAACACAAAGGGCCTCGGGAGATAGGCTGTACACCCCCGGTTCCACCTCTAGAATCGAGCCGGCGGGCAACCCGGAACACACGGACCAGCCTACGCCAGGCATGCGGCGGCGCTGCGCCGCAGATCCCACCAGCAAGCACAGATCTTCTTGCACCTCGCCACTTTTGGCTCCAATTCGCACCAAGTCAGGAAGATAGATATCCTCGGTCGAGGGCGACGACGTGCGCAGCACACGGCGCTCTTCATCGGGATTAAGGTCCTTCCAGCTGATATAGCCCATCTGCCGGCGCTCGGCGCGCATCATGCGCAGCGCTGAAGCGCCTGTTAGGATTACGGAAGCCGCTAGCTGTTCGCCTGTCGGCTCGTTGCGCCGCTCAATCTTCACTGCCACAAAACCACCCCTACCAAACACGTGCGATAGCAAGGCCATCGACTGCCGCAGCGCCGGCACGCTTGAGCTCCGCCGAGGCTGCTGCCATGGTCGCGCCCGTGGTGATAACGTCATCGATAAGCAGTAGGCGGCGGCCGCGCACGTCCTCAACCGTCTCGTACATGCCTTGGGCACGCTCGCGACGCTCCTCACGACCGAGTTCGCGCTGGTCGCCATGCCCGTACTTGACGAGGGCATCGAGCAGGGGAACACCCGACAGCTCGCAAAATGGGCGCGCAATGGCCTCCATATGATCGAAACCACGCCGCCGAAACGCTGCCGCCGTCGCAGGCACAAACACCACCGCATCCGCACCGGACAGCACACCTCCTAAGCGATCGGGCGCTACGACCTGGGCATGCAGGGCGGTGTCGTAGAGCAGCTCCGCCAGATACGGAGCCAGACGTCGCTCGCCCGCATCCTTGTACGCTTTAATGATGCGCGGCAGCGGATGCGCATAGACGGCGCACGCCAGGCAGCGATCGAGCGCCTCCGCCATTGCCGAGGACGTGCCCTCGACCGAACACTCAGTGCACAGCAAATCCCCAAACGGGGCGCCGCATCGGGTGCAGCTATGACGTGGGTCGATGAGCGTGAGCGCAGCCAGGCAGTCTTGGCAAATAAGCGTACCGGCGCGCTCGCAGCCGGCACATCGTGTTGGCGACAATGCCTCGAGCGCCTCGCGTGCCACCCGCTCGGCAAACGGTAGTAATTCGTCCGCAAACGGTAGGGCACCGGCACCCTGCAGACAGCTCAATATGTTCAGATGGCTCTTCACGACACAACCCTCCCTACGTTCGATCGCAGGGAGGGTTGTTGATTCAGCGCTATGGTACCCCGACGCGATTGGGGCAAGGCTGGTTAAATCCGCTCGCGGGCGTTATTCGCCGGCAGGCGGTTGTGGTGCAGACGAAGACGGGGCCGAGCCCTCGCCACCATCCTGGCGCGGCTTGCGGGAACGGCGACGGCGACGGCGCTTTTGACCCTGGTCGGCCGAGCCCTCGCCACCGCGATCCTCGCGCGGCTCGCGCTCGTCGCGAGCGGCGCCACGCGAAGCCTTGGCAGCCGCTCCCCCGCCATCTCCGGGACGACGGCGCGTGACCTTGACCTCGCCATCCGAGACCTGATCGGCAACGGAGGGCACTGAGGGCTTCTGCTGCGCGCCCGAGGAATGGCGACGACGCGGACGCGGTGCGCGCTCCTCCTCGCCACGTGACTTGCCGCCCTTGTCGGCAGGCGCGTCGGAGGCCGAGGCGCCCTTGGAAGCGGCACCAGCCTCGCGAGCAACTGCGGCGCGGAAGGCGTCCTCGCGCTCCTCGCTCGACAGATGACGGCGACGACGGCGCGTGGGGTTCATGCCACCGCCGCGGTTTTGCTGCTGGGGCTGTTGAACCTCGCGCTCGCGAGCTCCGTTCTTGCCGGCGGCTGCGGCCTCGCCGGCATCGGCAGAGCCCGCACGCTTGCGGCGGCGACGGCCACCGGCGGGATTCCCCGCCCCCGGCGCCCCCGCCCTGCTGCGGCCCCTTCCCCGGGCCCCGCCCCCGCCCCGCCCCCGGCCCGCCCGGGGCACCGGTTTCGCCTCCCCGCCGCGGGCGCCTGGGCCCGCCGCACCGGGCCCGCGGGCCGCGCGGCGCAG
>USAX01000182.1 GCA_900552705.1 uncultured Collinsella sp. | reverse complement strand
TAGAGCGAGATATCCTTCTCGGCATCCTGGCTCTCAAGATGCAGCAGCTGGGCAACGACCAGGTTGGCGCTGACGGAGTTGATCTCCTCGCCCAAGAAGATGATGCGGTCGTTGAGCAGGCGCGAATAGATATCGTAGCTGCGCTCGCCGCGCGGCGTCTGCTCGATAACGTATGGCACGAGGGCGGAATCGAACTTAGCGATCATACGCATCTCCATTTCTCTTACGGACCAATAGTGGTTCTAGATAAACGTACGGTGCCCGCATGCTATGCATTGGCTGGCACCGTACGAAGCAACCGGATAACCGGTGTATAACTTTACCCCATCACGGGCACACGCATGCGCTCGTGGGCAATGTGGCGAGAATTACTCGGCGTCCTTGGCGGTCTCGTCGACCTCGGTCACCTTGGCGTTCTCGACCAGGTGGTCGACGGCCTTGGAGCGACGGATGGACTCGCGGACGGCAGGCATGCGGCCATCGGCGATGAACTCGGCCTTGGAAGCCTCGACGTCCTTGACGCCGGCCTTCTCGAACTCGGCGTTGATGTCGTCCTCGGTGACCTCGATCTTGAGCTCGCGGGCGAGGGCGTCGAGAGCCAGGGACTCGCGGGCGACGTCGTTGGCCTGCTTGTGCAGGTCGCCGATGAACTGCTCCATGGTCAGGCCGGAAGCGGGCAGCCAGGTGTCCAGCGTCATGCCACGGGCAGCGAGGTTGGACAGGAAGTTCTGGCCAAGCTCCTCAAAGACGGACTGCTCGTAGTCGGCGTCCATCTCCTCGAGCTGCAGGCGCTCGGCGAGAGCGGAGACGCAACGGTTCTCCTTCTCGGCCGGGAGGCGGGAAGCCTTGTCCTGCTCGATCTCGATCTTGATGGCGTCGCGCATGGCGTCGATGCTGTCGAAGCCAAAGTCGGACTTGACGAGCTCGTCGGTGAGCTCGGGGGTGTTGCGGACCTTGATGCCCTTGACGGTAACCTCGACGGTGTGGGTCTCGGCCTCCTCGCCCTCCTCGGCCTCGTCGGTCCAAGTGACGGTCTTGACGTCGTCAACGTTGGCGCCGATCAGGGCCTCGTTGAACTCCTTGGGGTTGCTGTCGCTACCGGCGATGAGCATGCGGCCCTCGGCGGCAAAGTTGTCGGCGTTCTCGACGGCCTTGAGGTCGACGGTGACGTAGTCCTCGGCCTCGACGGCGCGACCCTCGACATCCTCGAAGGTGGCACGGTAGTTGAGGAGCATCTCGACCTGATTGTTGATCTCGGACTCGGTGACCTCCGCAGGGGGCATCTCGATCTCGACAGCGTCGAAGGAGGAGAGCTCAGCGGCAGGACGCAGGGAGAACTCGACAGTGTAGGTGTAGTCCTCGTGATCCTTGGCGAGGTCGAGCTCCTTGTAGTCACCGCTCTTGGTGGGGACGATGTCCAGCTCGTTGAGGACGGCAGGCTCGTTGGCGGCGATCAGGTCGTTGGTGGCCTGAGCGAGGGTAGCCTCGGCGCCAAGAGCAGAGTCGATAACCGGACGGGGGGCCTTACCGGCGCGGAAGCCCGGGAAGCGGTACTTCTTGGCGGTGTCCTTGTAGGCCTTCTTGATCGCGGCGTCGACGTCGGCGGCCGGGATGGTGACCGTAGCGGTGAGCTTGGCGTCCTTGACGTCAGAAGCGGTGATGTTCAACACGTTCCTCCTCATACTGCCCAGCTTATCTGAGGTGCTGGTACCTTTATGCAACAAGCGTCGCGAGGGCATAAGCCGACGCGGGTGCGTTGGTGCGGGCGAAAGGACTCGAACCTTCACGGGAATCCCACCAGAACCTAAATCTGGCGCGTCTACCAATTCCGCCACGCCCGCATGAGCGCACAGACTATGAATGATAGCAGATACGAGCGACAAGCGCACGCACACGTTTTACAGGCTCACGACCTCACCACGAGTGCAAAAGGCGGGACGAGTCGCCCCGCCCCGCCAATTACGACTTGTTCGCTGACCCGCTACTCCCCCAGCAGGGCCTTCTCGGGCGTGATCGGCAGCGAGCGAACCTGATGTCCGGTGGCGTGCGCCACGGCCGAGGCAACGGCGGCGAGCGGCGTGTTGATGACGACCTCGCCGATCGACTTGGCGCCAAACGGACCCGTCGGCTCGTAGCTCGGCTCAAAGGCCACGCGAATGCTGCCGATATCCAAGCGCGTGGGCAGCTTGTAGCTCATAAAGTTGCCGGTGCGCAGACGGCCGCGGTCATCGTGCTCGACAATCTCGTAGAGCGCGTGACCGATACCCTGGGCAATGCCGCCCTCGGCCTGGACGCGCGCGAGCGCCTCGTTGATCACGGTGCCGCAGTCAACGGCCGCTGCATAGTCCACCACAGTCACCTTGCCGGTGGCCTTGTCGACCTCGACCTCGGCAATGCCGGCCATAAACGGCGGAGGCGAAACGGGCAGGCAGGCAGAGGCGTGCGAGGTCAGCGCGTCACCGCCCGAAATGTTCTTGACGCACAGGTTGGCAAAGTCGCGCAGCGTGAGGTAGCGGCCGCGCTCACGGGCGGCGCGCTCGTCGGACAGGCGCACGTACTGGCCATCAAAGACCACATCGGCGGCGTCCACGTCCCACATCTGGGCGGCCTTGGCGCAAATCTTCTCGCGCAGCTCGGTCGCGGCGTTCTTGGCTGCCAGACCCGTCACATACGTGCCCGAGCTCGCGTACGAGCCGGCGTCGAACGGCGACACATCGGTGTCCACGCCGCGCACCACGATCAGTGAGCTCTCCACGCCCAGCTCCTCGGCGGCAATCTGCGCCAGGATCGTGTCGACGCCCATGCCGTTATCGGTGGCGCCGGTGCCGATGGTGATGAAGCCGTCCTCTTCCAGGCGCATGTCGATGCCGGCGATGTCCACGTTGGAGATGCCCGAGCCCTGCATGGTGAGCGCGCAGCCCAGAGCGCGTACGCGGTCGCCCAGGTCCACGGCCAGCGGTTTGTCGCGCCAACCGATCATGTCCATCGCGCGCAGCAGGCAGCGGTCGAGCGCGCAGGCGTTGAGCTTCTCGTTGTAGTACTGCGGCATGACCTCGCCCTCGCGCACAATGTTCTTAAGGCGCAGGTCGGCGGGGTCCATGTGCAGCATGTCGGCGAGCTCGTTGACGGCGCTCTCCACGGCAAACTGGCCCTGGGTGGCACCGTAGCCACGATACGCGCCGCCGCGGTTGGTATTGGTGTAGACGGCGTCCCAGCTAAAGCGGCTCGCCTTCACATGGTTGTAAATCGGCAGGCTCTTGTGGCCCGAAAGCCCGATCGTCGTGGT
>USAX01000181.1 GCA_900552705.1 uncultured Collinsella sp. | reverse complement strand
CATAAAGAACCACGATGCCGGCCTTTCGGCCCTTGGCGAGAAGCTCATTCATCAAGCGTTCGCGTCGCACCATATAGCCACCGCCCAGCGGCATCAGCTCGAGGTCGTCCATACTGCCCAAATCGTTAACCATGCCCGCTCCTCAACTCGACCACATGGACACCGTAACGCTAGACCATATGTATCGCTAGATGAATAGAGCGATGCTACGGTTTAGGATGTTTGCTGGTACGCAAATGGCAAGTTTTTGTTCAGCGTGGTCCGATTGAAACTTATCCCCCAACCAATCAGTCTTTGCGCAGGTCAATGCGCTTGCCAGCTTGTCCCATCCTTTGGCAGTTTACCTTAAATGAGCGCTGTTCAATTGTGTTGCGCAACTCACCTAGCGCCAGCTACCGTCTGCGACCTTTTCATAGCATTTATGCATAGTATCTGTTATGGAATGAATCATGCTGCACCAGACGCACCCGTCAAGTTCGCGGCAAGGTTTTCGTCAAGCACACGGCGTGCACTCAGCAAAAAGGCCCCCGCAAAGCGGAGGCCTTCGGCAAAGCTATGTCGAGGTGATAGGCTTTCGCTACTCGCAGAGCGAAAGGGCGGCCTCGTCGGCAACGACAACGCAGTTGGTGTGCAGCTGCAGGATCGAGGCAGGGCACTCGGGGGTAACCGGACCAAAGCACATATCATGCACGGCCTTGGCCTTGGCCTCGCCATTGGCGACGACCAGGATCATGCGGGCATACATGATGGTCTGAGTGCCCATGGTGTAGGCCTGACGGGGCACGTCGTCGATGCTGTCAAACAGGCGGCTGTTGGCCTGAATAGTGCTCTCGGTAAGGTCGACACAGTGCGTACCCTTGGAGAAGTGATCATCGGGCTCGTTGAAGCCGATGTGACCGTTGTTACCGATGCCGAGCAGCTGCAGATCAGGGTAACCGGCAGCAGCGACGATCTTGTCATACTCAGAGCAGGCAGCGGCAGCGTCGGGATTGGAGCCATCGGGCACATGCGTGTTGTTCAGGTCGATGTTAATGTGATCGAAGAAGTTCTCACGCATAAAGTAGTGGTAGCTCTGGGGATCGTCGTGCGAAAGGCCACGATACTCGTCGAGGTTGTAGGTGCTGACCTCGGCAAAGTCGACGTCACCCTTCTTGTACCAAGCGGCGAGCTGCTTGTAGGCGCCAATCGGGGTGGAGCCGGTGGCAAGACCCAGCACGCAATCGGGCTTGAGAATAACCTGGGCCGAGATGATATTGGCGGCCTTGCGGCTCATATCCTCGTAGTCTTTAGCTTTAATGATCTTCATTACGCGTCCTTTCTCGTACAAGAGAGGCAAGGCTCCCCTTACAAGCACTTGCCCGCGGCCCGCGTCGGCCGCAACCAACGTGTGCGGCCACCAGGGCGAGGTCGCGTAATGTATGTGTCTCGTGTCTACCCGCGTCGAGGCCCCTGCCCGTCCACGGTGACCCAAAGCTGTTTAGCTTCGGACAAATCCCATCTTGCCACGGAGGGCGCCCTGTTTCAAGGGCGCCCTCCGTAAACGTGTTTGAATTGTAGGCTAAAGGCAAAGCGGAGCGACTAGCGCTCACGCGCGACGATGAGCTGGTCCATCTCCTCGACATGCTCGCCAACGGAGCCTTTGATGCTCGAGAACTCAACGGAGTTGCACACCAAGATGGGAACCGTCACATCGTAACCCTCGGCAGCAATTGCCTCGCGATCGAACTCGATGAGCACATCGCCCTTATGGACGATGTCACCCACTTGCGCATGTACAGTAAAGTGCTTGCCCTCGAGCTGAACAGTGTCCAAACCAACGTGGATGAGCACGTCCAAGCCATCGACCGTGTTGAGCGCAACGGCGTGACCCGTGGGAAAAATGGCCTCGACCTTGGCGTCTGCCGGCGCAATCACACGCGTACCCGTAGGCTGAATGGCAACGCCCTGGCCCAAAAGGCCGGTGGCAAACGTCTGATCGTTTACCTCGGAGAGCGGAATGACGTCGCCCGAGATGGGAGCATCCAGCGTAAGGACTCGACCACGCATACCAAAAGACCTTAGGACTTTAGTGAACATGCTCCCCCTCGGACATACCAATCAATCAAAATTGCTTTAACAGTTTACCACTTGGCACCCGTTTTTGACCATTAGGGAAGTTCACGCTTGACAACCTCGACGATGTCGTCGACAACGCGCTGGGTGAGCTCGTGCGTCTCCGCCTCGGCCATAACGCGAACCAGCGGCTCGGTACCGCTCGGGCGCACCAAGATGCGGCCGCGGCCGTTGAGCTCCTTCTCGGCGGCAGCGACGGCGTCCCAAATGGGCTGGCAATCGTCCAGGCCGGCCTTGTTGTCCGAATGCACGTTGACGAGTACCTGCGGGTACTTCTTCATGATGCCGGCAAGGTCGGTGAGGGTGCGGCCGGTGCGCTTGAGCACGGCCAGCAGCTGCAGGGCCGTCACCAGCCCGTCACCGGTGGTGTTGTGCTCCAGGAAGATGATGTGGCCGGACTGCTCGCCACCGATGACGGCGCCATCCGCGAGCATGCGCTCAAGAACATAGCGGTCGCCCACGGCGGTCTGGACCATCTCGAAGCCCTGCTCCTTCATTGCGATGGAGAAGCCCAGGTTGCACATAACGGTCGAGACGATCTCGGAATTGGCGAGCTTGCCGCGAGCGGCCAGGTCGGAGCCGCAGATGGCAAGAATGTAGTCGCCATCGATCTCGTTGCCCTCACTGTCCACGAACAGCACGCGATCGGCGTCGCCGTCGTGGGCCAGTCCGATGTCGGCGTGGGTTCGCAGCACGAGCTCACGCAGGGGCTCAAGGTGCGTAGAGCCGCACTCAACGTTAATGTCGGTGCCGCAGTAATCGGTGTTGATGGCATGGACCGTGGCGCCCAGGCGCTGCAGCGCGGCGGGCGTGGTCTGGCAGGAAGCACCGTGGCCGCAGTCGACGGCAACAACCAGGCCATCGAGTTTAAGGCCGTCGAGCGTGCTGATGGCATGATCGACATAGGCCTTGCGGGCGTCTTTCATCTTGATGATATGACCCACACCGGCGCCGGTCGGCAGCGTGTCGGCAGCCATGGCCTCCTCGGACATGACCCAGGCGCTGATCTCTTCCTCGACAGCATCGGGAAGCTTCATGCCCTTGCGGCTAAAGAACTTGATGCCGTTGAACTCCGGCGGATTGTGCGAAGCGGAGATGACGATGCCGCCGTCGAGCTCGTTTTGGACGGTGAGCAGCGCCACGGCCGGCGTAGGGATAACGCCGCAGCAATGCGGACGGCCGCCCTCTGCCATAATGCCAGCGGTCAGAGCACTCTCGA
>USAX01000180.1 GCA_900552705.1 uncultured Collinsella sp. | reverse complement strand
TCCTGCCGCGCCAGGACGGCGGCACTAACGGCGATATCTTCGAGGCCGAGATACTGGTCTCCGACACTGCCGACGGTTATGAGAAGGGCACCGCCGCGTCGATGGGTACGTTCGCCTTCGACAACGATGGCCGCGTGCTCACCGACCGTGGCGACTGGAAACAGATGAGCTTTGGCGCCGCGCGCGGTCGCTACGTGACCGTCAAGGTGATTCACGCCGGCGGGGGCGACGTTGATGCCTACTGCAGCATGGCGGAGCTCAAGTTCTACGGTACGGCCGTCCCCGATCCGGTGGCGAAGGATGATCTCACTGCCGCGATCGAAAAGGTTGATGCCGAGCTTGCCGCCGGCGACCTCAAGGCCGGCGACTACACCGAGGCCTCCTGGACGGCGCTCGAGAACGCCCTGGCGAGCGCCCGCGCCATCTTGAGCGACGAGGATGCCACGCAGGACGAGGTCGACCAGGCGCTCAGGGCGCTCGAGAGCGCCCGCGACGCGCTCGAGAAGACCCCGGTGGTCCCGGTCGAGAATCCGACTAAGAAGCAGCTCAAGGCCCTGGTCAAGCAGGCGAAGGAGACTGACACCAGGGGCAAGACGGCCGAGTCTGTCAAGGCCCTGACGGATGCCATTACCTACGCCGAGGACGTCTTGGGTGATGAGAATGCTTCCGACACCCAGATCCAGGCGGCCTATAGCCAGCTCAAGCTGGCCATTGAGAGCCTCAAGGATGCCGATTCCGGCAACCAGGGCGGCTCGGGCAACCAGGGTTCCGGCAATGGCTCGAACGGCGGCAACCAGGCGGGCAAGCCCGCAGGCGACAAGGCCCAGGGCAGCAAGAAGAACGGTTCGGCGATTCCCAATACCGGAGACCAGACGGCGGCGACCGTCGCGACCGTCGGTGGTCTTGGCGCCATCATCGCCGCGATCGGCGCTTTCTTCCATCGTCGCAGCAAGGCTAAGTAGCCCCAGCAACAGCTAAGCAAGCGTGCCCGCCGTCCCACCCAAGGACGGTGGGCACGCTTTTTGAATGTAGGCAGAAAGCTCCGACCCTTCGGCCTTAATCTCGCAAAGCGTTCCGTCTCCCGCCGAACACATCAGCATCGGCGGCTATACTTGAATTATTTGCAGTTAAGGGTCGCGGATTGGCCGCGTCACCGCTCTCAACAGGAGGTCTTTGTTTATGGCAGATCAAAAGCCGGTTGTCGGGATCATCATGGGCTCCAAGTCCGATCTGGGTGTTATGGAAGGCTGCACCGCCGAGCTCGAGGCGCTCGGTGTGCCCTATGAGCTCGTCATTGCGAGCGCACACCGCACACCGGCGAAGGTCCACGAGTGGGCTTCGACTGCTGCCGATCGCGGTATCAAAGTGATTATCGCCGCCGCCGGCAAGGCCGCTCACCTGGGTGGTGTCGTGGCCGCCTTTACGCCGCTGCCGGTTATCGGCGTACCTATGAAGACGAGTGACCTGGGCGGTATGGATTCGCTGCTGTCGATGGTGCAGATGCCTTCGGGCGTGCCCGTGGCCTGCGTTGCCATCAACGGCGCCAAGAACGCCGCCATTTACGCCACGCAGATTCTGGGCGCATGCGACCCCGAGTACCGCAAGGTTATCGAGAAGATGAAGCAGGAGATGGCCGACGCCTAGGCGTTCCGCCGTTTCACCGCAGTATAAGGAGAGCCATGTCCGATTATCAGGGAAAACGATTCAAGGCTTCTCAGATTCCCGATCCGTCGAAGCCGGGTGCTGCCCATGCGGCACAGCAGGGTCGGACATCCTCTCCTCAGCAGCCGCGCGCGCCGCGTTCCGTAACGCCGACGTCCCATCGCCGCCAGGATACGCCGGCTGCGTATCGCCCTTCGTCATATGGCACGGCAAAGAAGCAGGCTCGGACGACGAGGCAGCTGAGTGACGCGCCGTCGGATTGCACCGAGCCGCCGCGCAAAAAGCGCCGCTCCATTATTCCCATTCTGCTCATCATCATCGGTATCGGTCTGATTGTCGCCGCCGCTGCCATCTTTATCAATGCTCAGATTGGCTATAAGCAGGCGAGCGATTCGTACCAGAAAATCGAGAAGCAATATGTAAGCGATAAGGACGCCAGCGGCGTGCCGATTATCGACTTCGATGCGCTTGCTCAGACAAACCCCGAGATTGTGGGTTGGATTTATGTGCCGGGAACCAACATCAACTATCCCGTGGTGCAGACCAACAACAACTCCAAATACCTCAACACGCTGTTTGACGGTACATCTAACGCGTCCGGTGCCATTTTCTTGGATAGTGATGACACCGCGCCGGGAATGGTCGACCAGCAGACCACGATTTACGGCCACCATATGAACGACGGATCGATGTTCAATGTGATTTCGGACACCACCGACCAGGCGACGTTCGACAGCATTGAGTTTGTGTATTACATCACACGGGATGCTACGTATAAGCTGCGACCGCTGGCGACCAAAGTTGTCGAGGACACGTATGCCAAGGCGCGCACGCCCAATTTTGAGGGCGATGACGGACTGAAAAACTACCTGTCCGAGATGCTTGACGGTGCCTCTGCCGTGGCGAGTGATGCCACCGATCGTGCTGCTTCGGCAACCAAGGTCGTAACGCTTGTGACCTGTCGTTCGTTATCGCTGAGCAACACGCGTGCCGTCATGGTGCTCACACCGGTCGAGGAATAAGTTGTTCGAGAGTAGCTAAAAAAGCCCCGTTCCAAATTGGCTACTCGATGACGGTAAGGGAGAAATGATGCTTGAGAACGGCAAAACGATGCCTTCGATTGATGCTTGGCTTCGCGAGGCCAAGGCCGATTCGTCGGCACCTGCGTGCGGTATGTATCTGACACATAACGGTGTGGTGCGCGCGACTCCCAAGTCCGAGGCGCGCGGTGTCGAGACCGATGGCGTGGCGCCAGGCCACAAGGTGGGCGGCATGATGTTCGGCTTCGATGCTCAGAAGGTGCAGGCTGCTATCGAGGCCGCGCGCGCGATGCCGGGTATCGGCTATGTGCGCGTGTGGCTGGCAAGCGGCGAGCTTGCCGTAGGTGACGACATCATGCTCGTGCTCATCGGCGGGGACATTCGACCGCACGTGGTCGATGCGCTGCAGGCGCTCGTTGGCACCATCAAGAACGAATGCGTGAGTGAGGTCGAGCGCGAGGCGTAGAGGCTTGCGTCGATAGAAGGCTCGTTTATAAAAACGCCCGCCGGTACGTGTGAACTGCCTCCCATTTCTTGGACATGAGAAATGGGAGGCTTTCTTTATGCGCGTTGATTTGAGAGTGAAGCATGATATCGAGGCCAGGAAGGCGGCCATAGGGCTCTTCGAGCTCGGGCACG
>USAX01000179.1 GCA_900552705.1 uncultured Collinsella sp. | reverse complement strand
CAGCTTTCTTGTTGACGCTGCGACGGCGTCAGCTGGCCGATTTGGCGCTCATTCGTCGGTCGCCGCCATAAGGCGTGCTCCCTCCTCTTTCGGGCCAAATCGACTCAGCTGACGCCGTCTCGCTGTTTTTGCCTGGTCATCGGCGGCCCCATTTTTGTCGCAAACTTGTCTTTCAAGGCACCTTGCTCGTGCTGACGGGTTCTCGCTGTTGGTGACGGATTCATCGGCGTTGCCATTCTTTTCGCCGGGGTTATCGGTGCGGGCTTTGCCGTATTATTGAGACTGTTTGTTGCTTTGCTTGTTGTTGAGGGGCTTTGTTGGACAGCTATTTTACTCTGCAATCGAATATTGAGGCTACGGGTGAGTTCGTCGATCGTAAGAGTCGGTTTATTGCCCAGCTGGTCCATATTGAGTCCGAAGATGAGGCAAATGCCTTTATCGAGACGGTTCGAAAGCGCCATTACGACGCTCGACACAATGTTCCCGCGTGGATTTTGGTCGATGGACGCGAGCGCCAGAGCGATGACGGTGAGCCGAGCCGTACGAGCGGCATGCCGACGCTCGAGGTGCTGCGCGGCGCAGGACTCAAAAATGTTTGCTGCGTGGTGACGCGCTATTTTGGCGGCACGCTGCTGGGGCCCGGAGGCTTGGTACGCGCCTATACCGCGGCGACGCAGGCGGCGGTGGCCGCGGCTCAGGATGCCGGGCAGATCGTCGAGATGACGAGCGTCGTGCCCGTTGACGCGCATGTGGCCTATCCGCAGTATGAGCAGGTGCTTCGTTTGGCGCAGGATTGCGGTGCCAAGGTTGCGGATGCCGATTACGCGGACGCCGTGACGATTCATTTGGTGTTTAAGGCGGGGGAGCAGGAACCGTTTTGCGCTAAGATGCGCGAGCTTATGGCGGGGCGCGAGCAGATTGAGGCCGGCGCCCCCGAATTTGCCGAGTTCTAACGACGAGGGCCGGCGTGCTTTTGGATGGATCCCAAGCGCGCCGGCCGTCGTTTTATGTCGCTGCCGTTTACTCGGCGAGCTGCTTTAGCACATCGCAGGCGATCTCGACCGCATCGTCGATGCAGCCGGGGCAGCTGCGCAGCGGTCCCTTATCCGATCCGATGCCCTTGAGCGTGCCGCAGATGGTCGTCGTGTTTTTCTCGCCAAAACGCTTGGCGACCTCGCGCGACAGCTTGTAGGTCTGGCCCTTGGTCTTGGGGTTTTCCATGCCGTCGCTCATCACGAAGCCCATGATGGCCACGGCGCCCGAGATGGCGCCGCAGGTTTCGGTCATGCCGCCCATGCCGGCGCCAAAGCCCTCGGTGAGGGTGAAGGCAATCTGGGGATCGAGGCCGACGGCTGGCGCGAGCGTACAGGCGACGGCCTGGGCACAGTTAAAGCCACGGGCGTGGTATTCGGCAGCCTGAGCCTGACAAGCGGTGGTGTCGAGCTGGGTCGTATCGATGTGCTTCATCGTTGTCTCCTTGGTTGCGGTGTACCCGCCTATGGTACCCTTGCCGACGCATTCGTTCATCGAGAGCTTTGTGCATATCTCGCCGTTATTGTCGTACCAATACCTAAGTGTGGGGCAAATGAGCCCGATGCATCTGTCCAATAACCTACCTTGAGGATGGGTTGAGAGGGGTGCGGGGTAGCGGTATCGTGAACCGAATAAAAATGTAACCCAGGCAAGGGAGCTAAATATGAGCGAGCAGACCATCGGTACCACGTGTGTTCAGGGCGGCTATCGCCCGGGCGATGCGGAGCCGCGCCAGGTGCCCATCTACCAGTCCACCACGTGGAAGTACGACACGTCCGAGCACATGGGCAAGCTGTTTGACTTGGAGGAGTCGGGCTACTTCTACAGCCGCCTGCAGAATCCCACGTGCGACCTGGTTGCCGCCAAGATCTGCGAGATGGAGGGCGGTACCGCGGCGATGCTCACGAGCTCGGGCATGGCTGCGAACTTCCTGGCGATCTTTAATGTGGCCGGTGCCGGCGATCACGTGGTCGCAAGCTCCGCTATCTACGGCGGTACCTACAACCTGCTCGCCCACACCATGGGCCGCATGGGCGTTACCTGCACGTTCGTTGCCCCCGACTGCACCGATGAGGAGCTCGAGGCAGCCTTTGAGCCCAACACCAAGCTCGTCTTTGGTGAGACCATCGCCAACCCCGCTCTTGCCGTGCTCGATATCGAGCGCTTTGCCAAGGCCGCGCATGACCACGGTGTGCCGCTGATGGTCGATAACACCTTCCCGACTCCCGTGATGTGCCGTCCCTTTGAGTGGGGCGCCGACATCGTTACGCACTCCACCACCAAGTACATGGATGGCCACGCGGCCTACCTGGGCGGCGTGATCGTCGACCACGGCCAGTTTGACTGGATGGCCCATGCGGACAAGTTCCCGGGTCTCACCACGCCCGACGAGAGCTATCACGGCGTGACCTATGCCGAGAAGTTTGGCCGCGAGGGCGCCTTCATTACCAAGGCCACCGCACAGCTCATGCGCGATCTTGGCCCCATGCAGAACCCGCAGGCGGCGTTTTTCCTGAACAGCTCGCTCGAGAGCCTGCATGTGCGCATGCCGCGTCATTGCGAGAACGGCCTGGCGGTCGCCAAGTTCCTGCAGAGCCATCCCAAGGCGCGCTTTGTGAGCTATCCGGGCCTGGAGGGCGACAAGTACTATGACATGGCTCAAAAGTACATGCCCAACGGTACGTGCGGCGTCGTGAGCTTTGGCTTTAACGGTGGTCGCGCGGCGGCCGAGACCTTTATGAAGAGCCTCAAGCTCGCCCAGATCGCCACGCATGTCGCAGATGCCCGCACCTGCTGCCTGCATCCTGCTAACGCCACGCACCGCCAGATGAACGACGAAGAGCTCATCGCCTGCGGCATCTCGGCCGACATGGTGCGCTTGTCGTGCGGCCTCGAGGACACGGCCGATCTGATTGCCGACCTTGAGCAGGCGCTCGAGCAGTGCTAGGCTAGCTTTCGCACAAGGCGCCGATACGGGCAGATTGCCTCGGCGACCTTTAGTTCCGATTCCGTAGGCGGGACCCCGATCGCGACTGTTTGTAGGCGATTGGGGCCCCGTTTTTGCGTTATGCCACTCGAAAGGATGGATATGGAGAAAACTGCAGAGCAGCTGCGCCGCGAGCACATTGCCCTAGAGGGCGACACCCATGGCAAGAACAAATGGGCGATTCTGTTTACCGTGCTCATCATGACGTTTATGTCGTGTCTGGATTCGACCGTCGTGACCGTGGCGTTGCCCGTGATGCAAAAGGAGCTGGGCGTGGGCCTCGACCGCATTCAGCTGGTGAGCTCGGTGTACCTGCTTGCGACGTGCGTGGCTATGCTGCCG
>USAX01000178.1 GCA_900552705.1 uncultured Collinsella sp. | reverse complement strand
ATCGCTTCCGCGAGCTTGCCGACAAGGCCGGCATCACTGTGCCCATTACCGCGGGCATCATGCCGTTTATGGGCAAGTCGCAGATCAGCCGCATGGTCTTTATGTGCGGCGCGTCGCTGCCCTCCCCCGTCATCAAGATTCTCGCCAAGTACGAGAACGACCCCGAGAGCCTGCAGGCAGCCGGTGTAGATTATGCCGCCCGTCAGCTTTGCGACCTTAAGGAGCACGGCGCCGCCGGTCTGCACCTGTACACTATGAATCGTCCTGCGATCGCCGCGACCATTATGGAGCGCCTAGGGTAATGGAAAAACCGCACATCGATACAACCGCTGTCGAAGTGCCGGCCGACCTTGCGTCGCCGGCGCTTTACCGTGTCGATGCTGCGCACCATCCCCGTGTCGACCGTGCCGAGATGCTGCGGTATCTGGGTTACGGCGGCCAGCAGATTGAGCCCGAGCTTTCGCAGCGCATCGAACTTGTCGTTGAGCGTCTGGAACTGGATATTGAACCCCGCGGCGTGCGCCGCGTGTTTGCCGTCGATGCCGCGGGCGTGGACGAGCAGGGAGAACCCTGCATTCGCCTGGCCGGCACCAACGTTGAGCTGCGAGGTCGCGATATCTATCGACATCTCAAAGACGCCCGCTTGGCGGCGCTCATGGCATGCACCCTCGGCATGGACGCCGAGCGTCGTCTGCGCACCACGGGAGCCCAACATCCCCTGGAGGGAGCCGTGCTCGACGCCGCATGCTCTGCCTATGTAGAAGCCGCCGTCGAGCAGATGGACCAGCAGGTCAAGGCTGCGGCCGCTGCACACGGGCTTGCCGGTAACTGGCGCTTCAGTCCCGGCTACGGCGACTGCCCGCTTACGGCCCAGCGCTCGATCGTGAATGCGCTCAACGCCACGCGCCTCATTGGACTTACCGTCACCCCCACCAGCCTGCTCATGCCCACCAAAAGCGTGACCGCGGTGATCGGTCTGTTTGACGGCGAGGTCCACGACGCCCAGAGCCGCCCCGCCTGCAATATCTGCCGCATGCGTGAGCACTGCCGCTTCCGCGCCGCCCACACCACCTGCTATTCCAGCCATTAGGAGCCATCGATGTTTACTCCGCTTATCACCCATGATTTCGACGATACCGCGCTGGCAGCGCCCGTCAATACTGCGCGTTGTAACGGCGCCACGTACAAGACGCGCACGATCGACGACCTGCACATTAAGGACGATCGCCTGCGCGCCGCCATCAAGGGCACCGGGCACCTGCTGTTCGACGGCGGCATGGGCACCATGCTGCAGGCGGCCGGCATGAAGGCCGGCGCCCTGCCCGAGCTGCTCAACTTTGAGGAGCCCCAGGTCATCACCGATATCCAGCGTCAGTACGTCGAGGCTTGCTGTGACGTGATCACCGCTAACACCTTTGGTGCCAACGCCCACAAGCTCGACGGCACCGCCACCGTGGCAGACGTCTTTGCCGCGGCCGTCACCTGCGCCCACGAGGCCGGCGCCCGCTACGTCGCCGGCGACATCGGCCCCATCGGCGCGCTGCTTCGCCCCCTGGGCACCCTCAGCTTCGACGAGGCCTATGACCTCTTTGCCGAGGAAGTGCGCGCCGGCGTCGATGCGGGCGTGGACCTCTTTATTATCGAGACCATGACCGACCTTGCCGAGATCAAGGCGGCCGTCCTCGCCTGCCGAGAGAACTCCGACCTGCCCGTCTTTGCCACCATGACCTTTGAGGAAGACGGTCGCACGTTCCTGGGCACGAGTCCCGAGGTGGCCGCCATCACGCTCGACGCCATCGGCGCCGACGTTTTGGGCATCAACTGCAGCCAGGGACCGGCCGAGCTCCGAGGGCTCGCCGCACGTATGCTCACCGTTACGGACAAACCCGTTATGGTGCAGGCCAATGCGGGACTGCCCCACGTGGACGACGACGGTAATACCGTCTTTGACATCCAGGCCCCCGAATACGCCAAAGCCGTCGCCGGCATGATTGAGGACGGCGTGAGCGTCGTGGGCGGCTGCTGCGGCACCACGCCGGCGCACATGGCCGCCTTGCGCACGCTTATCGATAACCACACGCCCAGTCCGCGCCACCGCAAGCCCAGCATGTCGGTCACAAGTGCCCAGACTGTGGTGGACCTTCCCTGCGACGGCCACAAGATTGCCGTCATCGGCGAGCGCATCAATCCCACCGGCAAAAAGCGTCTGCAGCAGGCCCTGCGCGACGGCGACCTGGACTACGTCGTGAGCCAGGGCATCAGCCAGCAGGAACAGGGCGCCGACATCCTGGACGTCAACGTGGGCCTGCCCGAGATCGACGAGGTTAAGATCATTCAACAGGCGACCGAGCAGCTCCAAGGCTCCACGCTGCTGCCGCTACAGATCGACTCCACCGACCCCGCCGCCGTCGAGGCCGCCGTGCGCCGCTACGCCGGCAAGCCCATCATCAACTCCGTCAATGGCAAACAGCAGATCATGGATGAAATCTTTCCGCTGGTCGCCCACTACGGCACCAACGTCGTCGGCCTCACGCTCGACGAAGGCGGCATCCCCGATACCGCCGAGGCCCGCTTCGCCATCGCCGAGCGCATCGTGGCCGAGGCCGCCCGCTACGGCATCGGCCCGGACCGTATCCTCATCGACTGCCTGGTCATGACCGCCTCGACCAACCAGCGCCAGGCCGAGCAGATCCTGCGCGCCATGTCCCTGTGCAAGGAGCGTCTGGGCGTCAAATGCGCGCTTGGCGTGTCGAATATCAGCTTTGGCCTGCCAGCCCGCCCGCTGCTGGGCTCGGTCTTTTTGGCCGCCGCCTTTGGCGCGGGCCTGGACGCCCCCATCATGAACCCGGGCTCCAAGCGCTTTATGGACACCGTCTACAGCTATCGCGTCCTGAGCGTTGAGGACGAGGGCTCGACCGGATACATCGAGCGCTATGCCGGCTGGACCGATCCGTACAAGATCGCCGCCAACCCGGCAGCAGCTCAGGCCGCATCGACCGACACCGTGCCCACTGCTGGCACCGCCGGCACCGACGGCAACGACGACCCGATTCGTCGCATGGTCGTCTCGGGCCGCAAAGGCGAGATCGCTGCCGAGACCGAGCGTCTGCTGGCAGACCACGACGCCATGGATCTCATCAACAATCACTTTATCCCAGCCCTCGACGAGGTTGGCGTCCTCTTTGACCAGGGCAAGTTCTTCTTGCCGCAGCTCATGGCCTCGGCCGAGGCCGCACGCGTGGGCTTCGACACCATCAAGCGCCTGATGCCCGCCGGCGAGATTGCCGACAAGGGCAAGATCTGCGTGGCCACCGTCAAGGGCGACATCCACGATATTGGCAAGAACATCGTCAAAATGCTGCTCGACAACTACG
>USAX01000177.1 GCA_900552705.1 uncultured Collinsella sp. | reverse complement strand
AAAGGCGCGGGCCGCGTCATAGATAGCCATGACGGCGGGAATGTCGGTATCGAGGGTTTTTCTGATCATCACGCGGCGACCTCACGTTTATTGGTATCACTTTGATTGAGCAATGATACCAACGTTTTGAGAAGGGCGCGAAGCAGATGGGAAGCAAAAAGCGAGCCGCCTGGTCAAAGGCCAAAAGCGAGTTTTTGGGCGCTGCTACCGGCGGCGATATGAGCGACCTGTTTGCGCGCGAAGACGAGCGCCGCGACGCCCTGAACGCCGAGCGCGATGAAGCCTGGCGCTACAAGTCGTGCGAACGCAAAAACCGTTACGACACGCGCGCCGAAGCCGAGGCAGTTATGGCCGACTGCGAAAACCGCGGGAGACGTGGTTTGGCCTGCTACAAATGCGAATACTGCGGCGGCTGGCACCTGACGTCGCACCCTTGGAAATAGGCCCCGCATCGGCACGGCGCTGACGGAGTGCCAGCCATCGCCCGCAAGCTACGGACGCGGCGGCACCAAGACATCGTAGCGGACGGCCTTGCCTGCAAGCTGATAGCTCGGCTTAACGCCGGCAAGCAGCGCCCCCTTCACCGGTCGCTTGATAACGACCTTGCGCGGGCGCACCGCGAGCGCAGCCTCGACCAGCGCCTCCTCATCGGCACACGGCTGCTCTAAATGGTGCAAGAGCTGGAACTTCTTTTTAACCGCCGCGCTCTTGGTGCGCTCGGGAAACATGGGGTCCAGATACACCACGTCGGGAGCGGTGAGCTCGCCCTGCCCGATCAGCTCAGCTGTATGGCGAAGGCCGGCAATGCTGTCCTCGCCCGCATGTAAGCGCATGCGCGCCACGGCATCCGCAAGCGCCGGATCATCTGCCGCGCGATCCAAAGCATCCTGCAGCAGCGCCGCGATCACGCAATCCTGCTCATACAGATCGACGGTAAAGCCCGCGGCCGCTAGCAGCAGCGAGTCCTCGCCAAAGCCTGCCGTAGCGTCAATCGCCCAGGGGCTCTCAATGCCTTTTGTGCGCGCGGCCTTCACCAACAGCTCTTGCTGCAGACGGCCCTGCTTGAGCCGTGGGCGCATGCGGGCAAAATCGGCACGCAGCTCCATCGTGCCGTCGGTGAGCGTGAGCCCCTCGGGCTTCTCGGTCAGCTCTAGCCCTGCGGCCCGAGCAACAGAAAAGGGATCGACGACGCCCATGGGCACTCCTTCACAAGCAAAACGGATACGCAGGCGCCGTGTCCGTCGGCACCCAGCCGTTCGTTATTGTCCCACATGCGACATGGCCCACAGCATCCCAATGCAAAGCACCGCCATCAATCCCGTGCACACGGCAGCGATCACAGAATCGCTCATGCGCCTTCCCAACGACCGCGGCTCGCGCACTTGCCCTGTTCCGTACATCATGGCTCCTCCTTAGACCAGCTCCTTGTTACGACTCCATCATCGCAGCGCTGCGCATGAGCTGCCATCGATTTGGCTTACGCCCGGCTTTCGCTTTTGAAAGGTTGGGCCGCACAGTCTCAAAGCGCTTTCATGCGCATGCATCGCCGCGTTGAACTACAATGTGCTTCACCATATATGCCGCAACCTGGGCGCGACAGATTCACCGTGCCCGCATCGAAAGGACCAGTTATGAGCGCCGCTCGCAAGACTCTCAAAATCCTTGCCCTGATTTATTTTGTTCTGGGCATCGCCAGTCTCGTCATTGGAATCGCCGGCATCGCGACCGGCAAGCTCGAGTCCACCTACGGGCCGAACGCCATGCTCGCCGCGGCCGTGATTATCGCCAAGGGCCTCATCGATCTCGCCGCGGGCGTTGCGGGCATCAAGGGCGCCAACAAGCCTTCGCAGGTGGACGGTGCATTCAAGCTCGGTATTGTCGCCGCGGCTGCCACGCTCGTCCAGGCCGTACTTACCCTTCCTGCGCTCGGCGGCAGCGTCGTCAACGTCGGTGCCTTTGTCATCGTGGTCTACGACCTGTTCTTTGTTCAGCAGGCTCACGCCGTTAAGGCCGAGAACAAGGATCGCCTGTAGGCACCTGTCTCCCATAACCCCTGCTATCAAGCAACTGAAAGGGCCGATCGCGCATCCCCGCGGTCGGCCCTTTACGTTTGCCCAGATAAAACCCGCCAAGATAAACCTGTCCCTTTTTGGCAGGTTGTTAGCTGTGGCGGTACTCGGCGATGATGAAGTCGATATCGGTTTGAAGGGTGTCCAGGTTTGCCAGGCGCTCTTTGTCGGCGGGGCGCGTGCGGTAGTAGTACGGCGTCATCTGGAACACCGCCTCGATGTCAGCCTGGGTCTGAAGCGTAATGTTCGCAGACACCCGCTGCGTTCCGACCAACTCGAGCTCGGTAGTCTTCGGCAGCTTCTCATCGTTGAGATATGGCGTGTCGTAGAGCACCTCCTTGAGCCCAAACAGGTGCCGAGCACCCGGCACCACGGTATAGAGCGAGCCCTCGGGCGCCAGCACGCGGGCAAACTCGCGCTCGTTAAAGGGAGCGAAGAGCTCGGTCACCATATCGAAGGCGCCATCGGCCACGGGGATGTCCTTCATATTGGCCACAAAGTAGGTCGCATCGCCGCGTTTGGCGGCCAGGCGCACCATCTCTTTGCCCAGGTCGAAACCGTAAGCATCCACGTCCGGCACCGCACCCATGGCGCTGGTGTAGTAGCCCTCGCCACAGCAAATATCGAGCAAGGTCATGGGGCCGTTCGTAGACGCGGCACGTTCAGACACCTGCTCGCGCACCAGTTCGACCATCGCATCGTGCAACGGCGCGTAGTATCCACGGTTCAGAAAGTCACGACGGCTGCGCGCCTGCGACTTGGGATCACCCATGGAGTCACCGCTCTTGGACGAGCGCAGCAGATAGAGATAGCCCTCGCGCGCACGGTCAAATCGGTGTCCGCCCGCGCATGCGGCACCGCGCTCGTCGTCGACCAACGGCTCATGGCAAACGGGACACAACAACATGGCAACTCCTTAGCGCGGACAACACAACGCCCACCATTGTCGCACGCCTCCCCCACCTAGTCATTGGGGACGTTCTTGAATGACTAAGGAGTGTCCCCAGCTGCCGGCAGAAAAGGAACGTCCCTAAGTGCCGACTAGTCGATTAGGAGTATTATCGTCTGCGCAAATAAGCACGAATGAGCATGTTAGAGATTGAGAGCGTATGGCAGACACCGCATCTAAGCACATCGACATGACCACCGGCTCGCTGTGGCGCAATATTCCCCTGTTCGCCTTCCCCGTGGCCGCCACGAGTATCTTGGAGCAGCTGTCGAACCTCATCGCCACGGTCATCATCGGTAACTTCTCGGGCGACCAGGGAACCCTCGCCATGGCGGCGGTCGGCTCCAATGTTCCGCTTACCAGCCTTATGATCAACCTGT
>USAX01000176.1 GCA_900552705.1 uncultured Collinsella sp. | reverse complement strand
ATTTGCGACCAGATGGTGTAAATCAAGCCCATGATGACAAGCAGGCCTAAAAGGGCGACCGAGGAGCTCAGGACGTTGGCTCCGAAATCGGCCATTAGATGCCGTCCTCGTCGCCGAAGATATCCTCATCCTCGGAGCCGGCAACGGATGCCACCGTCTGGGCGGTGATGCCCGTCTGGCCAACGGTCACGGCCTGCTCGCCAAGCTCGGCGAGCGTGGCATTGCCGCGGAGGAACAAAAGCTCAATAACCATGGGGAGGTTAGTGCCGGTCAGAATCTCGACGTTGTCGACATCCTGGGCAATCATCATCGACTGGTTGAACGGGGTACCACCAAGCAGGTCGGTAAAGACGAGCACGCCATCGCACTCCTCGCGCATGGCGGTAATAGCGGCGCGGAGATCCTCACCGTAGGAAGCAGCCTGGTCGCCCTCAAAAGGAACAACGGTAAAAGCGGGCTGGTCACCAGCGACCATAGCGATAGCGCTTGCAAGGCCGGGTGCGAACTGTCCATGACCGGTAAGAATAAAGCCAACCATTCAAATTTCCCTTCCGAAGGTGTGTACGATCTGAGTCCGATGATGTTCGGAAGCCAGCGGGCGGGTGCCCTTAAAGCTTCTTGGAAAGCGTTCTTTGAAGACCAGTGGTTTCTCAACTGGTAGTAACCACGTGACGTGTTGTTGTCACTATATCACCACAGAAGAGGTTGCTTTCGTTGATTCATACAGTAAATCGTTTTTGTACCGTTCACGGCAAAAAATCGACCGTTTACCGCTCATTAACACTTCTACCTGCGGTTTTGAAACCGTTTCGAAATGATTTGACGAAAGATCGGAACTTTTTCGTGTCTAAACAACGCAGGGTGGCTAAAAATGGCGTGTAGAAAAAATGCAGGTCATTGTGAAGATTTGTGAATTGGTCTTTTTGACTTAATACCAGTTAGAACCAGTTTCGATATTATCGGTGAACGGTAGTTTTTGACCGTTCACCGGAGAATTGCAATCGTTTGCAGCCGTTTTCCCTGCTGAATTAAGGAGACCCGATGAAGCGCTTGCACGGGCGCAAGTCCTATCCTAGTGGTTTCGGTAACAAAATGCCCGCTAGAACGTTGTCGTTCTAGCGGGCTTAATCAGGTAGATCGGTTAGCGCGCAGTAGTGCAGACAGATCTTACGCGAACAGGCCGTAGATGCTGATGTTGGCCTTGGCGTAGAGGCCGTTAGCATACTCGGTCCACTTGGAGCTGGCGCTCGAAGCCTGCGAGGAATACTGCTGATAGGCAGTGTAGTAGGCGGTCATGGCCTGCTTATAGGTAGCGCTATCGGCCGTAAAGGTATCGTTAGCGAAGGCCTTAGCGTAGGTACTGTTCTCGTCCTTCCAGGTGCCCTTCGAGCTATCCCACTCGTCACCGGCAAGGTTGATGATGTAATCGGCGTAATCCTTGCTCGCGGTGTCCTCGTTGCCGTCAGCAGGCTCGGTCGGAGCGGTCGGCATGCTCGCAGACGTATCGCCCACCTTCTTCTTGTAGAGCTTCTGCAGCGTCGCGGACTGGCGGACGATCTGCTTGGCCTGGTCCTTGGACACGCCATACTGCTTGGCCATGGTGTCGTAGTCCGAGGTGCCGATAGAATCCTCGGCGTACTTCTTCATCTCCTTAGAGGAGACGGTAATGCCCTCGTCCTCGGCAGCATCGAGCAGAATCTTGTTGCGCACGTAGGACAGGATGACGTCGGCAGAGGGGGCGGTGTAGTTGCCGTTGCTATCCTTGACGGTATCGAGGCTGTACTGGCTCTCGATGGCCTCGCGCGCGGTGATATCGCTCTTCTTGCCGTTATAGCTATAACTTGCCACGGTCGAATCGAGCTGGTCCTCGGTGAGGGTAGCCGAGCCGACACCCTTGCCGCCAAAGCCGCCATTGCCAATAAAGAAGCCGACCACCGCAGCGATCACGACTGCAACCACGAAGGCGGCGATCATCGTCTTCTTGTGCTTGGATGCATGGTCGTCTTCGTCGGAGTCGTCGTCCTCGTCCTGCTCCTCGGGCATGAGGTTCTCGTCGGCGGCATCCGCAGCGATCTTTGCCTCCAGGCGAGCATCCTCCTCCTCGGCCGTCGTGCCGGCGGCAATGTGCTCGGCAGACGTGCCGACGACCAGGTCGATCTTCTCGTCCTCGTCACCGTCGGGGCCTTCGCCGCGCTCGATGATCTGGATGCCGTCGATCTCGTCCTTCTCGTCCTTCTTTTGAATCAGACCCATATCAATTACTCCTTGTTAGGAAACATAGTCCCCAATAGAATACGCCCGACGAGGCGCCGGGCGTATTGATTCTTAGGTTATACGCAAACACTTAAGTACTATTTAGGCGTTTGCAGCGTGCATACCTTAGACCAGGTGCGCGATAACGGCATCGGCAAAGGCCTGCGTGCCCACGGCGCCCTCAACGGAGCCGGTCTGGGCACGACGCACGTCGCCGGTAACCTGCTCGCCCTCGTCGAGCGTGGCAGAGACGGCGGCGCGAATGCGGTTGGCCGCATCGTTCTCGCCCAGGTGGTCGAGCATCATCGCAGCAGAGAGGATCTCGGCCGTGGGGTTGGCGATATCCTGGCCAGCGATATCGGGTGCCGAACCGTGCGTTGCCTCAAAGATTGCGCAGTCGGCACCGATGTTGGAGCCGGGTGCCATGCCCAGACCGCCCACCAGGCCGGCGCACAGGTCGCTCACGATGTCGCCGTACAGGTTGGGCAGCACCAGGACATCGAAGTCATTGGGGTTTTGGACTAGGCCCATGCAGGTGGCGTCGACGATCTTGTCGTTGAACTCGATATCGGGATAGTTGGAGGCCACCTCGCGCGCCACGCGCAGGAACAGGCCGTCGGTCGCCTTCATGATGTTGGCCTTGTGCACGGCCGTCACCTTTTTGCGGCCGCAGCGGCGGGCGTACTCAAAGGCATACTCCACAATGCGGCGGCTCTTGGCGATGGAGATCGGCTTGATCGAGATCGCGGAATCGGCGGCGAAGGTCTTTTGGCCCGAACGCTCGACGAGCTGTGAGAGCTCCTCGACCTCGGCAGCGCCCTCATCGAACTCGATGCCGGCGTAGAGGTCCTCGGTGTTCTCGCGCACGATGACCAGGTCGACGTCGCGGAAGCGCGAGCCGTCGCCCGGCTGCGACAGGCAGGGGCGCACGCAGGCGTACAGGTCGAAGTGCTTGCGCAGGGCGACGTTAACGCTGCGGAAGCCCGTGCCGACCGGCGTGGTGATGGGGCCCTTGATGGCAACTTTGGTCTGGGCAACCGCATCGAGCACATGTTGGGGCAGCGGCGTGCCAAACTCGTCCATGACGCCGGCACCGGCCTCCTGGACGTTCCAGTTGATCTGGACACCGGTGGCCTCGACCACGCGGCGCATGGCCTGCGTAATCTCGGGACCGATACCGTCACCGGGAATCAGGACTACATCGTGCGCCATAATCTGTT
>USAX01000175.1 GCA_900552705.1 uncultured Collinsella sp. | reverse complement strand
CCAACGCCCAAGCAGATGCCGCACATGCACAGTCGATCATCGAACAGGCGACCGAGGTGCACGACCACCCAGAGATCACTGAGTCGCTTGCAGGATCCTTGGCCCGAGACAAAGCCGAACACGCCGAGACCGAGCAAGAAGTCGACCAGCTCGAGGCCGCCGAAGACGACGTACGAGAGCGCACCCGCGACTCACGCATCAAATTCACCGGCGCCATCGTCTGCATCGTCGCCGTGATTCTAGCGATCATCCTGGTCTGGCTCTTCGCGAGCAAGTAAACCAGTTGCCAAAAAACGTTCAACGCAGTTGCGGTGAGATAGTTCCTGTTTAGTCCTCAATAAGGCCAATTCAAGAACTATCTCACCGCAACCTATTTAGATCGACGCAAGGCAACCTATCCCTCTTGCACCAATCTCTTGACATAAGGACTGTCCCCAAGTGCCGACACAAAAGGAACGTCCCCAAGTGCCAACAAAGGCGACGCCGATGCCTTGGCAAAGTCAGCGAAAACCCGCCAGAGCGAGCAAGGTGCCTTGAAACGAGGCGGCATTGACCTTCTGGTCATGCCGCCGAAGTTGAAAGGCAGATTGCCGCTCTGGCGGGTTTGCAGCGTCGAGCCGTTACGCGGTTCGTAGAACCGCGTAACTAACAAATGAGCATCGCATCACCAAAGCTGAAGAAGCGGTAGCGCTCCTCGATGGCGGCGGCGTAGGCATCCATGATCTGGTCGCGGGTGGCAAGCGCGCTCACGAGCATCATGAGCGTGGAGCGCGGCACGTGGAAGTTTGTGATCAGCGCGTCGACCACGTGATAGGTCGAGCCGGGCATAAGGTAGAGCTGCGTCGTGGCGTTCTCGCGCACCACGATGTCACCGCGGCCAAGTGTATCGGCCCCGTCCTCGCGGCCCTCAAAATAGCGCGCCGTCACGGCCGGATCGGACACCGGTGCCTCAGCGTCAAAGGCGCTCTCGAGCGAGCGCACTGCGGTGGTACCGACAGCAATCACGCGATGCCCCTCGGCCTTAGCCTTATGCACGGCGTCGACAACCTCCTGCGACACGTGGTAGCGCTCGGTGTGCATCACGTGCTGCGTGGGGTCGTCCTCCTCCACCAGACGGAAGGTATCGATACCCACCTCGAGCTCGACGGCGGCAAACTTCGCACCCTTGGCCTCGATAGCGGCCATAAGCTCGGGCGTAAAATGCAGACCCGCCGTAGGAGCGGCAGCCGAGTGCTCCTCCTTCATGGCGTAGACGGTCTGGTACTTCTCGGGATCGCCCTCGTAATCGGTAATGTAAGGCGGCAGCGGCACGTGGCCGGCAGCATGGATGGCCTCGTCGAGCGTGCGCGGGTCACCGGCGGCATTGCAACCGGCCGGCTCAAAACGCACCAGACGACCGCCGCGGCTATCGGTGACAAAGTCGATGACCTCGGCCATCAGCACCACGGGAGCCCCCTCGGGCACATGGGCGCCACCGGCGCGATACTCAATCTGAGCACCGGGCTTCAGGCGCTTGCCCGGCTTGACCAGGCACTCCCAAACGTGACCCAGCGGGTCAACATCCTCGCGGCGCTTGAGCAGCAGCGTCTCGACCACACCGCCCGAGCCAGCCTTGCGACCGATAAGACGGGCCGGCATCACGCGCGTCTGGTTGATGACGAGCACATCGCCCGGCTCGATATAGTCGATGATGTCGCGGAAGATGCGGTGCTCAACGGTACCGCCATGCTCTAGCGGCGTTCCTGTCTCGGAGCCTTTGCGATCAACCACCAGCAGGCGGCAGGAGTCGCGCGGCTCGGCAGGCGCCTGGGCGATGAGCTCTTCGGGCAGGTTATAGTCAAAATCATCGGTACGCATAGACACGTCGGATTCTCCTTATATAGCTAAAGTCCGCTCTACATCCTAGCAGGCTGACGTCCCAAGTGAACTACTTTTTGGCGGCTTTGCGCTCGTCGCGGATGCGGGCGCGGTCCATGGCCGCCTCGACAGCCGAGAAGCGGCAACCACAGTAGTTCTGCCGATACATGCCAAGCTCGCGCGAACGACGTGTCGCCTCGGGGTAATACGGGCGAAAATCGCGAATGACCGGAGTGAGCCCGTGTGCCGCCGCCAAGCGCTCAAGCACGTCATTGCAGGTATCGAACAGCTGGTACGGCGAGACGGCGAGCGTCGTGCCCACAAACTCAAACCCGCGCTCCTGGGCCACGCGGCACGCCTCGGCCAAGCGCAGGGCATAGCACGCGCGACAGCGACGAGGCCGATCGACACCCAGCGGTGCCACGCCGGTCTCCCAGCGATCGCGGTCCTCCCCTGCCTCGATGAGCTCGATGTCGCCATCGGCACACCACCGGCGCAGCTCGTCCAAGCGGCGCTGCCATTCATCGCGCGGTTGAATATTGGGGTTGGTCCAGCAAATCGTGGGCTCAAACCCCTCCTCGCGCAGCAGGCGAACCGGCTCAAGCGAGCATGGTGCACAGCACGCATGCAGCAACAACGACTTCATCGACATCTCCTCACCCAAAAAAGCGCACGCCAAAGGACGTATCCTCGCAGGCGACAATGCGGCGGTCGCGCAAAATGGTCCACACGTAATACCAGTCGCCTACACAGCCCGACAAATGCAAGCCGGCCGCCAGATAGCACAGCAGCGGATAGCCCGAAAACGCAAACCCCAGGGCAAACGCTGTCGTCACAACAACCGTCGGCGCCAGGCAAATGGCCATGTACCGAGCACGCGAATACACCACGCCCTCGGCGCAGGCATAGATCATCGCAGTCTCGCGATTCGCCCCAAAAGTCACGTGCGCACCGGCAGGCGCCAGCAGCTTAAAAAACACCGCATGCACCAGCTCGTGCACGGCAAACGACGCTGCAGAAACCGCAACCACACCGACCATCCAGCCCACGACGGTGGTCCAGCCGCCCGCGTCGGCCGCATCCAGATCCGCAGGCCCACCCAGCAGCATAAACACCGGCACCAGGCACACGGCAAATACGCCAAGCACGGCCATCCCCCACACGAAGCAGGCGTGCAGAAAATCCTCGTCCTCAAACGCATGTATGTTGGAAATCTCATTCATAGCATCTTAGGATAGCGCCCCTGCCACGCACCCGTCCGCATGTGCGATAATGTCGAACGATATGCACGAATTGACCACCGCGCTGCCGAACCCCGTGCCCGGCCGCGCTCCCACCATATGCGAAGGAGTCCCATGGCATCCAAATATTCCATGAACGACCGTCCCAGCTGGCCGCGCCGCGCCATCGTTACCGCCGGCGAGCCCTACGGCAACAAGGGCCTGCACTTTGGCCACGTCGGTGGCGTCTTTGTCCCGGCCGACTTCTTCGCCCGCTTCCTGCGCGACCGCCTGGGCCGCGAGAACGTCATCTTCACCTCGGGCACCGACTGCTACGGCTCGCCCATCATGGAGAGCTACCGCAAGCTCAAGGAGAACGAGGGCTACGACAAGTCCATTAGCGAGTATGTCGAGTCCAACCACTCCCGCC
>USAX01000174.1 GCA_900552705.1 uncultured Collinsella sp. | reverse complement strand
AGACCGCCCCGGGCACCAAGCTGGTCTCGGCCTTCTTCGTGATGTGCACCGACACCCCGCAGTTCGGCACCGACGGCACGCTGATCTTCGCCGACTGCGGCCTCAACATCAACCCGTCCTCCGACGAACTCTCCGAGATCGCCATCGCCTCCGCTCACTCCTGGTCCACCTTCATGGGCAATGTTGAGCCGCACGTGGCCATGCTCTCCTACTCCACCATGGGCTCCGCTGGCGGCGAGGTCGCCAAGAAGGTCCAAGAGGCCGTGAAGTTCTGCAAGGAGAAGGCTCCCGAGCTCGCCATTGACGGCGACCTGCAGCTCGATGCCGCTATCGTCCCCACCGTCGCCCAGCTCAAGGCTCCCGGCTCCTCCGTTGCCGGCAAGGCCAACGTGCTCGTGTTCCCCGACCTCGAGGCCGGCAACATCGGCTACAAGCTGGTTCAGCGCTTCGCTGGCGCCGACGCTTACGGCCCCATCCTGCAGGGCATCGCCAAGCCGGTTAACGACCTTTCGCGCGGCTGCTCTGCCGACGACATCGTGGGTGTCGTGGCCATCACCGCCGTCCAGGCTCAGATGGCTGAATAGCGGACGTATCCCCTCGGGACCCTACAGGGTAAAGCTCTGAAAACGTCCTCGGACATGCATGAAACCCCCGCTGCGCACTTCGTGCGGCGGGGGTTTCATGCGTCCTGCGGAAAGTTTTCAGAGCTTTACCCTGTAGGGTCCCTGCCGCTACGTTGCAATCAGGGCATCTGAAGTGGACGGCGGCTTGGCTACGAGCTGGGGCTGAGAATCTGAATGATCGGGTGTCGTTGCTGGGAGCGCAGGCGTTGCTGGTGACGATCACTTTGGGACTGGAATTTCCGCCTGCTAGTAAAAAGGCCTCCGGAGCTGTTGCTCTGGAGGCCTTTTTGTCAATTACAGACGAATGCGTTAGTTGTTCTTGGTCAGACGCTCGACGTCGTGGGCGATCATGTATTCCTCGTCGGTGGGGATGACCATAACCGTGACGGAAGAGCCGGCGGCGCTGATGACCTGCGGACCGTTGCCCACGGCCTCGCGGTTCTTGTTGTTGTCGATGCGCACGCCCAGCCACTCAAAGCAGTCGCAGAAGGCCTTGCGGATCGACCAGTCGTTCTCGCCGATGCCGGCAGTGAAGGTAATAGTATCCACGCCCGCCATAGAAGCGATCATGGAGCCGGCCTGCTGCATGGCCTTGTAGGCGAACATATCAAAGGCGAGCAGGCAGCGCTCATCCCCCTCGGAAGCGCGCATACGGATGTCGCGGGCGTCGTTGGAGATACCCGAGATGGCAAGCAGACCAGACTGCTTGTTCATCATGTCGTCGACTTCCTGGTAGCTATAGCCGCCCTCGCGCTGCAGGTAGCACACGGTAGCCGGGTCAATGGAACCACAGCGGGTTCCCATCATCAGGCCGTCAAGCGGCGTGAGGCCCATCGTGGTATCGCGGCACACGCCGTCCTCGATGGCGGCAAGCGAAGCGCCGTTGCCCAGATGGCACGAAAGCAGACGGTGGCAGCGCGAACCCAAGATCTCCTTGGCCATCATCCACTCATAGCGGTGGCTTGTGCCGTGGGCGCCGTACTTGCGCACGTGATACTTGTCACGCACGTCCTTGGGCAGGGCGTAGGTGTAGGCGACCTCGGGCATAGTCATGTGGAACGAGGTGTCGAAGACGGCCACGTTGGGCAGCTCCGGATACTTCTCGCGACAATACTCGATTGCCGCTGCCTCGCCGTAGTTGTGTAGCGGGGCAAGCGGCGCCACCTCGAGGATCTTAGCCATGACCTCATCGTCGACGACCGCGGAATCGTCAAAGTACCAGCCACCCTGAACGATACGATGCCCAATGCCATCGATCGTAAAGTCGGTCTTCTCGAGCTCTTCGAGCACGCGTGCGATAGCCGAACGGTGATCCGGGAAGGGGGCCTCCTCGGTTTGCTTGGCGCCACCGTTCTCGGAGTGGCCAAAGATGCCCACGTCCGAACCGATACGTTCGCAGTTGCCCTTGGCGAAAACCTCGCGGGTATCGGTATCCAAAAGCTGATATTTAAGGCTTGAGCTACCGGCGTTGACAACAAGTACGTTCATGAGACTCCTTTGCAGTGCGATACGGTCGGCGCAGACCCCTTAAGGCGGCCGCATGTTAATAAGAAGTTATCATAACTTAATAAATAACTATCAGGCATATCGCCCAACGAGCACAAAAGAGGGGCCGAACGGCGCTCGGTCGTCCAGCCCCCCCCTTTGCAATTACTTGCCGTTGACGATGCGCTCGACGTCGGAAGCGATCATGAACTCCTCGTCCGTGGGGATAACGAAAATCTTAACCTTGGAATCCTTGGCAGACAGGCACCATGCGCCGTCGCCACGCAGGGCGTTGCGGGCATGATCCATCTTGACGCCCATAAAGGCCAGGCGGTCGGCCACGCCGGCGCGGACGGCAGGAGCGTGCTCACCGATGCCGGCAGTGAAGACCAGGGTGTCCATACCGCACATGGAGGTGGCCATCTCGGCAGCCTTGGCGGCAATCTTGTAGACGAACATATCGAAGGCAAGCTGGGCCTCGGGGTCACCGGCAGCGGCGAGCTCCTCGACGTTGCGGCAGTCGTTGGTCTTGCCGCCGGTCACAGCCAAAAGGCCGGACTTCTTGTTCATCATCTCGTCGACCTCGTCGAAGGTGTAGCCGCCCTCGCGCTGCAGGTAGCAGACGGTGGCCGGGTCGATGGAGCCGCAGCGGGTGCCCATCATGACGCCGTCGAGCGGCGTCAAGCCCATGGTGGTGTCCATGCACTTGCCGTCCTCGATGGCGCACAGGGAAGCGCCGGAGCCGATATGGCACACGACGACCTTGCGGGCCTCGCCGTTGGTCATCTCGGCAACCTTCTTGGAGATGTAACGGTAGCTGGTGCCGTGGGCGCCGTACTTACGGATGTGCAGCTTGTCGCAGACGTCCTTGGGCAGGGCGTAAGTCTTGGCGACCTCGGGCATGTTGAAGTGGAAAGCGGTGTCGTAAACCGTAACGTTGGGCAGGTCGGGATACTGCTCCAGGCAGTACTCGATAACGTTGGCCTCGGGGTTGTTGTGCAGCGGGGCGAGCGGAGCGACCTCGCGGATCTTGGCGAGGACATCCTCGTCGACGAGGGAGGAATCGCCAAAGTACCAACCACCCTGAACGATACGGTGGCCGATACCCTCAATCTTGACGCCGTTGGCCTCGAGGTCCTTCAGGACAACCTCGATGGCGACCTTGTGGTCGGGGAACTCGATGTTCTCGGTCACCTTCTTGGAGCCGTTGGCAGCATGGGTGAAAGTGCCGCCGGTAAAGCAGACGCGCTCGCAGGAGCCCTTTGCGGACACCTTATGGGACTTGGTATCGATGACCTGATACTTAAGGGTCGAAGATCCTGCGTTGACGACCAGAACGTTCATGTGTCTCCCTACTAACAGGCGGTGTGGCGCCGCCAGGTTACATACGCTTCAATAATAAA
>USAX01000173.1 GCA_900552705.1 uncultured Collinsella sp. | reverse complement strand
GGGACGGGCGGCGGCGGGCTCGACAGCGGCGGGAGCGGCCTCGGAAGTCGTAGCATCCTGGGCGGGTGCGTCGGCGGCGGTTGCAGACTCGGCGGTCGCCCGCAGCATCCCGAGCGGCTGCAGCTGCGGCTGCGGCCTTCTCTGCCTCGACGAAGGCCTTGGGCTTGCGACCGCGACGGTGCGGGCGCAAAGCCGGATCGACAACGGGAACTTCGCTGGCCTCGACAGGCGCAGCGGGCTCAGCAGGCGATGTGCCCTCCCCTGCCGCGGAACGGACCGAAGCCTCAGTGAGCTCGGGGGCTGCCTGTTCAGCAACCTGCTCGGCTTTAGCAGCCGTGAGACGGCGTGTGCGCGGTGCCGGCTTCTCGGTCGGCTGGTCGGCGGCAGGCGTCTCGGGCACAGACGGAGCTGCGAGCTCGGTCAGAGCCGCGGCCTCGCGCTCGGCAGCACGACGGCGGGCGCGCACCACCTGAGCCTCGCTAATCTGCGCCAACGCACGTGCCTGCGCGACCTCATCGGAAATCGGCGCCGAAGAGTCAGCTGCAACGGTGCGCTTGGCGCGCGTCGTGCGCGTGGTACGGCGCTTGGGCTTGGTGGCCTCCTCGCCGTCAGTGGCAGGTTTGGCCGTGCGGCGCGTACGCTTGGGCTTTGCCGGAGCAGCCTCCTCACCAGTTGCAGACACGGCCTTCTCAGCCGCTGCAGGCGTAGGCGTCGAAGCAGCCTTGGGCATCTCAGGAGCCGAGGCTTGCGCGGGCGCCGCGACCTGGTCCGACGCAACCGGTGCAGCGGGAGCGGCCTGCGTCGTCGTTATTTCGTTTTCTTGCTGTTGATCAGACACAGTGTTTGCTCAACTTTCTTTTCAAGCCCTGTGATCACATGCTCCCTGCATAAACCTTCAGGGCGGCTAAACAGTCTAGTTCCGTTCAAAACGACGGACATCATTGATCTGTATCGAGATGATTGCGTCAACTACGCAGCGTTAGTGTAACACAACCGCCGCCACCTGCAACTTAGTCATTGGGGGGACGTTCTTAAACGACTAGTCAAAAGGGACACTCTTTGTTTGCCACCCACAAATCTGACTGCCTCCGCCAAAACTATGGCGGTTTACTACGATGAATCGCTCAACCGCGACCACTCCGAAACTTGTTGAACTAAAACCGCAGGTAGATGCCTTGCACTTTTTAGCAAAAAGCCGGCGTGGTTAGAATTCCTCAATTCATCGTAGTAAACCGGCATAGTTTCGTATTTCCAGCAGTTCCAAATTCATCAATACGTCGGCGTTTGCGAAAAAAGCCCGACCTCCGTAGGAGATCGGGCTTATAGGGCTCAGTTAAACCAAACCTACACGGTCAAATGACCCGCAGATTACATCTGCTCGGGCGCGGAAACGCCAACGAGGGTGAGCACCAGGGCGAGCGTCACACGGACGGCATCACAAGCGGCCAGACGGGCACGCGAAAGCTCGGGATCGACGGGACGACCCTCGCTCGGCAGCACCTGGCAGGCAGCGTAAAAGCTGTGGAAGTCACCGGCGAGTTCCTCGGCAAAGTGGGTCAGACGGAACGGAGCGCGATCGCGAGCGCAGCTGGCGATCAGGTCGGTGAGCTCGTTGAGCTTGCGCGAAAGGGCGAGCTCGGTCGGGTCGGTCAGCAGCGAGTAATCGACGTTCTCACCGATGGCCTTGGCGGCAACGGCCTTCATGCCCATCTCGTCGGCCTGCTCGGGCGTAACGTCGGCGGCACGGCGCAGGATGGAGCATACGCGGGCGTGGGCATACTGCACGTAATAGACCGGGTTGGAGTTGTCGCGCTTCTTAACGGCCTCAATGTCGAAGTCGACCATCTGGTTGGAGCTCTTGGAGATGAGCGTGTAGCGAGCGGCATCGGAGCCGACCTCGTCGACGAGCTCCTGCAGGGTCACCATGGTGCCCTTGCGCTTGGACATACGGACGGGCTTGCCGTTACGCAGCAGGTTGACGAGCTGGCCCAGTAGAACCTCGAACTTGCCGGGGTAACCCAGAGCGTCGCAGACGCAGCGGACGCGCTCGATGTAACCGTGGTGGTCGGCGCCCCAGATGTCGATGACGTGATCGACGCGCTGGAACTTATCCCAGTGATAGGCGACGTCGGAGGCGAAGTAGGTGTACTCGCCGTCGGACTTGATCAGGACGCGGTCCTTGTCGTCGCCCAGATCGGTGGAGCGGAACCACAGGGCGCCGTCCTTGGTGTAGAGGTAGCCCATCTTGTCGAGCTTCTCAAAAGCGCGGTCGACGGCGGAGGTGCCGGCGGTCTCGCCCTCGGTGTCCTTCACATACAGCGAGCGCTCGGAGTACCAACGGTCAAAGTCGCAGTTGACGGCGTGGCAGAGGTCGCGCATGTTGTCGACCATCTTCACGTAGCCGCGCTCACGGAAGCTCTCCATACGCTCCTGCGGATCGGCGTCGACCCACTTGTCGCCGTCGGTGCGCCAGAACTCGGCGGCCTCGTCGATGATGTAGTCGCCGCCGTAAGAGTCCTTGCCCAAGGTCTCGGCAAAGTTGTCCTGATACGGATGGGTCTCGGGGTGCTCGTCGTTCTCGTCGGCAACAAAGGCGTCGCGGTCGGCGATCAGCAGCTTGTGAGCCTCGTCGATATCAACGCCCTGCTTGGCGATGATGTCGGCAAGCTGCATATAGCGCGTGCTGATGGAGTTGCCGAAGGTGTTCATCTGAGAGCCGTGGTCATTGATGTAGAACTCACGCTGGATCTCATAGCCGGCGTGGTCCATAACGCGGCAGAGCGAATCGCCCAGCGCGGCCCAGCGGCCGTGGCCGATGTGCATGGGGCCGACGGGGTTGGCGGAAACGAACTCGACCTGGGTCTTCAGGCCACCACCGACGTTGGACCTAGCGAAGTCCATGCCCTTCTCGCGAGCCTCGCCAAAGATGGCATTCTTGACGGCAACGGAGAGGTAGAAGTTGATGAAACCGGGGCCTGCGATCTCAACCTTCTCGATCGCGGGATCCTCGGGCATATGGGCAACGATGGCCTCGGCGATCTTGCGCGGGGCGCAGTGGGCCAGCTTGGCGGACTTCAGGGCCATGGTAGAGGTCCACTCGCCATGAGAAGTGTCAGCCGGTCGCTCGATAGCGCAATCGTCAAGTTCAAATGCGGAAAGGTCGCCGGCCTCCTGGGCCGCAGCAAGCGCAGCGCGTACCAGCTCTTCAATCTTCTCGGGCATAGATCCTCCTTGTGTTAAAGCCCCCGAGCTCTTGGTCACTCGTAGGGCAAAAGCCAGAGTTTGTAGCACTCTATCACAAGCGACGGGCACTGTCGCAGGGTAAAGCCAATCGAAATTGCATATGCACAAAATTGACTACAGCTTGTATGGAGTCACTCAAAGATGCCGGTCTGCCTGCAGATTATGCACGCGTTGAAAATGCATAAAGGTGTGAATGAGCTGTGTCTTTTATCGAATACTCTTACCTATCAGAGTTGTGTGCTTTTCCTGCATAAAGCGAGGATTTGCGCACGTCAGCGTGTTATTCTAGACATACGTAAATTCGTATAAGTTGGAGGTAGCATGTTCTCAATCGGTCAACACGTCATTCATCCGGGTCAGGGAGTCTGCACCGTCGTCGGTTTTAGGGACGACAC
>USAX01000172.1 GCA_900552705.1 uncultured Collinsella sp. | reverse complement strand
CGACCGCCCATTTTCGATTGATCTTAACCATGCAGAAGTTATGCCTCCGCGCGGAGCGGCGCGAAGCTGGCGGTACCGCCCTCGATAACGCTCAGATAGGCACGGCCCGTACGCTTGGCGGTAGAGGACTGCAGGCGCTCGATCTCTTCCTCGAGGATCTGATTGACGCGCTCGTGACGACGGTTTTCCATAATGCCGGCGGCAATAGCCTCGGCCCGCTCGATGCTCTCGCGCGAGATACGGGCAGTATCCTCGGGGAACACAGCGCTGTGACGGCCGACATAGGCGGGGGCAGCAGGCTGAGGGGCAGCGACGGGAGCGGGGGCTGCAACAGGAGCAGGCTCGTCAATCTCATCCAGAATCGCGGTGGCGGCGGCCCACATGTCCTCGTGGCCCGAGTAATCGGCCATGGGGACATCAACCTCGAGCGAGGCGTCCGGAAGGTCGCCGGTGTCGATGCGATCTTGGGCATCAATCGATGCGGTGATGGCTGCAGGCTCATCGAGGTCATCGAGATCGATGTCCGCGACACCGGAGATGATAGGCATGTTGGCGAGGTTTGCGTTGTACGGCGCAGCCTCAGCCGCCTGCTGCTGGGCAGGAGCGCCCCAAAGCGAGCTTTCGGCGGCACGGCGGGCGGCAACGGTCTCCTCGTCCGCGGTCATGGCTTCATCAACGTACGAATTATCGGCAGAAGCGTTCGCGTCCGCCGAGGTAGCGCTGTAGGCGTTATTGGCTGCCGCGTTGGCAACGAGTGCCACGAAAGCCGCCGTGCTGCCCGCAGGGGCGGCCTGGGAGCCCGACACGGCACGCGCCGCGGCGGCGATGTCGTCGCGATTGAAGGAGCCGGTCTGCCCGCCGTTGGTGAGCTCGTCGATGGCGACTTGATAGACGTCGCGCGAGCGCGCAGGGTCGCAGCTAACCGGCGAATCGTCGTCGAGCATGCTGTCGATCATGGACCAAGCCTCGGCCTCGTCCATGGCATCTGCGGCTCGAGCGATGGTAGGAACACCATCGTCGGCATGACGGCGCTGGAACGCACCGGTCAGGCCGGAAAGGAATGCCGAGGTAGACTGCTCCGACTGAGCCTGAGAAGCAGAAGCCGCAGCGTAAGGAGTAGCATCCTGCTGCTGAGCTGGAATCGAGGCGGTCTTGAACTCGCTTTGATGCTGATTGAGATTGGCGGCACCGCCCATGGCATCGGGCTGGAACAGACGCTCTTCACGCTGCGCACGGTACTCGGAGATACCCAGCGAGGCGGCATAGATACCCACGCCCGCCACCGCGCCCACGGCGAAGGGAACCGCACCCGCCACGACCGTCTCGTTCACCGACGAAAACGGCAGCGTCGCGGCATACATAACCACGGGAGCGGCAAGGCCGATCCCGCACGAAAGTCCGGCAAGGACTGCTCGTTGTGTTGCATCAGAAGAAGCCATGAGCTCTCCCCATCTTCCAGCACCCAAATCGCATCATTCAGTTGGCTGCGCGAGAGAAGATGAAGCGGGGCTATGCCCCAAAGCAACGGTATATGGTTCGTTTCATCTGCGTTTTCCGTCGCGAAGCTTAAAAGCTATTATGCGAAACCGCCCTGCCGATTGCAAGCGACGATGTCGGATTGAAACGGGAAACCTGCTGCTCGTCGGTCTTACGGTCAAAAATAAGCGCGGAGCGGCGCTATGGAAAAGGGCCGAAGCTCAAAGCCCCGACCCTCTATCGCATTGATGACTATCGTTGCGTGTGGATGACAACCTAGAACGTCTGCTCGTAGTCGCTGTGTTTTTTGGCCGAACGCACCAGGAACTCCTGGTTCGTGTTGGTGCCCTTAAGACCCTTAATAAACGATGCGGCCGCGCGCTCGGTGTTGTTCATGCCGGCAAGAATGCGACGCAGACCAAAGACAAACGGACGCATCTGCTCGTCGACCAACAGATCCTCGTTACGCGTACCGGAGGCAACGGGGTCGATAGCCGGGAAGATGCGGCGGTCGGCCAGGTCGCGGTCAAGCTTAAGCTCCATGTTGCCGGTGCCCTTGAACTCCTCAAAGATGACCTCGTCCATCTTGGAACCGGTGTCGATGAGGGCAGAGGCCAGGATGGTGAGCGAGCCACCGTTCTCGATATTGCGGGCTGCGCCCAGGAAGCGCTTGGGCGGATACAGGGCCGCCGAATCGACGCCGCCCGAAAGGATGCGGCCTGAGGCGGGCGCCGCCAAGTTGTAGGCACGGGCAAGACGCGTGATGGAGTCGAGCACCACCACGACGTCGCCACCCAGCTCCACGATGCGCTTGGCGCGCTCGATGACGAGCTCTGCCACGCGGGTGTGGTTGTCGGCAGGCATATCGAAGGTCGACGCCACAACCTCGCCCTTGATGGAACGCTGCATATCGGTGACCTCTTCGGGGCGCTCGTCGACGAGCAGACAGATGAGGTGCACCTCGGGGTTGTTAATCGAGATAGACTGGCAGATCTTCTTGAGGATCGTGGTCTTGCCGGCCTTGGGCGGGGACACGATCAGGCCACGCTGACCCTTGCCGATCGGCGACACGATGTCGATGGCGCGACCGGTAATGGAGTCCTTGCCGTGCTCCATGCGCAGCGGCTCGTTGGGATAGACCGGGGTTAGGTCGCCGAACTTGGGGCGGTTGCGAATCTGCTCGGGGTCCAGACCGTTGACGGTCGTGATTTTGGCGAGGCCGGCGCGCTTGTCGCCGCCGCGCGAAGGACGCAGCGAGCCCTCGATGACGTCGCCCGTGCGCAGGCGCGCGGAGCGGATGAGGTAGGCGGGCACGAAGGCGTCGTCGTTGGACTTCATGTAGCCATGGGCGTGGATGATGCCGGAGCTATCCGGGCGAATCTGCAGAATGCCCTTGATGTCGCGGAAGCCCTCGGCCTTCGCGGCGGTGACGTAGATCTCCTCGACGAGCTCGGCTTTCTTCTTGCCGGTCGTCTCGATCTCGAACTCCTTGGCCTTCTCGCGCAGTTCGGCGACCTTCATGGCAGCGAGCTCCTCACGCGAAAGCGTGGGCTCGGTGGGGGCGGCGTTACGCTCCTTGTTGCGCTGTTTGCGATCGCGCTGGCGGTTGCGACGGTCGTTGTTGCGCTCGTCCTTGCGCTCGTTGCGCTCCTCGTTGCGCTTGTGCTGGCGACGGTTGGGGCGAGCGCTGTCATCGGCCTCAGCGGGCGCGGCGCCATCGGTTGCGGCGGCGTCGGCATTGGCCGCAGCGGCGTCATTGGCCTCGGCGCCGGAATCAATCTGCGCTTCGACATCAGCCTGCTGCTCGGCGGCCTTGGCCTTAGCGGACTTCTTACGACCGCGCTTGGGCTTCTCGGACGCAGACTGTTCGACGTCTTGGGACTCGGCGGCATCAGTCGATGCATCGGCGGTCGTCTCGGCGGAATCCTCGGACGCACCCTTCTTGGCAGCCTTGGCCTTGGACGTGCGCTTAGCAGCAGTACGATGGCTGCGACCGGGACGGACGTCGGCGGGCTCGACATCGGCGGGAAGCGGCCCCGGAGGCGTGGCATCCTGTACGGGGGGGGAGGGGGGGGGTTGAGACTACGCGGGTTCCGCCGGCAGCCCGAGCGGCGGGGCGGACGGGGGCCGCCCGCTTGCTCCCCACCCGGGCAATCTGGCGGCGGTGGGAGCCGGCGGTG
>USAX01000171.1 GCA_900552705.1 uncultured Collinsella sp. | reverse complement strand
ATGTAAAACAAAACGGGCGCCGGAGCGCCCGGATGTTGCCTGGAGGCGAAGCCCGGATTCGAACCGGGGGTAAAGGCTTTGCAGGCCTCTGCCTTACCACTTGGCCACTTCGCCGAAAAAGGACCGCCTAAACGGTCCGGAAATGCAATGGAGCGGACAACGGGGCTCGAACCCGCGACCCCAACCTTGGCAAGGTTGTGCTCTACCAACTGAGCCATGTCCGCTTGCGGGTTATTAATTTACGCGAGTTATCCAAAAGACGCAAGTACTTTTTTCAAAAAAGTTGCCGGCCGCGTGTTCTTGGTGGCTAAACGCGCTAAAGCGATTGGCTAGGCACGCGATTCCAGTGCTCCGCTAAATAGCTTCACCATCTGCACGCGCGTGCCGGTGCCGTCTGTGCGACGAGCAACCTCCACGTTATCGACAAGCATACGCATAAGCTTGATACCACGGCCGCGTTCCTCAGATGCGACCGGTTCGCTCGTTTCATCGATAGAATAGCCGGCACCCCGATCAAGCACCTCAACCACGACGCGATCGCCATAGGCCTGAACCGTCAGGACGCACCCGATACCGCCCGCATGGTCATAGGCATTACCCAGCGCCTCCCCCGACGCCAACGCGACATCGTAGCGCTCGTCGCGGCGCAACGGAAGCGATTCAAGGAGTTCGGCGATGCGATGTCGATAGTATGGAAGATTCTCGATACCCTGTCGGACCTCGACGCTCTTGCTCCATCGTGGCAACTCTCCCACCGGAATAGCGGGAATCGACTCACGCGCCGGACCCGCAACATGAAGGATGTCGACAAGTCGGGCAATCTCCAAAAAGCGAATGACCTCATCGGAGGCGTTAACGAGCGAAAGCAGGCCCTCTCGCCTCATGAGCTCTCTGGCACGTGTAAGCAAAAACGCCAAACCCGTCGAGTCGATAAAGCCCACGGCCTGGCAATTGATGACAACGCGACGCACGCCCCGGTCGATCAGATTATCCAACCGTCGGCGCAGCACGGACACCGAGGCGATGTCGACATCACCCGGTGGCGTCAAAACCGCTATGTCATTCCACTCATTCATACGACCATGGTTCCCCAAAAGAGCTCGCTCGATGCATACATATCTGCAGCTGCGCAGATTTTGCCCGTCAAGTATCGCGGTCTACGATCGACCCCGTAAAAACTCAAGGGAAACCAGCGCAATGTCATCGTCCAGCGCCGACTCGGTAAAGCGGTCAAGCTCTCCCAAGACCTTACCGCAGATTCCCGATACACCCTCACCCGAGACAGAGAGCAAAAGGTCACGAAGGCGCTGCTCGCCAAAGAAAGCACCCGAGCGATCACGTGCTTCGATTGCTCCGTCGGTATACATGAATAGCATGTCACCAGGAGCGAACGTAAACACGCCTGTCTCGTACACCATGCTCTCAAAGGCACCGATCACGCCCGATTGGCACCCAAGGAGCTCCACTTCTCCCCCTCGGGTTTCTCCGCCGCCAAGCGGCGTCGACGACGGTCTAATGACCATAGTGGGAGGATGTCCCGCAGAGCAGTAGGTAGCGCGACCCGCTTTAAGATCAATCTTGGCGATAAACGCCGTCACGAACGTCTCGACCCTCGAAAAGCCCATGAGCATGCTATTGAGCGAGCGGGCCATACGGGCGGGCCCAGCACCCTCCCAGGCATAGGCCGTCAGCGCCGTCTTGACGAGCGCTGACATCGACGCCGCCTCGATTCCTTTGCCGGATACATCGCCCAAAATCATAACGGCGCAATCGTCGGGAAGACGGACAAGAGTATAGAAGTCGCCGCCAACCAACGCCGAATTCGTTGCCGAAAGGTATACCGAATCGGTCGCGATACCCGGAACGTCACCAAGCGAATTTCTCATGCCAATCTGGAGGGTCTGAGCGATATGGCGCTCCTCGCGCTTTTGAGATTCGCCCTCGTAGATCAGTTCAAAGTCATGCGCCAAGTGCACCAAGTAGTCATATTCAAGGTCATCAATCGGCTCTTGACTACCGTCACGAAGCAGAAGCGCGCGCGTCGTCGGGCCTTTCGCAACAGAAGCAGGAACGATCGCGTCGTTGCTGTGTTTGCCATCACCCTCAGAGCGCGGGCGCCCCGCCTCGATGCCGGTGTCGACGTAGAGACCCTGGCAAGGCAGACCATGCGCCCTAAGCCAGCCTCCCATAGGCATCGATTCGTCAACGCGAGTTATACGGACGTGTTTAAGATCCTCGGCACTCGTGCCGCCCAAAACAGACGCCTCAAAGCCATCAGAGCCAACCCCCAAACGTGCCGCTGGCGCCGTCGTGGAAAAGAAAAGTTTCTCGGGATCGTCCGGCAAAGCAACGCGACTGCCGCCTTCAAAATCTATGACATAGGAGCCCAGACTGGCGTCATACTCAACAGGGCAAAAATGACAGTTGAGCATATTGCAAATCTCGGACGATATAGCCTGGGTAGCCGCGGCGGAATCGTCTAGAAAGGTAAACAACTCATCACGTAAGACATTGAGCGAGCGGCCAAGCTCGGCCGTGCGACGAGAGCGAAGGCTCGATGCCATGCCGACCAGCTGGATAGACAGGTAATCGCAAATGACCTCGAGTACATTAACGTCATAGGCGAGCGGTGCCTGAGGGCGCTTCCAACCAACTTCCAGCACGCCAAGGATCTGCGTACCGTAAAAAACGGGAAGACAGATCTCGCTGCGGTACGGAGGCATATCCTGCACGCGCAACAGGTGCTTAGAACGATTGTCCAGGTCCATGAACATACCGGAGGCAGCCCTATCACCCTCAAGGTCCTGTTGAATCGACAAGCGACAGGCACGCGACTCGCGAAGAACATACGTCGGAATGCCAGCGCCATACGGCAAAAACTCGGGCAGGTAGCTGTCGTGCAGCTCCTTGGAGACACCGCGAAGCTTAAAACCGCCGCTCTCAGAAAAATAGATAGCGGCACCCGAAGCATCGAGCGTTCCTACAAGCTGGTTCAAAACGATATCTAACAAACTGGGCAGCTCATCGGAGCCCACCGTGCTCATAATGACCGACAATGTACCCGAGAGACGCTTATTCGCCACTCTAAGCTCCGAAAGCGCACGCTTGAGCTGACGGTCGTGCGAATACTGTTCTTCGATGCTATGGAGTGCCACCAGAACGCGCGGCGCACGGCGGCCAAAGATTCGAGGCGGCGTAACCGAGCCGGCACAAACCAGGACGGGAATAAACGATCCGTCACTTAACTTGAGCATCAACTCGCTCTTTGTTCCATTGGTCTCAAAAGGAAGCCGATGCTCTGTCGCGCGTTCAAAAGCCGACGAGTACAAGAGGTCTTTAACGTCCCCGTTGATCACATCGGAACGCTCCTCGCACATCAAGTCGAGCAAGCGATTATTTACATGCAAAATGGTTCCGTCGAGCTCGCAGATAATGACAGCATCGCTCGTGATCTCGACCAATTGGGCAACGTCCGCCCACTCATTGCGCTCAAGCGTTTCCATCGTGAACCTCACCGTCTATCGGTAACAAAAAAGCCTCCGAAGAGGCTTCTCAAATGCGATGGTGTCGGAGGCGGGACTTGAACCCGCATGACCAAAAAGCGGTCACTAGCACCTCAAGCTAGCGCGTCTGCCAATTCCGCCACTCCGACATGC
>USAX01000170.1 GCA_900552705.1 uncultured Collinsella sp. | reverse complement strand
TGAGAAACGCACGCGTTAACCAGGGTGGCCCCAAGTGCGCCGGCATCGTGGGCCTGGGCCTCATCGGCGGCAGCTTTGCCCGCGGCTATGCGCAGGCGGGCGTTCGCGTGCTGGCCTGGGACCCCGAAGATGACGTGATGACGGCCGCCAGCATGGGCACCGTTGCCGGCGAGCTCAACGACGAGACGCTCGGCGAGTGCGACATCATCGTCCTTGCCTGCTATCCAGAGGCCTGCATCGAGTGGCTCGAAGCGCACGCTCAGGCACTCGCCGACGCCACCGACACCGAGGCCATCATGGGCCCCGTGGTGATCGACACCGGTGGCGTCAAGAACATCGTGTGCGAGCGCGCCTTTAAGCTTGCCCGCGAGCACGGCTTTTACTTTGTGGGTGCGCACCCCATGGCGGGCACCCAGTTCTCGGGCTACGCTCACTCCCGTGCCGACCTGTTCCAGGGCGCGCCACTCGTGCTCGTGCCGCCCGCAGTGGACGACGCCCTTAAGCTGGAGCTTTTGGGCCAGGTGCGCGAGATGGTACGTCCCTTGGGCTTTGGCAAGTTCAGCGTAACGAGCGCCACCGAGCACGACCGCGTCATCGCCTTTACGAGCCAGCTCGCGCACGTCGTCTCCAACGCCTATGTTAAGAGCCCGACCGCTCAGGTCCACCACGGCTTTTCGGCCGGCAGCTACCGCGACCTCACCCGCGTGGCGCACCTCAACCCGCAAATGTGGTCAGAGCTCATGATCGATGACGCCGATGCGCTCGCCTTCGAGATCGACCATCTGATCGAATCGCTCGGCGCATACAGCCGCGCCCTTAAGGACCGCGACCAGCGCTATCTGGAGAATCTCCTTGCCGAGGGCGACCGCATTAAGCGCGCACTCGACGACGAGGCCTCCCACTAGACCACCTATCACGCCAGGTCGAAAGGACCGAAGCTTATGGCGATTACCATCGATATCGACACTGCACGCCCCTACCAGGTGCATGTTGGCACGTTTTTGCTGGAGCAGGCGGGACCGCTCGTGCGCGCCACTGCCGGCGGCACCAAGGCCGTCATCGTGACGGACACCAACGTGGGCCCGCTCTACCAGATGCCCGTTAAGCAGAGCCTGGAGGCGTCAGGCTACGAGGTGAGCATCTGCACCTTCGAGGCCGGCGAGGCCCATAAGCGCGCCGAAACCTATGTTGCCATTTTGGAGTTTGTGGCCGAGCACGAGCTTTCGCGCTCCGACGTGATCGTGGCACTCGGCGGTGGTGTCGTGGGCGACGTGGCGGGCTTTGTGGCCGCCACCTACATGCGCGGCTGCAAGTTTGTGCAGATCCCCACGAGCCTGCTCGCCATGGTGGATTCGTCGGTGGGAGGCAAGACCGCCATCGACCTGGCTGCCGGCAAGAACTTGGCCGGCGCCTTTTGGCAGCCGAGCGTGGTTATCGCCGACGTGGGGTGCCTGGCCACCCTCACGCCCGAGCAGTTCGCCGACGGCTGCGGCGAGGTCGTCAAGCACGCCGTGATCGCCGATCCGGAGCTTTTCGCCGAGCTGGAGAAGACCCCGCTCACGCTGGAGCTGCTCAACCGCGATGTGGCCCGCGTAGCGCTCATCATCGCCCGCAATATCGACATCAAGCGCGCCGTGGTCGTCGCCGACGAGCGCGAAACCAACCAGCGCAAGCTCCTCAACTTTGGACACAGCGCCGGACACGCCGTCGAGGCCTGCGAGCACTTTGAGCTCGGACACGGCAACTGCGTGTCGATCGGCATGGGTATCATCACGCGCGCCGCGGCCCTGCACGGCGTCTGCGATGCTGCGCTGCCCGGTCGTATTGAGGAGCTCTGCGCCCGCCATGGCCTCAAGACCCGCTGCGAGCTTTCCGCCGACGCCGTCTTTGCCGAGGCGCTCCACGACAAAAAGCGTGCGGGCGACACCATCGACCTGGTGATTCCGCACGGCATTGGCCGCTGCAGCATCGACCGCACGCCGCTTTCCACTTTCCACGAACTCATTGCCGAGGGCCTCGGCCAGAAGGGAGACGCATCCGCATGCTAGCCCGCATCACCCCGTCCCCACTCAAGGGCACCGTTCCCGCCATCGCGTCCAAATCGATGGCGCATCGCCTGATCATCTGCGCGGCGCTTGCCAACGGCGAGACGCATGTGACCTGCAACACGACCTGCGCCGATATCGAGGCCACGGTTCGCTGCCTCACGGCTCTGGGCGCACGCATCGAGACCGTCGAGGACGGTTTCCAGGTCCATCCCACCATGAAGAGTATTGAGTTTGGCCTGCTCAAGGCACTTGCCGGCGGCACGCTCGACTGCGGCGAGAGCGGCTCCACGCTCCGTTTTATGCTGCCTGTCGCCTGCGCGCTGGGCGCAGAGGCCACTTTTGTGGGCCAAGGCCGTCTGGGTGCTCGCCCGCTCTCCCCGCTCTCCGACGAGATCATTGCCGCCGGCTGCGACCTGCAGGGTCTGGGCGGCTTTCCGATCAAGACGAGCGGTCGTATGCGCCCGGGCACCTTTATCCTGCCGGGCAACGTGAGCTCGCAGTACATCTCCGGCCTGCTGCTGGCAGCCCCGCTGCTGGCCCAGCCCTCCTGCGTGCAAGTATGCGGCCTTATCGAGAGCCGCCCCTACATCAACCTGACCATCCAGGCCATGAAGGCCTTCGGCGTCGAGGTCAACGTCGAGCGTATCCCCGCCAAAGACGGGCAGCCCGAAATCACAAACTTCCGTGTGAGCAGCGGCTCGTACCGCACACCTAGTGAAGTCGCCGTCGAGGGCGACTGGTCCAACGCTGCCTTTTGGCTGTGCGCCGGTGCCATCGGCTCCGACCCCATCACCGTCGAGGGCGTGTCGCTCAGCTCCGCGCAGGGTGACCGCAACGTGCTTGCCGCGCTCTCGCGCTTTGGCGCCCGTATCGTGCGCTCCACCAACGCCGCCACCGTGCAGTCCGACAAGCTCGCCGGCTTTGAGATGAGCGCCCACGACATCCCCGACCTGGTGCCCGTTATCTCGGCCGTGGCATCGCTGGCGCAAGGCCGCACCTTTATCCGCGATTGCGCCCGTCTGCGCATCAAGGAATCCGACCGCCTGGTCACGACCACCCGCGAGCTCACCGCGCTGGGCGCGCAGGTGCGCATTGCCGGCGATGACCTCATCATCAAGGGTGTCGATGCCTTCACCGGCGGCGAGGTCGATTCGCACAACGACCATCGCATCACCATGATGGCCGCCATCGCCGCGAGCCGCGCCACCGGCGAGGTCGTGATTCACGGCGCCGAGGCCGTCAACAAGTCCTATCCCGATTTCTTCGACCACTACCGCCTGCTGGGCGGCAAGGTCACGCTCGAGGAGGAATAGCATGTCCTCGACCTTTGGCAACGTCTTGCGCTTAAGCATCTTCGGCCAGTCGCACTCCCCCGCCATCGGCTGCTCCCTCGATGGCATTCCGGCGGGCATCGCCGTGGACCAGGAGAAGCTGCAGGCCTTCCTCGACCGTCGCGCCCCCGGTCGCGACGAGACCGCGACCAAACGCCGCGAGGCCGACGCCGCCCACATCATCGCCGGTGTTGTCGATGGACATACCACCGGCGCGCCCATCGCCGCGATTATCGAGAACACCAACACGCGCTCCAAGGATTACTCCGAGCTGCGCCGCAAGCCCCGTCCGGGACATGCGGACT
>USAX01000169.1 GCA_900552705.1 uncultured Collinsella sp. | reverse complement strand
CGTGGTCTGCTCGCTGCAGCCACGCCAGGCGCGGCGCTCCTCCACCACCACGACGCCGCGTTTTTCGAGCGCCTTGATGGTCGCCGACATACTGTTGTAGAGCAGGTTGAGATCGCGCGTCGTGACCGGGCCGCACTGGAGCGCCTCGATGAGCTGACGCTGACGAACGGCGGTCTTGGGCGGCGTATAGTCGAAACCCTCAGGCGTGAGCATGACCCAGCGGTTTTGAATAGGCTTGACGGCTGGGCGCTCAACCGTCCACGCCCCGTCATCGCCCTTCACGACACGCGGGCTGCCGCCCGGAGGCAAAAACAGACGCAGGCATTCGGAAAGCGTCGCGACATACTCGCGGCTCATCCAACGCGCAATGCGGGCGGTCTCGGCGCCAAAGAGCGGTTTGCTGAGGATGGCCTCGACGGGCTTGATGCGCACTGGATCAAGGACGGTGTTTCCTTGCAGCTCGCCCAGCCCAGACGCAATGTCGACGATATAGCCAGCGGCCGCACGGTTTCCAAAATGAACTAGGACGGTGGAGCCGATCTGGGCCTCATTGGCAAGGGACTGCGGAATGCCGTAGGCGAACGGCTCGGACAGCGCACGGGTGGGAATGTCGAGGACCACGCTCGCATAGGCGGAAACGGGCTCGGGCGCAGGCGCGGGCTTGGCCTGCTTGGCCGTGCGGACAGGCTTTACGGAAGCCCGCTCGGGTTCAGGCGAACCAAACAGTGACAGTTGCTCGGCCATGGTCTCTGTACCTCCCATCCCATACGTCTTGAGAAACAAGAGCCCCACTCGTGGTGAGCGGGGCTCGGATACATGCGTTTACGCGACTGTTACAACGCCATCGTGCGGGCGCGGTCGATGCGCGCCAGGCAGTCGTCGCGGCCGACGAGCGCCATGGTCTCGCCCAGCGGAGGGCTCACCATGTTGCCGCAGACGGCGACGCGCACGGCCTGGAACACCACGCGCTTCTTGAGGTCCATCTGCTCGGGCAGCGGCTCAAGTGCGGCATCGATGTTCGCGGCCGTCCATTCGTCCACGCCCTCGAGCGCGGTCTTGGCGGCATCCAGAATGGCACCCATGCCCTCCTTGGCCAGACCCTTGTTGACAGACTTCTCGTCATACTCGAGCGTCTCGGCCGTGGCAAAGATAGGAGTGGCGACGGTCGCGGCGTCGGCCGGCATCTTGGTGCGCGGCTTGACGATGGCGGCAAGCGCGTCGATCCAGTCCTCGCCGTACTCGACGTTGCCCTCGATGAGGCCTGCCTCGTGCAGCTCGGGGACCATGATCTCGTCGGCAAACTGAGCATCGGACATGCCGTTGATGTACTCGGCATTGACCCAGTCGAGCTTCTTGGGGTCGAAGGTCGCCGGGTTCTTGGAGATGCGGTCGAGCGAGAACTTGCTGGCCAGGACATCGCGCGGGATGATCGTGGTCTCGCCGTCGAGCGACCAGCCGAGCAGCGCCAGGTAGTTGACGAACGCGTCGGGCAGGTAGCCGGCATCACGGTACTCCTCCACCGAGGTGGCGCCATGGCGCTTGGAGAGTTTCTTGCCGTCGGCGCCCAGGATCATGGAGATGTGGGCGAACGTGGGCACGGGCGCGCCGAGGGCCTCGTAGACCATGACCTGGCGAGGGGTGTTGGAAAGGTGGTCATCGCCACGGATAACGTGGGTGATCTTCATCATGGCGTCGTCGACGACGGTCGCAAAGTTATACGTGGGCGTGCCATCGGAGCGGAAGATGACAAAGTCGTCGAGCTCCTTGGCGTCGAAGGTCACCTCGCCATGGACGGCATCGTGGATGACGACGTCGCCGCGGTCCTCGGGAACCTTGATGCGCAGGACGTAGGGCTCGCCGGCCTCGATGCGGCGGCGTGCCTCCTCGGGATCAAGATCGCGGCAGCGGCGCTGATAGCCCTGGAAGGGGTCCTTGCGCTCCTGGGCGGCCTTGCGATCGGCGTCGAGCTGCTCCTTGGTGCAGAAGCAGGGATAGGCCTTGCCCTCGTCCCAGAGCTTCTGGGCGGCCTGCCTGTACAGGTCCAGGCGCTCGGTCTGGGCGTAGGGGCCAAAGTCGCCGCCCACCTCGGGACCCTCGTCCCAGTCCAAGCCCAGCCAACGCATGGCGCGCAGGATGATCTGCGTGTTCTCGTCGGTGGAGCGGGTGGGGTCGGTGTCGTCGATGCGCAGGATGAACGTGCCGCCGTTTGCGCGGGCAAAAGCCCAGTTATAGATAGCGGTGCGGGCGCCGCCGATGTGCAGCTTGCCCGTCGGTGAGGGTGCAAAGCGGACGCGAACGTCTGATGCCATGGAAATCTCCTCGATTGCAGGATGGATGTCTAACTGCACCAGTATAAAGCAACAATGCGACCTCCGCACAAAGGGCATCGACCCACTCATTGGGGACAGGCTTAAATGACCAGTCTTTGGGCAACCTGTCGGCACTTAGGGACGTTACTAGGCTGGTCGTTTAAGACTGCTCGTTTAAGTCTGTCCCCAATGAGTTGGCTGGTCATTTAAGTCTGTCCCCAATGAGTAGGTGCGGAAAGGGTGTGAATGTTGGATTTACGCGCTATGATGTGCCCTTGCATACAGAGCCCGGCGGAATGGTAACGGTCGCCGGGACACGTTTTTGAAAGGACAATCATGTCAGAAGAACTTCGTTCCATCCCACCCCAACACGGGTCCTTTGTGTTTACGTCGGAGTCGGTGACCGAAGGTCATCCCGATAAGATCGCTGACCAGATCAGCGACGCCGTCCTCGACGCAATCCTCGCTAAAGAAATAGAGTTGCAGGAGCAGGGCTACATTGCGCCCAACGGCGTGCCCGCCAACGTGGAAAACGTCCGCTGCGCCTGCGAGACCCTCGTGACCACCGGCACCGTCATCGTCGCCGGCGAGATCCGCACCCAGGCCTACGTCGATGTGCAGGAGATTGCCCGTGGCGTTATCCGCCGCATCGGCTACAACCGCGCCAAGTTTGGTTTTGACTGCGATACCTGCGGCGTCATGAGCCTCATCCACGAGCAGTCCCCCGATATCGCCCAGGGCGTCGACGAGTCCTTCGAGACCCAGACCGGCGCCACCACCGACCCGATCGACCTGATCGGCGCCGGCGACCAGGGCATGATGTTCGGCTACGCCTCCAACGAGACCAAGACCCTCATGCCCATGCCGCACTACCTGGCGAGCCGCCTGGCCGAGCGCCTGGCCGCCGTGCGCCACGACGGTACCCTGCCCTATCTGCGCCCCGACGGCAAGACCCAGGTCACCGTGCGCTACGAGGACGGCAAGCCCGTCGAGGTCACGACCGTCGTCATCTCCACGCAGCACGCAGCCGAGATCGAAGACATGGGCAAGATCAAGGACGACCTCATCGAGCACGTCATCACCCCGGTCATGGCTGCCGAGAACATGCCGTGGGGCAACGCGGACATCTACGTGAACCCCACCGGTCGCTTTGTCGTGGGCGGCCCCATGGGCGACACGGGCCTCACCGGCCGCAAGATCATCGTCGACACCTACGGCGGCTACGGCCGTCACGGCGGCGGCGCCTTTAGCGGCAAGGACTGCACCAAGGTCGACCGTTCCGCCGCGTATGCCGCGCGCTGGGTCGCCAAGAACGTGGTCGCCGCCGGTCTGGCCGACCGCTGCGAAGTCGAGCTTGCCTACGCCATCGGCGTTTCCAAGCCCCTCTCAATCATGGT
>USAX01000168.1 GCA_900552705.1 uncultured Collinsella sp. | reverse complement strand
CCGAGCAGACTATCGCCAACTTGTGGCCGGGCTTGGCGTACGAGCGCCTGGACGGCCTGCGTGAGTGGTTCTTTGGCGACTTTGAGGCCGAGCGCGTGATGCTCATGCCCGAGCGCCCGTGGCGCGATTTCTATCGTCAATTTGGCGGCGAGGGCCAGATGCAGGTGCGCGAGCGCATGGTGGCGACATTGACCGATCTTATGCGACGCCCGGACCACGAGTGCGTCCTCGCGGTGAGCCACGGATCGGCCATCAAGGAGTTCATGGACCACGTGAAGGGTGCGGCGGCCGACGAGCGCGATCGTGTGCCGGGCAACTGCTCGGTGCTACATTTCGTGTTTGACGACGAGGCCGGTACGTTTGAGCTGATTGAGATTTTTACGCAGGAGGATTACGCGCGCGAGCTGGGTCTTGAACCGCTTGTGGTTACTGCAGGTCCGCAGCGCGGATAACGCGAGCGTGGCGGCACGGGTCGCCGGCATAACTTCTCGATGCAAAAGGGGCGGAGATGCATGTACCTGCTGCATCTCCGCCCCCCTGTTTGTTGAGCTGCCGATTTTTGTGCTGGGCGGTCTGGTCTTGCTAGAACCGCGCGACCTGGTGCGTGAGCAGACCTGTCGGAACTTGCGGCGCGGCGCCGCTGACCTGCGCGGCGGGGAAGAGCACGGCAACGGTAAAGTTGAACGGCTCCTTGCCGGTGTACGTTCCGGCGGCACGGGCCTCATCGGCCAGCAGCTGCGACGCCCCGGTCAGAGCGGCGGCGTAGGCGGGGTCGTCGGTCAGCGCCGGCTCCGGTGCTTGGTCGAGCATAGCGCGGATGGCCCCGACGGCGTCCTCGCGCTTGACCTCCCACACGTGGTGCGTAATGCCCGCAGGATCGGTGACGGCGTAGAGCGAGGCGCCCTCTTTGGCAGCGCCCAGGATGATATCCATGACGGGCGAGGCCTCGTAGGCGAGCGACACGGGGCGCGGCTGCACCTTGAGCTCGGCGATCGCGCGCGCGGCGGCGGCCACGTCGGCGCTGGCATCGCCCTTGTCGCCCGCAAGTACACTCGTCGGGCAGATCGCCACGACACCCGTCACACGTCCCGGCTCGCCCGAGCATTCGTACACGTAATACGCCGCGCCTGGATCCTTGAGCATTAGGCCGTCAGCAATGGCGCCGCGCAGGGCGTCGTTGCCGCTCAGGATACCGCCCATCGCAGGCAGCGCCTCGAGCACACGGTCCTGAGCCGGGCGGATGCAGGGAAACGGAAGTGCTTTCATGGGCGGTCCTAACGCACGAGTCGGTTTGTTCGCGGCTTATTATGCCCCAACTTGGCCGCTTGCGTCCCAGAGCGTGTTATCGGCAAGCGCGATGAGCACGTTTTGGCAGCGAACGATATCGGCATGGGGCACATACTCGTTGGGCTTGTGCGCGAGCGCCAACGAGCCGGGGCCGTAGCTCATACAATTGCGGTTGCCTGTCTTGCCGGCAATGACGGCGGTATCGGTGTAGCCGGTAAAGAAGCCGACGGTCGTGTCCGCGTCCGTTACGTCATCGGCGGCACGCTTGAGCGCTGCTAGAAGGGGAGAGTTCGGGTCGCGCTCGATGGCGGGGCGGTCGCCCGTCACTGTGTAGCTGCCATGGCAACCGGGAACGGCGGCTTCGGCGACGGCGATGGCATGCTCGACCATATTGATTGCGGCGGCCGTATCGGTCGGCGGGGTCAGGCGCATGTCGACCCAGACTTTGGCGCGGTCGGGTACGACGTAGGGGCGATATCCGCCCTCGATTTGGCCAAACGTGATGGTCGAAGGCCCCAGCTCATCGTGCGCGGGCAGCGCCGCAAACGCGCGACGAAGCGAACACACGACCTCGGCCATGGCGGCGACGGCATCCGCGCCCTTCCAAGGCTGGCTCGCATGCGCCGTCACGCCAGCCATTTCAATCTCGAACCACGTACGCCCCTTGTGCGCCACCTGGATCTGTCCGTCGGTGGGCTCGGTGTCCAGCACCCATTCGCGCGAGCTGACCCAGCCAGCATCGATCGCGGCCTCTGAGCCGCGCATGAAGTCTTCCTCGTCGACCGAGCAGATGAGCGAAAAGCCGCGGCGTGGCAGCGCGCCATCCGCCGCCACGCGCTCGAGCGTATGGATCAGTGCGGCAATGGCGCAGGCCAGGCCACCCTTCATATCGCAGGCACCGCGGCCATAGAGTTTATCGTCGCGCACAACCGCCCCAAGCGGTGCGATGTCTGCGTCCCAGCCATCGCCCAAGGTGACGGTATCCATGTGGCAGATATAGATCAGCCGCGGCTTGTCGCTTTGGCCCGGCACGGTGACTTTAAGGTTGCGGCGCCCGGGCAGCACTTCGAGCTCCTCAATCTGCACGGCATCGAGCGCAGAACTATCAAGTTGTGCCAGCTGCTGCTCAATGAGCCTCTTAATGAAGCGCTCAATTTCATCCTCATACGCGCCCGGGTCTGAGCTGTCGATCCGCACAAGCTCCTGCGCAAGCCGCCAGGCAAAGTCCTCATCAACCATATGCAACCTCACAATCAGTTTGCTTTCCAAACCGATTGTAAGCCTCCTGAGAGATCCGCGACGTGGGCGTGGCAGTATTTACCGTTCGCAGGCCGAGCCAGCGCGTTTGCCGTCCGAGCGGGTTCACAAGCGACGCAGCGGGTACGTACCCTTCATGGACGACATGCTGTGCGACATATCTGCCTTTCGGTATCACCGGATACCTCCACAGGTCTTGGCAATAATGCCGGACCTGCCCGATTCTGCGGACGATCCGCGCAGGGAGCACCTATGTGAGCATCCGCTCGTCACGCATTTCCTGGGCACCCCGTTACACGTGTTAGCGCAGGGCAGCTGCGGACGTAAGGGCGATCGCATTGTCAGGCATGTTTGGAACGGGGAGAGGCCGTTTGATTCCGTGCGGCAGACGGAGTTTGGCCTCGATGTTGCGTCCCCACTCTTTACCCTGCTGACCCTGGCTTCCTCGGTCTCAAACGAGCGTCTAATCATGTGCATGTATGAGATGTGCGGCACCTTTGCCGTGTGCAAGATTGCGCCTCAGGTAAAGTCGGCACTTGAGCAGGCATATGGGAGCCGATGGAGTGACGCACGGTCGGGCTGGGAAAACGTAAAGGATGTCTCGGGGAATCCAACGGACTTGTGGAAACGACCTCCCTTGATCGAGCTCTCTGAGCTTACAGAGTTCGTCGATAAGGTCCGGGGGCTCCGCGGCGCTAAATCGTTCATACGAGCCGCGAAATGCATTACGGGGGTGGCAGCATCGCCGCTCGAGGTCCAGGCTTCGATGCTATTTGGCCTTACGAGGTTGCGCGGCGGCGAAGGGCTGAGCCTTACCAATAACGTTGAGATTCGTATGACGCGCAGCGCCCGCCTGATTTCGGGGCTTGATAGGCGCTATGCCGATATCCTGCTGGCAAATAAGGACGGCAGTCGAGAGTGTCTGGTTGAATGCCAAGGTAAAGCCATTCACGGATCCATTGAATCCAAGATCTCGGACTCCGATCGAACGACGGCCTTGCAAGCCATGGGATATCCCGTCGTTCTGATGACCTATGGTCAGCTGGCCGACTTCGATGCCTTCCGCGTGGTGATGGAGCTCATCATGTCCTATCTCGATGTGCCGCTGAAAGACAAGACGCCGCGACAGCAGGAGCTCGAACGGCGGCTTCGTGAGGAGATTTTTATCGATTGGGCGGGA
>USAX01000167.1 GCA_900552705.1 uncultured Collinsella sp. | reverse complement strand
GGCTGGTCGCCCGGCAAAAAGAGGCAACCTTTCCAGTTGCGTTCGACTCCCCACGAAAGGCCCGCACGGACGCTTTCGCTGCGCAGCTCGCCATCGTGCAGCACGCACGGGCAATGCTTGTCCTCGCAAATATGGGCGACCTCGGGCCAACGCGTCGAAACCACAACATCAAAGCCCCCGGGGACCGAATCGATGGTCCGGGCAATCAGCGGCTCGCCATAGATATCGGCGAGCATCTTGTTAGAGCCAAACCGCTTGCCCTCGCCCGAAGCCATAATGACGCAACCGAGTTTCATGGTGATACCTCCCCTGAAACCATCGTACCCATAACTCGCGTCGCGGGGCATCTACATCGAAAGCGCTTATCCCGCACGCCCGCGATGCAAAAAAAGGGGCACCCCGCCGGTTGGCAGAGCGCCCCCTTTACATGGCTTACCTCAACCCGGCTTTAGGCCTGGAACCAACGGGCGGTGTTGCGCTCGTCGAGGGCCTTGAGGGTAGCGGCGGGATCGGCAACCTTCTGCAGGAACATCATGGCTGCGATGGCGTACGGCTTGTAGCTGGCCTCCTTGTACATGCCCACGCGGTGCATGTCGAAGACGTCGGCGTTGACCTCGCCGTGCTCGCAAGAGACACCGGAGATGTCGGCGGGCAGCGGGTGCATAAAGATGGTGTCCTGGCCGTTGGTAGTCTTCTCCATGAGCTCGGTCGTGGAGCACCAGTCCTGATGGGTGGCGTTCTGGGCGAGCAGCTCCTTCTCGAGCGCTGCGATGCCGGCGTCGTCGCCCTCGGCGTACAGGTTGGTGCGCTTCTCCATGGCGGCAAACGGAGCCCAGCTCTTGGGGATCACGATGTCGGCGCCCTCGAAGGCCTCGGCCATGGTGTTGACCTGCTTAAAGGTGGTGCCGGACTCGGCGGCGTAGCCCTTAGCGCGCTCGACGACCTCGGGCATGAGGTCGTAGCCCTCGGGGTGGGCCAGGGTGACGTCCATGCCAAAGCGGGGCAGCAGGCTGATCAGCGACTGCGGGCAGGACAGCGGCTTGCCGTAAGAGGGCGAGTAGGCCCAGGTGACGGCAACCTTCTTGCCCTTGAGGTTCTCGAGGCCGCCAAACTCGTTGATGAGGTAGAGCATGTCGGCAGAGGACTGCGTGGGGTGGTCGGAATCGGACTGCAGGGAGATGAGCGTGGGACGGTGATCCAGAACGCCGTCCTCGTAGGCCTGCTGCACGGACTCGGAGACCTCGGCCATGTAGGCGTCGCCCTTGCCGATGTACATGTCGTCGCGGATGCCGATGACGTCGGCCATGAAGGAGATCATGGTAGCGGTCTCGCGGACGGTCTCGCCGTGAGCGATCTGGGACTTCTTCTCGTCCAGGTCCTGCAGCTCAAGGCCGAGCAGGTTGGCTGCCTTAGAGAAGGAGAAGCGCGTGCGGGTGGAGTTGTCACGGAACAGCGAGACGGCCAGACCCGAATCGAAGATCTTGGACGAAACGTTGTTCTCGCGCAGCTCGCGCAGGGCGTCGGCGACGATGTAGAGCGCCTTGAGCTCATCGGTGGTCTTGTCCCAGGTGTGCAGGAAGTCGCTGCCGTACATACCCTTAAAATCGAGGCCGTTCAGCTGCTCGACGAGCTCGGTAAACTTGGCGTCCATGTAAATATCCTTTCCATAGATGAAACGATCGCAATGAGTAGATGTGCTCCGGCATGCGCGTGTGGCTAGAACATGCAGAGCGCTATGACGAGGACCCGCTACCGTTGAGGAAGCATGGGAGATAACGACCGCGGGCCCCAAGTCAACAGGGGGTGCCGGGGACACAGGCTGTCCCCGGCTCAACAAGATCAAGGAATGGGACTAGTCGATCTTGTTGTTGGTCAGACCAGCGCGGAACACGGTAGCGTCGCCATCGGCCTGGCTCGGATCGTAGAGGTTCAGGGCAGCCACGTACATGGCAGCAGCGGTGACCAGGTCGTCCTTGTAGGTGACCTCGTTGGGAGCGTGAGCCTGAGACTCGGCACCCGGGCCAAAGCCAACGCAGGGGATGCCATAGCGGCCCTGGATGGAAACGCAGTTCGTGGAGAAGGTCCACTTGTCGCACAGCGGACGACCGGTGCGCTTGTCCATGCTGGGCTCGCAGCCGATGCGCTCGTCACCGAACATGGCCTTGTGGGCGTCGACGAGGGCCTTGACGTGCGGAGCGGTCTCCTTGTTGATCCACGTGGGGAAGTAAGCCTCGGTCTCGTAAACCTCGCCGGTCCAGGACGGACGGTCGTACATGTACATGGAGACCTTCACGTCGTCGCCGTACTTCTTGGCGGCCGGCAGGTTGCGGATCTCGTCCAGGCAGGACTCCCAGGTCTCGCCGGCGGTCATGCGACGGTCGATGGAGATGGCGCAGGAGTCAGCGACAGCGCAGCGGCTGGGGCTGGTGTAGAAGATCTGGCTGACGGTGCAGGTGCCGCGGCCCAGGAAGCGGGCGTCCTCGAAGTGCTCGGGGTTGTACTTGGGGTCGAGCATCTTGACGAGGCCCTTGATGTCGGTCGACTCGTCGCAGCCGTTGTTGTTGAGGGCGCGGACGTCGGCGATGATGTCGGCCATTTTGTAAATGGCGTTGTCGCCGCGGTCGGGAGCGGAGCCGTGGCAGGAGGTGCCGTGAACGTCGACGCGGATCTCCATGCGGCCGCGGTGACCGCGATAGATGCCGCCGTCGGTAGGCTCGGTGGAAATGACGAACTCGGGCTTAATGCCGTCCTTGTTGTAGATGTACTGCCAGCACATGCCGTCGCAGTCCTCTTCCTGGACGGTGCCGACGACCATGATCTTGTAGCCCTCGGGGATGAGGCCCATGTCCTTCATCATCTTGGCAGCGTAGGTAGCAGAAGCCATACCGCCCTCCTGGTCAGAGCCGCCGCGGCCGTAGATGATCTCGTCGGTCTCGTAGCCCTCATAGGGATCGGCATCCCAGTTCTCGATGTTGCCGATGCCGACGGTGTCGATGTGGGAGTCGATGGCGATGATCTTGTCGCCCTCGCCCATAAAGCCCATGACGTTACCCAAGCCATCGACCTTGACCTCGTCATAGCCAAGGCTCTCCATCTCGGCCTTGATGCAAGCGACAACCTCGCCCTCCTCGCAGGACTCAGAGGGGTGCGAGATCATGGCGCGCAGGAAGCGGGTCATGTCAGCGCGGTGAGACTCAGCAGCGTTTTTAATTGCCTCGAAATCGAGTTCCTTAGTCATAACAGTCAACCTTTCTACAAGGGTTTACCTACAGGTAGATATTTAAGATAGATCACTTGTGCCAAGCAGCGTGAGGTCGAGCACCCGGCAAGCAAGCAACCATAGGAGGCGGACGGAGGACTTTGCTCCGTCGCGAGTTCCGCACGAGCCGGAGAGCACTTAATGTGCTCTCCGTGCGAGCAGGACTGTCCGAGCAGGGAGTAAAGTCCTCCGGCTGCCTCCGGACAGGTCAGCCTGCTAGCAAGTCGGGTACTCGCCCTCCCAGACGATGCGACGGTACTGATCCGGATCGGTGTCGCCCTCGGTGGAGAAGCAGAGCACGGAGCTCGTCTTGTCCAGGCCGATGAGCTCCTTGAGCTCGGCGTACTCGGGGTCGAGCATGAGGGTCTCGACCAGACCGGTGGTCACTGCGCCGGACTCGCCGGAGATGACGCGCGGGTCGCCCTTCTCGGGAGCGCCCAGGGTGCGCATGCCGCGAGCGGTGACCCAGTCGGGGCAGGACACGAA
>USAX01000166.1 GCA_900552705.1 uncultured Collinsella sp. | reverse complement strand
AGAGTTGTTGTCAATTCAATTTGACGGTACCCCTGTTTAACGAGGCGAGGAGACCTCGGCTTGCTTCCTCTCTCAGAGCTATCGTGTCGAAACCAGTCGCCCCCGAATGTCGGGAAAGTCTGGATGGCATTGGGTACGCAAGCACCCAACACCCGTCGACTTTTCAAGGAGCATGCGGGGCGAGCCCCGCTTGTGGAGTGTTATCTTACCACGTTCTGAAAGCGGACAGCTGTTCTATGCACGAGCTGTGAAGACCCCAATGTGCGCCGCACTTCGCACTTTTGCCACCGATCGCGTAACGTATATTTTCGCCAAGCAAAATTGACCCGTCGAAAGGACCGTTATGGATACCAAGCAGCAACTCGTCAATGCCCTAGCAGGCCTGGGCTCAACCATTACCGAAGCTATGGATGTCATCGAGGGCTTTGTCCCCTGCGGACATCCCGCCCTCACGGTATCGAACGCACTCGTCGCGCTGGACGCTGACGATGATGCAGCTCTCGCCCAGCAGCTTGAGACCGTCGAGGGCTTTATCGACCACGTGAGCGAGAACCGTGGCGTGACCGCCTACCACGGCATCGAGGTCGAGCTCGCGGGTCCCAAAGCCGATCTGCTCGCAGCAATCCGCGAGGTAGGCGCCCTTATGCAGACCGCAGGCGTCAAGAACACCCAGGTCAACGAGTGGGTCTACCGTAGCTTAGCCGCGCTCGACAGCTCCAAAGAAAAGGCAGCCGAGCAGCTCGCCGAAGTCCCCGCCATCAAAGCTGCACTTTCCTAAAAAGGCCTGCGCCCAGACGGCATCGGTGCCGTCTGGGCGCAGGCCAGATAACGTGGGCGAACACGTCTGCTAACGCAGGTACGCCTTCGCGTTGCTCAGGCTGTAGGCAATCGTCGAGCCGTTGTGCAGCAGCGACGACGCCTGCGGGGTAATCGTTCCGGTAATGCCCAGTGCCAACAGCGCCGAGTTAGTGAGCATCACCTTAGAATAGGAGCTCGTCAGACGATCAACGAGGCCCTGACTCATGCGGCGCAGGCGCACGATCGCGGCAAGATCCGTATCGGTCAGGATGATATCGGCGACCTCCTTGGCGATGTCGCTTCCGCCACCCATCGCCAGGCCCACGTCGGCCAAACCGAGCGCCGGCGAATCGTTGACGCCGTCGCCCACCATGGCAACGTGGCGCCCCTCGCTCTTAATGCGCTCCACGTAGGCGTACTTGTCCTCGGGCAGCAGCTCGGCCTTAAACTCGTCGACCCCTGCCTCTCGCGCAATGCGCTCGGCCGTGCGCTCGGAATCGCCCGTGAGCATAACGACATGCTTGACGCCCAGCGCATGCAGGTCGGCAATGGCCTCGCGGACCCCAGCCTTGAGCGGATCTTCGATGCCGAGCACGCCGACGACCTTTCCATCGACCGCCAGGTACAGCGGCGACAGACCCTGCATCTGGGACTCAATGCGCTCCTTGATGTCGGATTCGAGCTGTGCGCCCTCGTCCTCAAATACAAAGTGCGCGGAACCGATGATGGCGCGACGTCCTTCAATGGACGAAGCGATGCCGTGCGCCACGATGTACTCGACGGCGGCATGGCGCTCGCGGTGCTCGAGCCCACGCTCGCGAGCAGCGTTGACGACTGCGCGTGCCACCGGATGCGGAAAATGCTCCTCCAGGCAGGCGGAAAGGCGCAGAACCTCGTCCTCGCTCCAGCCATCGGTGGTGAGTACGCAGGCAAGACGCGGCTGCGCCTCGGTGAGCGTGCCGGTCTTATCAAAGACAATGGTATCGGCCTTGGCAAACGACTCAAAGTACTTGGCGCCCTTGACCATCACGCCCATCTTGGCTGCATCGCTCATGGCGGTCATGACGGCGACCGAACCCGTGAGCTTAAGCGCGCACGAGTAGTCGACCATTAGCGCCGCTGAGGTCTTGATGAGGCTGCGGGTGGTAAGCGCAACCAGGCCCGCGAGCAGGAAGTTCCACGGGACGATCTTGTTGGCAAGGTCCTCCATATGCGACTGGCCCTCGGACTTGAGCGAGTCGGCCGTCTGCACGAGCGAGACAATCGAACGCAACTTGGTCTGAGCCGTGTTAGCGCGCACGCGAACCAAGATGCTGCCGTCTTCCACGACGGTTCCGGCGAACACGTCGTCGCCCACGCTGCGTTCGACGGCCAGCGGCTCGCCGGTCAGGGTCGCCTGGTTGACCATAGCGCTCCCCTGCTCGACAACACCGTCGATGCAGATGGACATGCCGGTGCGCACGGCGACCAGATCGCCGGGCTCAAGCTCGGTCGCGGCAACGCTTACCTCGGTGTCGCCGACAACCTTTTGCGCCTTGTCGGGCACATCGAGCAGCGAGTTGATGAGCTCGTTTTCGCTCATGGCGCGGGTGTAGTCCTCGAGCAGCTCGCCCACGTTGAGCAGGAACATCGTCTGGCCCGCGGTGTCGACATCACGTTTGACAAACGAGATACCGATGGCCGAAGCGTCGAGCACAGGAACGGTCAGGCGCGGCTGCGCGAGCTCACGGAGGGCGGCGCGCAAAAAGGTCATGTAACCGGCCACGACAAACACCGCACGCAGGGGCGTCGGCAAGAACCAGCGACGTGCGTAATGGGCACCGATAAGTGTGGCAAGATCCATAACGAGCTTGTGCTTGCGCGGCTCAAGCTGCATCACGTAACCCGTCTTTGCGTCGGCAATGGCCTGAGCGTCGAGCGCACCGACGGCGGCCAGCACGGCATCGCGACACGGCTCGTCATATTCGAGCGCTAACTGGCCAATACGGCCATAGACGCGCACCTTGCGCACGCCGTCGATGTCACCGTTGAGTTTAAGAAGCGCATCGAGATCGCTCTCTGGCACAGGACCCGCCAACTGAAGACGGGTCCTGCCGGGGATCTCGCTAACAATCGAGAATCTCATTGTTTATGCCTGGGAGTGCTATTCGGCTGCCTTGTCCGCAGCGGCCTCGCTCTGGGTGAGATAGGCAGCCTCGGCAACCATGTCGTCGACCTCGGCCTTGGCCTGCTCGACCATGTCCTGGTAGCCGTTCTTGATGCGCATGCCACACGCGATACCCTGCACGCAAGCGTTCTTTACCGGAGCGCTGGTGAGCAGCTTGATGCCGGCCGTGCCGAGCAGAAAACCGCCGCCGACAAGCAGGGTGTTGAACGTGGACTTCTTCATGATGTCTCTCCCTTTTGCCGCAACAATTGCGGCACGGTGCCTCAGCACCCGAGTAAATAAATTTGCTCGAGCACGCTTTTGAAATATCTCAATTTTATCTAACTATCTAGGTCAGCCATGGCTAACCTTTTGAAAATTAACGATGCGGAGTAACCGATTGTCAATGTGACAAAGGGACTGTCCCTTTGTCCCTTCTTACAACTGCCAGGTAGCTGCTTCCTTTTGCAGCGCCACCATGCGGGCGAATTCTCCACCTGCCGCCTTGAGCTGCGCCGGAGTGCCCTGCTCGGCTACCACACCATCCTTGAGCACAACGATCTTATCGGCATTTTCTACCGTGCGCATACGGTGGGCAATAACGATAACCGTCTTACCTGCAAGCAGACGGGAGAGCGCCTGCTGAACCACGGTCTCGTTCTCCACATCCAAGCTCGCCGTCGCCTCGTCCAACAGCACGATAGGTGCGTCTTTGAGCAGCGCACGGGCGATAGAGATGCGCTGGCGCTCACCGCCGGACAGCTTGGAGCCGTTCTCGCCGATCATGGTGTCATAGCCCTGCGGCATGCGGCTCACAAACTCGTCGCAGTTGG
>USAX01000165.1 GCA_900552705.1 uncultured Collinsella sp. | reverse complement strand
CGTCCATGAGTCGCATAAAGGCGGTAAAGAGATAGTGGGCATCGGTGGGGCCGGGCGAGGCCTCGGGATGATACTGGACCGAGAAGCACGGCGCGTCGAGCAGCTGGATGCCCTCGGCGGTGCCGTCATTGAGATTCACGTGCGTCAGGCGAATGCGGCCGAAACGCTCGTTCATCACGACCGGCGCGATACCGCGGCGTACCCAGATGCGCAGATCGCCATCGGCCGCGTGCTCGGTCTCGCCGCCCGAAAGCTCGGGGACGAGCTTGCCCAAGCTGGGGAACAGCAGTCCGAAGCCGTGGTTTTGCGCGGTAATCTCCACGCGGCGGCTGACTAGATTCATAACCGGCTGGTTGCCGCCACGGTGACCGAATTTGAGCTTTTCCATCTGGGCGCCGCACGCCAAGCTGATCATCTGATGACCGAGGCAGATGCCAAAGACCGGCACCTTGCCGATCAGCTGCTGTACCTGCTCGTAGGTCTCCACCACGGCATCGGGGTCGCCGGGGCCGTTGGACAAAAAGACGCCATCGGGATTCATGTCGAGCACCTGACGCGCGGGCGTATCCCACGGCACGACGGTGAGGTTGCAGCCGGCACGGACCAGGCCCTCCAGGATGCCGCGCTTGACGCCGCAGTCGTACGCGACCACGTTGTGGCGGGCGGGGACAGCAGGAGTCAGCGCAAAATTATGCTCGGCGGGCAGGTCGCTCGCAGCAAAGATATGGGGCTCAGGGCAGCTCACGGTCTTGACCAGGTTCTCACCGACCAGCGTGGGCGCGGCGGACAGGCGCTCGGCAAGCTCGGCGACGTCAAAGACCTCCGTCGAGATAATGCCCATCTTGGAGCCGCTGTCGCGCAGGTGACGCACAAGAGCACGAGTGTCGACACCCTCGATAGCGACGATGCCGTGAGCGCGCAGGTACGCCGGTACGCTGACGGCCGAGCGCCAGTTAGAAGGCGTGGCGCACATGTCATGGACGACCATGCCGCGCATAGCGGGCGCGCTCGCGGGACGAGCGGTATCGCCGGGGAAGGCCGACTGGACGTCTGCCTCGTCAATGCCGTAGTTACCAATCTGCGGATAGGTCATGGTTACGATTTGGCCGGCATAGCTCGGGTCGGTCATGACCTCAAAGTAGCCCTCGAGCGACGTGTTAAAGCAGACCTCGCCGGTTGCGGTGCCCTCGGCACCACATGCACGGCCATAAAAAATGGTCCCATCCTCAAGATACAGGATGCAGGGACCGCAGGTGCCCTTGCTGGTTTTAGCCAGCATACGCTGGCACAGCTCGCTGGGCGCGACGGTGCGGGCGACAGCGCCCGCAATATGGTTGTTCGCCATAGTTCTCCTTCCCGGTCTCACGGGACCGGCTTAAAGGTGTGCAGTTAGGCCTTGCGGTATTCTAACCGCAAGCATCGTCTATGGCATTAATTACATAGAATTGTTTACAAAATGATAATTATGACTTCCTATGCATAATGATTTTTCTGGGACGGGATAAAAAAATCATCCCGCGTGGGCTTGTGACTCACGCGGGATGGCATCGTTCTATATGGCTGCGGGCTACTTTTGCTTGTCCTGCTCCAGCAGCTCGGACGGCGTGCGATCAGGCTTTCCGCCGCGGAAAATCTCACGGCCATGCAGACGATGCTCCAGGTCACGTTCGGCCTTTTCCTCGTCAATCTTGGTCTGGCTCACCACCGGGTCCTCGATCAGCGATGAAACCGAGTTCACCTGTTTTTGAATGCGCTCGGCAATGGTGTCGTCCATGCTTACGATGCGCATCTTCCAGTCGATACTCGTGGCGTTGGACGAACTCTTGGTCCAGACGAACGTCAGGATGGCGCTTTGGTGCCCCCGGGCGGGAAACATGCCAAAGAAGGAATCGTGTTGGATTCTGCTGTCCTCGTTGATATAGGCGTGAACGTTATACACCACGCGGTCGATCTTGTCGTTGAGCAAGGCGTTGGTTGCGAGCGCCGCCGCCTGAATCTGACCGTTGGACAGCAGCTCGAGTTCATTGGCAGAAGACGTATCCAGCACTGTCACCTCAACCGTGCCCGCGCGCTCATCGGCCTCGTCGACGGTAAAATCGAGCGGGAACTGCGTAAAGCCATTACCCCATTCGAGTCCACCCTTGAGCGCGGTCGAGACGGTATCTACCGAAACGCTCTCGGAGAGGTTCGCGGTATTCAGGCGTCGCATCACGCCGTAGCCAATCTGCATGCCCACAATCAGCACCAAGATGCCGATAACCACGGCCATCGCGGTCTTCGTAATGGTATGGCTCACCTGCGAGCCCGAAGGATCGTCCTCGGACAGCGGGTCGATATGTTTTGCCTGGCTCGCGCGGTCCTCGCTGCGCAGCTGCGCTAGCGCCGCTTTGTCACCGCGCTTGGCCGCAGCCTCCTTCTCACGCATGCGCTCGGTTCGCTTTTTGGCAAGCGTGGGATCCAAGACGCCGGATGCATCGATTTCGGAGAATAACTCCGTCACTTCTTCCGGAGTCAAAGGGTTTTTGTCAGCCATAAACTTCCTGTCATATCAATCAGTCGAGCTCGTGCGCACGCGCACCTTCGAACTGCATTCGATAGTAACGGGCATAGGTGCCGCCACGGGCGAGAAGCTCCTCGTGCGTGCCACGCTCCACAACGCGACCATGCTCAACGGTCGCAATCTCATCGGCATGCTTAATGGTCGAAAGACGATGGGCGATGATGATTGTGGTACGGCCGCGTGCCAGCTCTTCGAGTGACTCCTGCACCGCCTCCTCGCTCTCGTTATCCAAAGCACTCGTCGCCTCGTCCAAAATCAGGATCTTGGGGTTCTTGAGAAACACGCGCGCGATGGCAACGCGCTGTTTTTGGCCGCCCGAAAGACGGCTGCCGCGCTCGCCCACGACCGTGTCATAGCCCTGTGGAAGCGACTCGATAAAGGCATCGATGTTGGCGCGACGGGCGGCCTCGGCGATCTCTTCTGCCGTAGCGCCCGGCTTGCCGTAGGCGATGTTCTCGCCGATTGTTCCGTCAAACAGGTAGACATCCTGCTGCACCAGGCCGATGGCGCGGCGCAGGCTCTGCTGCGTCACATCGCGCACGTCCTGACCGTCGATGCTAATGGACCCAGCGGCAACGTCGTAAAAGCGCGGCAGCAGCGAACAGGTCGTGGACTTGCCACCGCCCGAAGGGCCAACCAAAGCGATGGTCTGCCCGGGCTTGATGGACAGATCCATATGGTAGATAACGGGACGCTCGTCGGCATCGCCCTCGCCCAGCTCAACATCCTCGTAGTTAAAGCACACGTCGTGATAATCCACGGCGCCGGCGGTCACCTGCAGATCCATGGCGCCCGGCTTGTCCTGGATATCCGGCGCGGTCGAGAGTACCTCGTCCATGCGCTTAAAGCCGGCGATGGCCTTCTGATACGTTTCGGCCGAATTGACGAGTGTCTCGAGCGGCGTGCAGAACAGCGAAATATAGAGTGCAAAGGTCGCCATATCGACCGCCTGCAGCTGTCCCTGGGCGACCAGCCAGCCGCCCAGCAGTACCACGATCACATAGAGCACACCCGAGAGCAGGCCATACGTCGCAGTATAGACGCCCATGGCGTGATACATGTTCTCCTTGGACGAAAGATAGCGATTGTTGGAGGCGCGGAACTTAGAGCGCTCGGTCTCCTCATTGGCAAAGCTCTTGACCACGCGCATGCCCGCCAGCGAATCCTGCAGCTGCGCATTGATGCCGCTGATCTTTTTGCGGTTGTCGCTAAAGACCTCGCGCATGCGCATGTTCTGCC
>USAX01000164.1 GCA_900552705.1 uncultured Collinsella sp. | reverse complement strand
TGGGCATGGCGGCGTTGTGGCGCTGAATGATCAGGAAGACCTTGAGGCTCTCGAGCATATCGTGGGTGTAGGCGTCGGTGCCCATGCACACGGGGATGCCGCGGCGGAAGAACTCGAGCACGGGGGCACAGCCCACGGCGTTGCCCATATTGGATTCGGGGTTGTTAACGAGCCAGGTGCCGGACTCCTTGACGATATCCATCTCGGCGGGCGTCACATGGATGCAGTGGCCCAGCATGGTGTCGGGACCCAGCAGGTTGTGCTGCAGCAGGCGCTCGACGGGGCTGATGCCGCCGCGGTTGAGGCGGGAGTCCCACACGTCGTTCATGCCCTCGCACACGTGGATGTGGAAGCCGGTCAGGCCGTTGTTGGCCTCGGCCATCTTATCCATGGTCTCGTCCGAAAGCGTAAAGGTAGCATGTCCGCCAAACATGGCGGCGATCATGTGGTTGTCGTTATCGCGACGCTCCTTGGCGGCCCACTGGGCAAACTCGGCGTTCTCGGCAATGGCCTGGTCGCATTTTTCCTGGCCGCGGCGATCGGAGACCTCGTAGCACAGGCACGAACGCATGCCCAGCTCCTGAGCGGCGTCCTTAATGGTAAAGAGGCTTCCCGGAATCTCGCAGAAGCTCGCGTGGTGATCGAAGATCGTGGTGACGCCATCGCGGATGGAATCCAGGATCGTGGCATAGGCGCTCGCCTTGGTGCCGTCGAGCGTCAGGTTGTCGTCGATCTTCCACCACTGCTGCTCAAGATTCTCCAGGAAGTTGGTGGGGTTGCAGCCCTTAATGGCAAGGCCGCGGGCCAGACCCGAGTAGATGTGGGTGTGGCAGTTGATGAGTCCGGGCATGATGAGGTTACCCTGGGCGTCGACGTACTCGGCATCCGGGTACTTGGCCTTGAGCTCGCGCTCGGGGCCCACTTCGACGATCGTATCTCCGTCAATGGCGACCGCACCGTTGGGAATGAACGGGGTCTGAGTGTTGCGGGTAAAGACGGAACCGTTAGCGACCAGAAGCATGAATGCTCCCTTCAACATCAGAGGCGGGGTTTGACACCTCTGACATAGCGGAAGTGCGAAGCGCCGGCCTACACCGGAAACGGGCCCTCTCCCGTCAACGCTTCACCAAAGGGGCAAGCCCTTTGAAGTGCGGCCTATCGCCGCATGGCGTCGGCGGACGAGGCGATACGTCCGCCGACGAATAGCACCGAATTGGTTACTTCTTGCTCTCGGGCAAGACCAGATCCACGGCAGCGTCCTTGGCGGCATCGATGTGCTGAGCCACGACCGGCGTCTGCGGAAGGATCAGGTTAAGGACAATGGCCATGATGGCGGTGGGGGTTACGGCATTGGAGCCGATGACGGTGGACACCCAAGTGGGCATACCCTCGCCGGCAAGGCAGCCGCTGGCCATCCAGATACCCAGGCCAAAGACGACGGAGGTACCGACGATGGTGGTAGTGCGCTGCGTAAGGCCCTCGCGGGTGAACATGCGCACGCCGTTCATGGTGATGGTGCCAAAGACGCCGACGGTCGCGCCGCCGATGACGGGCTGCGGGATAGCGGAAAGGACGGCAGAGAGCTGCGGGAACAGGCCGGCGATGGCAAAGACGGCCGCGATAATCACAAAGACCCACTTGTTGACGACCTTGTTGGAGCAGATGATACCCACGTTCTGGCCAAGGGCGCTGGTAGGGAGACCGCCCAGCAGGCCGCCGACCATAGAGGTGAGGCCCTGGGACACGATAGCGCCGGAGAGCTCGCGCTCGGTGGGCATACGGTCGATGGAGCCCAGGCAGGCGGCGGAGACGTCACCGATAACCTGGATGGCAACCATGGGGAACACAACAGCGAGGGTAATGCAGACCTCGGGATCAAACTCGAGCGCGTAGGGCATGAGCTTGGGAAGGGCGAAGACCTGGGCGGTGGCGACGCTGGAGAAGTCGATCATGCCAAAGGGGATCGAAACGATCATGCCAACGATCATGCCAAAGAACACGGATCCCAGCTTGAGCGTGCCCTTGCCAAAGTTGGCGAGCGCAAAGACCACGGCGAAGGTGATAAGAGCGACGCACCAGGCCTGCGGGGTGCCCCACAGCGGCGTACCCATACCGCCGGCCATATACTTGACGGCCGTGGGATAGAGGGAGACGCCAATGGAGAAGATGACCGTACCGGTCACGACGGGCGGGAACAGCCACTTGATCTTGCTGTAGGCCAGACCAAAGAGGACCGCGACGGCGCCGCCGACGATCTCGCCGCCCAGTAGCGCACCAAAGCTAAAGCCCGAGGCACCCATGGCCTGCAGGGCCGGCAAGAACGCGAACGAAACGCCCATGACGATGGGCAGGCCGCCGCCGATGCGACGGAAGGGAGCGAAGGCCTGAAGGGCCGTGTCGATTGCCGAAAGAATGAGCGCGACCTGGATGATGTCGGTACTCTGCTGGCTATTAAAGCCGTAGACGCCGGCCATGATGACAGCCGGGGTGATGATACCGGCAAACGAAGCCAGTACGTGCTGAAGGGCACACGGGATCATTTCTTTAACGGGAGGCATGCCTTCACGAGTGAACAGGGCTTCAGTGCCGTTCTTAACCGTCTCCTGGGTCATTTGACCACCAATCCTCGAAATAGTTGTTTTCGCATCTAACGCTCTATTGTGACGCAGTGCGGGGTTGAGGTTGTGCCTTCGTTGCATATCGTATTAAAGATGATTCTCATTCTCAATAATAATTTTTTGTTATCAGACTATTCTTCAGCTGAGATAATGCATTTCCGCAGGTCAGGAAAGTGTCTGGTCAAAATATCATCTAACTTTTCTTTTGGTCAACCGTTTACCGCCAAATTCCTACCGTTCGTCTGTATTACGCAATGTACCTGCGGATATACGAGATGAAGAGCAGCGTGTTACCATGAGAAAAAATTGTTATGAACATCTCCGATTTCACCCAAAGGAGTTGCCCGTGAACGAGACCGTACGTCGCTTTTTGCCGATGGTCGATTTCCTGGAGCAGATACTCGGTAAGAACAGCGAGATCGTGCTGCATGATTTCTCGGATCCCGACCACGCCATCGTCGATATTCGCAACGGCATCGTGAGCGGCCGTAAGGTCGGCGGTCCCGCCACCGATCTGGCGCTCAAGATCATGCACGACCCCAAGTATCGCGACCTGCCGTTTATTACGGGCTACGAGGGGCGCGGTGCCGGTGGCAAGACGCTGGAGTCAGCGACGTACTTTATCCGCGAGGATAACGAGATTGTCGGCATGCTCTGCGTCAACACCGACCTCTCGACCGTGCGCTCCATCAACGCCATGGCGCAGCAGCTCATGGCATGCTTTGACGTGGCGCCGACGCGCACGGAGCCCGCGTCTATCGAGGTCGAAAGTCTTTCGGAGTCCACACAGGAGCTCATCGACCGCAGCATTGCCGAGTTGCTGAGCGCGCGCGGGCTGGATGTAGCGTCGCTTGGTCAGAGTGACCGCGTGGACGTCATTCGCCACCTCAACGGCAACGGGGTGTTCATGCTCAAGGGCGCCGTGGCCTGCGCCGCCACCGCGCTGGGTATCTCGGAGCCCAGCGTCTACCGCTACCTGCAAAAAGTTCGCAAGGAGGGCTAAACGTGATCCCTTGGGGACGAAGGGAAACGGATCATTTTTGTCGCATCGCTTGACAAAAGACCCTGCAGCTCGCACTGAACTGCGTCCCAAATCTTGGACGCCCTAAATAGCGACTAGGCCGCGAGGGCCTGATTCCGGAACTCCTCCGGGGTCAGGCCCTTCAATCTTACCTGCCTCCGGCTCGTGTTCCAGTGGACTA
>USAX01000163.1 GCA_900552705.1 uncultured Collinsella sp. | reverse complement strand
GAGACGAGCTCATCGCCCTCGGCAAAGAGGTCGATGAGCTCGTCCATGCCCATATGGCAGCCAATCCGTTCGTTTACCCGGGCAAAACCACCACAAAGGTGCCTGTCCCCTTTGCGGTGGCTTGGGGTCGCGCTACTCACCGAGCATCTCTTTGAGCTTGGCTGCCACGGCATGTCCCAAGCTCTCGTGGCTCTCGGGCATCATATGCAGATAGTCGATATCGCCCGGCTCGGCAAAGTCGGCGGCATTCAAAAAGTCGCAGCCAAACTGCTCGGCCACATGCGCGTAGTACTCACCAAAATGCTCAGATGCCTCAACGGAATGATCGTCAAAGTCGGTCATATACACATCGGCGATCTGCGGCTTAATCTTGATAGGAGCCATCAACAGAATGCGCGGACAAGGCGCAGCGTCGGTCCACGGAAACGCGCGGACGGCGCGAATCAGCGCCATGGCGCCGCGGGCAATATCGGAGGCCGTCACGCCAAAGACCGTCTTGCAGTCGTTGGTGCCCAGCATGATCACGATCGCATCCAGCGGCTTATGGGCCTCGAGCAGCATCGGAAGCGCGCGAATGCCGTTGAGGTTGGTGTCCAGATGGCACATATCGTCGCGCACCGTCGTGCGACCATTTAGACCTTCCTCAATCACATGCCAGCCCTCACCCAGGTCACGCTGCACCACGCCGCACCAGCGCACATCCTGCGCATAGCGCACTGCGGTACCGTCGCGCATACCCGCCGGATCATAGCCATAGGTGTTGCTGTCACCAAAGCACAGAACGTTTTTCATCTTGAGCTCCTCATTCAGTAAAAAGCCGACGGGGGCAACCCCTCCCGTCGGCTTGGCATATCACATCGCGCGCACCGCTTACAGGTACTTGCGCCAGTCATCCTCGTCCTCATCATCCTCGACTGCTGTCTGGGCCTGCTCGGCGGCGCGAGCGGCTGCGGCGCGGGCGGCAACCTGGGCATAGGACTCCTCGTTGCGCTCGGGGAAGTTTGCCAGCACGTGCTCGAACTTGGCAAAGTCCTCATCCCAGCGCGTAGAGGGCACGGCAAAGAAGACCTGCTTGACCTTGAAGTCGCCCGACGCGAGCTCCTTGCGGAAGAGCTCGGCCACGGCCTCGGCATCAAAGCCGTTGTTCTCGCAGCCCCAAGCACCCAGCACGAGCTTCTCGCGACCAAGCTCATCGCAGATGGCAAGGACAAAGCGGATGCGGTCGCGCAGGGCATCCAGCAGAGCATCGTCGCTCACGCGATACTCCTGGCGGGCGCGCCTAACGTTGGGCGCGGCGGCCACGATCACGTCGGCGTATGCATGCACGTGGTTGCGGTCGAAGCGCACCGCAGGCACCACCAGCGCACGGTTGCGGTAGAGCTCGCAGTTGATGTTGCGGCGACGGTTCTCGCCGTACCACTTACGCTGCTTATCGAGAACGTTGTACAGATACGAATCGGCGCACAGCGTGGCCTCCTGGCCCAGATAACCCTGAATATATCCACCGCCCGGATTGGTAAACGAGGCAAAGGCGAGCACGGCCATGTCGCAGAACTGCGCATAGCCGCGACCGTTATCGAGGATTGCCTGCGTGGCGGAGGCATCAAGCACAGTGACCTCGGGCAGGACCGGAGCGGGCTCCTCAGCAGCAGGCGCGGACTCGACTTCGTCGGTCTCCTCTGCGGGCGCAGGTTCAGCCGCAACCTCAGCCTCGGCGGACGCAACCTCAGCCTCGGCGGACGCAACCTCAGCGGACTCAGACTCCTCGGCAACCGGCTCCTCGGCAGCCGCTGCCTTCTGGGCCTTGGCCTTCATCGCCGCGACAAAGCCGGCAGGCATACCGTCGAATTCGCGAACGCCGGCAAGCGAGCGCTCGATATCCTTGGCACACGCCTCGGACACAGTTGCCACGTGACGCTCGGCGGCCTTGGCGCGAGCCTCGCGCTTGGGGTTGGGCTGTCCCGCGCGGTTGGGCCTGCGGTTACGGTTCCTGTTGTCGACGTCTGCCATAAGTGGTCACCTTTCCTGTCGCTGCCGCTATCGGCTTTTTCCCATCCATGATACCCCGCCGCGCACAAAAAAGACGGCCCCGCAGGACCGCCTTTCGCATCGTTTTACCGCGTCCGACAAGAAACGCTGCAATCCCCCGCGCTAGTCGCGACGACCGAGGATGTTCAGGATGCGCAGGAACACGTTGATAATGTCCACGAACAGGTTGGACGCCATGAGCACCGCATTGGGCAGCGTGGGTGGCACCGTCGTGGCAACATAGGTGTCGTAACCAATAAAGCCGGCGAACACCACGATCACGATCAGGTCGGTGATGGTCTGCGAGACGCCCATGAACATCAGCACGATCTCAACCAGAATAGTGGCGAGCAGAATGCCAAAACCGATGCCATATACGCGCTGGAAAAACTTGGGGAACGTCACGCCCAAGGCGCCAAAGACAAAGGTGATGGCGGCCGTGGCGATAAAGGCAGTGTTGATGGTGGGCAGGTCGTAGTTGGCAAGGCCAAACGACGCGGTCAGGCCAAAGGTACTCGCAAAGATTACGTAGCCCACAAGGGACAGGCCCACGGACTGCTTGCTGGCGGCAGCTGACATCATGACGATGCCGACAATGGTCAGGATAAACGAGCCAAAAACCAGCGGCAGGGCGGCCCCGCTCATCATCATGCGCGCAAACGACATGGTGCTCGTAAAGTAGGCGCCGGCGCCCATGGCGCAAAAGCCCAAGAAGATCAGGGCAGACATGGCGAGATTGTACGCGCGCGGCGACATCTCCTTGGCGCGGCTTGCGCCGGTCTCGACGGGGCCGTTCTGATAGCCCTGGATATCGTTCATAGCTTCGTCCTTTCAAAAAGCGCCGCGAATGACGGCGCAGCAGATGACAAGATTCCTACCATTGTACCCGAACGCCGTGCGTCCCTACCTACGGCGCTCGCCCTCGAGCGTGCGGTCAAACGCCCAGACCCACCAACGCATCACGTGGGCCTGCGAGCCGTCCGGCCGTTCGCGCGCCTGGTCCTCTAGATACAACTCGGTCGCATGCCCGCCAAAACGAACTTTATACGTTGCCGTACGAACACCGTGGACCGTTAAGCCAAAGCCCGTGGACGAGACAATCTCGTCAATCGTAAAGCAGCGACCGTCGACCCAGCAGACGGTGACCGGCACGACTTGTCCGCCCGCGAGGATGCGGGCCACGACGTCCACATACTGCTTGTGCACGCGCCGAGTTTTGCCATCTGTCTGTCGATATTCCATGCTCCTATTATCGAACGCATGTTTGTATATTGTAAAGCGAACAGGCTGTGGTTTTGGCGTGTCGGACCGCATGTGCACGTCCGCACGACGTGTTAGCAAAAAGAACACCCGCGGTCAACAGGGCTAATATTCAATGTTAGTGCCAAAAAATTCACTTCTCCCATCAGAACTCGGTAAAGAAGCCCACAGGAGGTGATACGATTTATCATGTTTTTGTAACGTGTCTGCAAACTTCGAGAAAGCCCATACATGGACGTAACGTTCTCAACCTTCCTCGGCCAACTTGTGTCGAACCCAGTCCTTGCCGTCACCGTGATCCTCGCACTCGGCGCCATCTTCGTCAACGGATGGACCGACGCGCCCAACGCCATCGCGACCTGCGTCACCACGCGTTGTATGCCCGCCCGCGCCGCCATTCTCATGAGTGCCGCATTCAACTTCTTGGGCGTGCTCATCATGACGCACTTTAACGCGAGCGTCGCCAACACCATCTCCCATATTGTCGACTTTGGCGGAAACAGCACCATGGCGCTCGCCTGTCTGTGCGCGGCGCTGTTCTCCATCGTCGTCTACGGCGCCACAGCGTCGCGTTTTGGCATCCCCACCTCGCAAAGCCACAGCCTTATCG
>USAX01000162.1 GCA_900552705.1 uncultured Collinsella sp. | reverse complement strand
TGGGACTTGGTATCGATGACCTGATACTTAAGGGTCGAAGATCCTGCGTTGACGACCAGAACGTTCATGTGTCTCCCTACTAACAGGCGGTGTGGCGCCGCCAGGTTACATACGCTTCAATAATAAACCCAAACGCCCTCGCGCTCGGGTTTATTGCGTTGATATATAAGTTATCGGTGCCTAAATACTCATGTCCTCTGGCTTGTAAGACGAAATAACGCGGGGATATACACAAGGGAAGAAATCCCGAGCGCGACAAGCAATATGACTCGAATGCCCGCGATGCCGCTCAACGCAGCGTTGAACAGATAGAAAAGGATGGCACCCACCGCCACCATCTGGCTTTGAACCGAAATCAGTGAACAGCGCATCGAAGGATCGGCTGTTTTTTGAAAAATTGAGTATTTAATTGGAGCAAATAACGAGTACGCGACCGTCTGCAGCACATAGAACACGGGCAGCAAATAAACCGGAGTTAAGGGAATCAAAAACAGAGCTGTCAGGAAAAGACGCACGATGCCGCAAATACGCGCAAAGCGGCCCTTGTCGACATGAGCAATCGCACAGGGCACAATAAGTCCCATGGAGGCCGAGGCAAGGAGCTGAACCGCAATGGTCACACCCGAAGCGACGGCATTCATTCCGCGACCCGCAAGCAGCAGTGAGAAAAAGTCTTCCAGGGCGACAAAAGCAAATGCCTGAGAACAGTCCATGATGAACGCTGAACGAAGAATGCCATTACCCGCAATAGCGGCACCGATCATCTTCGGGCTAATCCCATGTTCAGGTGTCGTCGCAGTGCCCCCTCTTCGCATCTCAGGAATGCAGACAACGACAACCAACGTCAACACCATTGCGATGATATCTGCCGAAAGACCAATGAGATATGCACCGACGGACGAAATGAAACCGCCCACGCAAGCGGAGATGGCATAAGAGGCATAGAAAACAAATCGCTCAACGACATTAAGTCTTACGAGCTGGTCCTGAGAGACGCTGTCAATGAAAATCGCTTCTATGGATCCGCTCACACATGCAACGGCAAAACCTTTAAGAGCGAACGCACCGATTAAAAGCAGGGGAGAACGGACGAGAAGCAGGGCGGCGTAGTATCCAAGCATTCCTGCGACGCCAACGAGACCGCTTGTCTTTCGTCCAAACCTATCAGCAATATAGCCAGTGGGAACTTCAAGGATGAACTTGCTCACTTGGTATGCAATCATCATGCTAGAAATCGCCACCATCGAGAATCCGACGAACTCAAGGTAGACAGTTAGAAAAAACAAGATGGTGCTGAAGTTCGACAGAAAAACGAACGTCATATAAAGCAAAACCGTACGGTTTTTCATGCTCCGCCCTCCCAGAGTCAGCAATCTAAATCGGAATCTTGGAAAAGCATGAGGGCAAAGCTGTCAGCTATGTGTTACAAGGCGTCAATAATCACTTGACGTCTCGAAGCCAATTAATCTCACGAAGCAAGATGACGCAATAGGTGAAGAAATACCGTCTGGTGTCGATCGGTCCAGGTATTTTGTCGATAGCAAAAGTAGATGGGCAAGGCTACGTCACGCGATCCTTCAATGGAGCACTCACTCACTTCTGACCCATCCGATGCGAGAGAGGACCCAGACAAACTCAATATCAATCCCCCGGCTTGAAGAAACTCAGTCTGAGCCCTGCTTCCGTATTCAACATCACGGAAGCGAAAATTGACGAGCTGGGCTTCGGGACATTGATTGATTGCATTGAGACAGGGCGACAAATTAATGGGAACAGCGAGCCTGCCGCCCAGTAACTCACGAACGGTCATAGCGCCCACAGATTGATGACCCGCTGGGCACGAAAGAACCTTGAGCTCCTTTTCACCCAAGTATTTCGAAGAAAGGACACTGTCCCTTGGTTCCTCAAATGAGATGGCCGCATCCGAAATACCAAGCACAAGTGATTCAAAGCATGTAGCCGTTGGCTGATGCCACACATCAAGGTGAATCTGAGGGTGCGAGCGTTCAAACGAGTCATACCAGCTTTCGGCAAAAAGGCGCCCCCGCCCATGAAGGCAGGGGGCGTAAAGACGAAAGTGGCCATCGGGCGAAACGCCGCCGCCCCTCGATTGAACGTACTTTTTGAGATCGTCGACTTGTGCCAGGATCATACGTGCGCGACGTGCGAGCTCTCTGCCCGCCGGAGACAAAACAGCCTCCCCCGCCGATCGGTCGAGCAAAACAATCTGATACTCAGATTCCAACTTTTTGATTGCCGACGAAACGGCCTGCGGACTCACATGAACGGCGCGAGCTGCTTTGCGCACGCCGCCATAGTTCGCTACCGCTTGAAGGTATTCGAGTTGAGAAAGCTGCATAGATTACTCCAAAGGCAGCCAAGTCGACGGGCCAAGCGCCCTCAGATGAGGTTCTCGCCCAGGTTTTTGCCGCCGAGGACGTGCATGTGGAAGTGCATGACGGTCTGGCCGGCGTTGACGCCCTTGTTGGAGATGACGCGGAAACCGTCCTCCAGACCCTTGGCCTTGGCGACCTCCTGGATGGCGTGAGCTATGGCGCCCATGGTCTCGGCGGGTACGTTGTCGGCGATGTCGCTGTAGTGCTTCTTAGGGATCACGAGCGTGTGGACCGGCGCCTGCGGGTTGAGGTCGTCGAAGGCGATGACCTGGTCGTCCTCATAGACAACGGTCGAGGGGATCTCGTGGTTGGCAATTTTACAGAAGATGCAATCGCACATAGCTGGTTCCTTTCTTACAGACCAAGGTAATTATATTTGGTCGAGATGCTTAGAACGAAAGGTTATCATCGGTGTTGGCGGCCTCGCCGTCGGCGAGCACGTCGTTGCCGTCGACGTCCTTAAGGAGCACCGAGACCTTCTGCTCGGCATCGGACAGGCGGGTGCGCAGGCTTTTGAGGAGCTCGACGCCGCGGGTGTAGCTCTCGAGCGACTCCTCAAGCTCCATATCGCCCGACTCCAGGCTGCGGATGATGAGCTCCAGCTCCTGCGAGGCCTGCTTGTACGTAAGCTGCTCGACCGGGGTCTTCTCTGCCATATCTGTTTCCTTTCCTAAGGGTCTATCACTGCGAAACGCGGTCTACTCGACCGTATCGACCGTTGCCGCCACATTGCCGTCTGCCATGCGCACGCGGATGGCGTCGCCGGGCTTAAAGGTCTTGGCGCTCGTAGCCACCCCATCATCGCTATACGCGATGGAGTAACCGCGGGCAAGCACCTTGAGCGGCGACAGGGCATCGAGCGACGCGGCAGCTCGGCCTAAGTCGGACGCAGGCTTGCTGAGCATCGTGCGCCCCTGATGCTCCAGACGGGAGCTCGCAAGTGTGAGCGCATGGCGCTTGCCATCGAGCCCTGAGGTGCTTGCGATCAAGCGCTCGGGCAGACGCTCGAAGTTGGAGCGGAAGGCCCCAACCGAACGCGTTATGGCGCCGGACAGACGATCGGCCGTCAGGGCAAGCTCGGACTCGCGACGCTCGACCATAAACGTGGGGTCGTTGAGGCACGGGCGGCATGCGGCTGCATCGAGCGCGTCGCCCAGGCGAGCCGTATAGGCATCCCAGGCTCGACGACCGCGCTGGTCGAGCATTTCCAGATCGACCTGATCCGACCCGATCATCGAAGCCATCGCGGCGCCCAGACGCTGATGGCGCGTCTCGAGCACGTCGGCCAACTCCGTCATAGCCGGCGCCACCGATTCTGCCGCTGCCGTTGGCGTGGAGGCGCGACGGTCGCTCACCATGTCGCAAATCGAGGTATCGGGCTCATGGCCAATACCGGTCACCACGGGCACAGGACAAGCCGCCACCGCGCGGGCAAGCTCCTCGTCATTAAAGGTCATGAGGTCCTCAAAGGAGCCGCCGCCGCGCACCAGCAAAATACAGTCGGGCGCCGGCGTAATGGAAGCGGCGCGGCGCAAGCC
>USAX01000161.1 GCA_900552705.1 uncultured Collinsella sp. | reverse complement strand
GACCAGCCGGCGCTGGGCGGCGTGTACAAGCTCGCCGCCCGCCGTGCGAGTGAGACGGACCCGTGGACGCCGGTGGTGAAGCTCTCCGAGCAGCCCTACAAGCGCACGATCCCGGGTGTGCAACGCGTGCGCCGTTATTACGACGGCTTTGGCGGCCCGGTCTGCGACATGATTTATGACGAGGACCATCTGGCGGGGGAGGGCGCCGCGCGCGGCAATACCCTCGTGGCCGTGAACGATGCCGCCCTGGTGACCGACGTGTCCGAACTTGAGTATCGCGAGCTGCTGGTGCCGATCGTGCGCGATGGCAGCGCGGTGGCTCCGCGTGAGAGCATCCAGGATGCGCGCGAGCGCTGTGCTTGGGCGCTCGATCATCTGGACGCAGCTTTCAAGCGCTTCCTGTACCCGCAGACCTATGTGGTGGGCATGGAGCAGGGCCTGGCTCAGGTGCGCGACGAGCTCGTGCGCAAGAACATGGCCGCGGCCTCGGCTTTCCCCTGGGCAAAATGATCCCTTGGGGACGGAGGAAAACGGATCATTTTCTCGTTGCCCGTTCGCCCGTTCGCTGAACAGTTGATTGGTTTGACGTATGACGACTTCTTATAAAACGATGGTGGTAAAGATCGGTTCGTCCACGGTGGTGGGCGCCGACGGCAAGGTCAACCGCGCCTTTATCGGCGGGCTTGCCGATCAGGCCGCGGCCCTGCGCGAGCTTGGCTGGCGCCTGGTCGTGGTGAGCTCGGGCGCCATTGCCTGCGGCTATCCCGTGCTGGGCTTCGACCGTAAGCCGGTCGGTGACCTGCCGAGCCTGCAGGCCTGCGCCTCGGCCGGTCAGTGCATCATCTCGTCGGCCTACGACGAGGAGTTCCATGCGCGCGACCTACTCACCTCGCTCGTGCTGCTCACGCGTCACGACACGGCGCGCCGCACGTCCTACCTGCACGCGCGCGACGCCCTGCTGCGCCTCGTGGAGCTGGGTGTGGTGCCGGTCGTCAACGAGAACGATACCGTCACCGTCGATGAGATCAAGTTTGGTGACAACGACACGCTGGCGGCGCTTGTGAGCTGCCTGGTATCCGCCGACCTGTGCGTGACGCTGTCCGACATCGACGGCCTCTACACCGCCAATCCGCATGAGGACCCCACGGCCGAGTTCGTCCCGGTCGTGCATAAGATCGATGCCAAGATTATCGCCTCGGCGGGCGATTCTTCCACATCGGTGGGTACGGGTGGCATGATCACCAAGATTCGCGCGAGCCGCATTTTGATGACGGCTGGTATTCAAAGCGTGATTTGCTCGGGCGAGGAGCCCGATGCGCTCGTGCGTCTGGCCCGCGGCGAGAGCGTGGGCACACTGTTCGACCCGCCGGCGGAGCGCCTGGACATTGCGCCCCGCAAGCTGTGGATTGCGCTCGGCGACAAGGCGCATGGTTCGGTGACGGTCGATGACGGCGCCGCGAAAGCGCTGGTCGGCCACGGGTCGTCCCTGCTTGCGGTGGGTATTCGCGAGGTCGATGGCGCGTTTGCCGAGGGCGATGTGCTCGACGTGTGCGACCCGAGCGGCATGGTTGTCGCGCGCGGTATCGCCGAGGCTGATTCGGACGTGTTGGAGCTTGCTGCCGGCCGCCGCCAGGACCAGATCGCCGGCAACCGTCTGCTCGCTAACCTAGCCGAGAAGCCCGCGATCCATAGGGACAACTTGATAGTGTTCGCCTAACCAATTGACGCTGCAAACGCCCCTAAGCGGCAATCTGACGTTCAATCGTCGGGCATGACCAAAAGGTCAATGCCCTCCTCTTTCACGTCACCTTGCTCGCTTAGGGGCGTTTTCGCTTTCTGTCCTCTACCAGCGGCATTGTCGTTGCCGGCACTTGGGGACGTTCCTATTGTGCCGGCAGACGGGGACACTCCTTTGCTAGAAGATCTGGCGCAGATCTCCGCGGTTGAGGGCTTCGTCGAAGAGGTGCTTGAACACCACGCTGCCGTGCAAGCCGTCGTGCTCGAACTCGTTGGTCACCCAGGCATGCGAGTTGCCCACGCGGCTGAGCGTATCGAGCTGCATGCCCGAGTCCACGTACATGTCATCGAAGTACACCGCGGCCTGCAGGGGCACCTCGTTGCACGCCAGGCGCTGCGGGTCGTAGATCTTGTCCCAGCTTGTGTCTTCCATAAGCAGATCCATCGCCGGCTTGAAGGGCTTAAGTTCGGGCATCTGCTCAAACATCCACGGGAACATGGCCTCGCCGGTAAACATGAGCGGTCGCGTGAGCGTGTCGAACTCGGCACGATGGGCCTTCTCTTCTGCCGCGGCCCAGCGAATGGGCATGGTGTCGCCGTCGGCGTAGATGAACTCCTGAAGCGTCCAGTACAGCGGATTCGTGCGCGTGTTGGTGCGCTCGAAGGCGCGCATCAAAAAGCTGTCGGATACCGAGACGCCGCAGGCCAGCGTGCCGTCGCCGTCAACAAAAGCATGATCGATAATCCAATGCATGCGCTCAAAGCTCGGCTTCATGCCAAAGTCGCTGCCCATGAGCTGTAGGCGCTCGACCGTCATCGGCGAGCCGTCGGGCAGCACGGGCTTCTGAGCCTCGAGCGCATCGGCAAGAGCCGCCACGCGCTCGACGTCGGCGGGGTAGCGGTCGTAATACTGCTGTGTCTTGGCAGCCATGCGCGGGAAGGTGTGCGCGTAGACCTCGCTTGCGCTCGCCGGCACGTGGGGGATGCCGCCGCAGGTAAAGCTTGCCGCCACGCCCTCGGGGAAGAGCGACAGATAGCTCAACGTCAAAAAGCCGCCGTAGCTCTGCCCGAGTGTGACCCAGGGCTTGCCGCCAAAGCCCACCAGGCGCAGGTACTCAAAATCGCGCACGATGGAACTGGCGAGGTGGCGCTTGAGGAAGTCCGCCTGCGAGCGGGCCGCATCGGCGCCGGCTGCCTCGGCGCGATCGCCCAAGGTGGCAATCGTGCGTCCGTCCACGCAGCTACTGCGTCCGGTGCCGCGCTGGTCGGGCAGGACCACGCGGAAGTGCTTGACGGCCTCTTCGATCCAGCCATCGCTGGTGGGCGACAGCGGACGCGGGCTCTCGCCGCCGGGGCCGCCCTGCAAAAACAGGAGCAGCGGCAGATCGTCGTTGATGCGGTCGGGCGCGCAAACCACGCGGTAGAAGAGCTTGATGCTCTCGGGCGCGCCGGCGATGGGCGCCGGCATAGCGCCGCGGCGCATGGTGCTGCCGACGGCCAGGAGCATCGGCTCCAGGCCGCGCCAGTCGAGGGGGACGTCGATGCTGTGGTCCTCGACGTAAAGGCCGGGGACGTGGTACGAAGTGATGAGGGCCATGTGAGTCTTCCGTTCGTTGCGGTGTTTCGGGTTGACCAATTCTACCGCCGTGGGCGAGGCCATGCGCAAATCGGCTACCATGGTTGCAAACTTCTAGGAGAAAGGGCCGCCCATGTCGGTCGATATAGCCACGTATGTCCACGATCTTGCCGTTGCCGCCAAGGCAGCGTCGGCCTCGCTTGCCACGGCGAGCGATGAACAGCGCCAGGAGGCCGTGCGCGCCATGGCCGCAGCACTGCGCAACGGTGTCGACTCCATCGTCGCCGCCAACGAGCTCGATATGTCCGCCGCGCGCGATGCGGGTACCTCGGCCGGACTGCTCGATCGTCTGCTGCTGACGCCTGAGCGCGTCGAGGGCATGGCCGCCGGCCTGGAAAAGCTCGCCGAGCTGCCCGATCCCGTAGGCCGCGTGCTCGACCACCGCGTGCTCGCAAGCGGCGTGGACCTCACCCGCGTGAGCGTGCCGTTGGGCCTGGTCGCCATGGTGTACGAGGCGCGCCCCAACGTGACGGCCGACGCCGCGGGCATCTGCATCCGCACCGGCAACGCCTGCATTCTGCGCGGCGGCTCGCTGGCCTATCACTCGTGTGCCATGATTGCCGA
>USAX01000160.1 GCA_900552705.1 uncultured Collinsella sp. | reverse complement strand
GAATGCCATGTGATGCCTTTCTCTTGTTTGCGCTTCACTGTAGCACCCTCGCCGTCCTCAACGCGCCGCGAGCTGTCGTATCATAGTGAGGTTTACAAACATGTGGCTCAAGGCGACCGCAGGGCAGACCCCGCAAACCGACCGCTGCCGCATACCGTACCGTACGCCCAACCGATCAGGAAGGCAGGAACCAATGGTCTCTCGTATCTACGTGGAGAAGAAACCCGGGTTCGACGTCGAGGCTCAGCAGCTCAAGGGCGAGCTGACCGAAATCCTCGGCATCAAGGGCATCGAGGCCCTGAGGATTATCAACCGCTACGACGTCGAGGGCATCGACAAGGAGCTTTTCCGGTCCTGCGTGCCGACCGTCTTTAGCGAGCCCCAGGTCGATGTGACCTACGACGAGCTCCCCGCAAGCGATGACGCCGTCTTTGCCGTCGAATTCCTGCCTGGCCAGTTTGACCAGCGCGCCGACTCCGCCAGCGAGTGCGTGCAGCTCATCAGCCAGGGCGAGCGCCCCGCCGTGCGCTCCGCCAAGGTCTATATGATCTCGGGCGCTCTGGACGAGGCCGCCATTGATGCCATCAAGCACTACGTGGTGAACCCCGTCGAGGCGCGTATCGCCTCGCTCGACCTGCCCGAGACGCTGTACATGGAGACCCCCGAGCCCCAGCCCGTCGAGGTGCTCGACGGTTTCCGCGAGCTCGACGAAGCCGGCCTTGCCGCCTTTATTTCCGAGCGCGGCCTTGCCATGGACGAGGCGGACATCGCCTTCTGCCAGCAGTACTTCCGCGATGAGGATCGCGACCCCACCATCACCGAGATCCGCGTGATCGACACCTACTGGTCCGATCACTGCCGCCACACCACCTTCGGCACCGTCCTGGACGACGTGACGATCGACGACGCCGTGGTGCAGCAGGCCTTCGACCGCTACATGGAGATGCGCCACGAACTCGGTCGCGACACCAAGCCCGTCTGCCTCATGGACATGGGCACCATCGGCGCCAAGTACCTCAAGAAGACCGGCGTCATGACCGATGTCGACGAGTCCGAGGAGATCAACGCCTGCACCGTCAAGGTGAAGGTCGATGTCGACGGCGAGGACCAGGACTGGCTGTTCCTCTTTAAGAACGAGACCCACAACCACCCGACCGAGATCGAGCCCTTCGGTGGTGCCGCCACCTGCGTGGGCGGTGCCATCCGCGACCCGCTGTCGGGCCGCAGCTACGTGTACCAGGCCATGCGTGTCACCGGCGCCGGCGACCCCACCGTCCCCGTGTCCGAGACGCTCGAGGGCAAGCTGCCGCAGCGCAAGCTCGTAACCACCGCCGCCGCCGGCTACTCCAGCTACGGCAACCAGATCGGCCTTGCCACCGGCCAGGTCAACGAGCTCTATCACCCCGGCTACGTGGCCAAGCGCATGGAGGTCGGCGCCGTCGTGGGCGCCACCCCGGCAAACCACGTGCGTCGCGAGTGCCCCGCCCCCACCGACAAGATCATCCTGTTGGGCGGCCGCACCGGCCGTGACGGCATCGGCGGTGCCACCGGCTCCTCCAAGACCCAGAACACCGAGTCCATCGAGACATCGGGCGCCGAGGTCCAGAAGGGCAACGCCCCGGTCGAGCGCAAGCTGCAGCGCCTGTTCCGCCGCGGCGATGCCTGCCGTCTGATCAAGCGATGCAACGACTTTGGCGCCGGCGGTGTCTCGGTCGCCGTAGGCGAGCTTGCCGACGGCCTGTATGTCGACCTTGATACCGTGACCAAGAAGTACGACGGTCTTGACGGCACCGAGCTCGCCATCTCTGAATCCCAGGAGCGCATGGCCTGCGCCGTCGCCGACGGTGACGTCGAGGAGTTCATGGGCTACGCCGCCGAGGAGAACCTGGAGGCGACCGTTATCGCCGAGGTTACCGCCGAGCCGCGCATGCGCATGGCCTGGAACGGCGTCGCCATCGTCGATCTGTCCCGCGAGTTCCTCAACTCCAACGGTGCGCCCAAGCACCAGGTCGCCCACGTCTGCGCCCGCAGTGTGTGGCAGCCCAGCTGGGCCGGTACCACGCTCGCCGAGCGCATGACCTCGCTCGTCACCGACCTCAACGTCGCTTCCAACAAGGGCCTTTCCGAGCGCTTCGACTCCACCATCGGCGCCGCGACCGTGCTCATGCCCTTTGGCGGCAAGACGCAGCTCACCCCAAGCTCGGCCATGGTCGCCAAGTTCCCCGTGGACGGCGAGACCACCACGGCGAGCGCCATGGCATGGGGCTTCAACCCCTATCTGATGGAGGCCGACCAGTTTGCGGGCGCCTACCTGTCCGTGGTCGAGTCCATCGCCAAGCTCGTTGCCGCCGGCTTTGAGCACAAGCGCACCTACCTCTCCTTCCAGGAGTACTTCGAGCGCCTGCGCACCGAGGCCGAGCGCTGGGGCAAGCCCATGGCTGCCGTCCTGGGTGCCCTTATGGCCCAGGTCGACCTGGGTGCCGGCGCCATCGGCGGCAAGGACTCCATGAGCGGTTCGTTTGAGGACGAGGCCGGCGAGCTCAACGTTCCGCCGACCCTGATCAGCTTCGCCGTCGCCGTGGGCAAGGCCGCCCGCGCCGTCTCGCCCGAGTTCAAGGGCCTCACGCACCGCGTCGTCCGCATCGCCCCCGCCACCTATGGCGAGGACTACCGCCCCGATGCTCAGCAGCTGCTCGCCGCGTTTGACGCCGTCGAGGCGCTCACTGCTACCGGCAACGCCCTGGCCATCTCCACGCCCGGCTACGGCTGCGGCGCCGAGAGCCTCTTTAAGATGTGCGTCGGTAACCAGATCGGTATCGAGCTTGCCGAGGATGTAGACGTGGAGAGCCTCTTCACCCCGCTCTACGGCAGCTTCATCGTCGAGCTCGCCGATGACGCCGAGCTGCCCGAGGTCGCCGACGGCGTTGTCGTCGAGCCCCTGGGCACCACCGTCGAGGGCTATGTCATCGACACCGGCTCCGAGGTCATCGAGCTCGCCAAGCTCCAGGAGGCCTGGGAGAGCGGCATCGAGGGCGTCTTCGCCTACCGCAGCGCCGGCGAGACCCCCGAGGTCGAGACCATCGACTTCCGCGCCAAGGATATCCACGTGTACGGCGGCGCCAAGATCGCCCGCCCGCGCGTGATCATCCCCGTGTTCCCCGGCAACAACTGCGAGTACGACAGCGCCCGCGCCTTCCGTGCCGCCGGTGCCGAGGCCGACACCTTCGTGATCAACAACCTCACGCCCGAGGCCGTCGCCGAGAGCACCCACGAGCTTGCCCGCCGCATCCGTGCAAGCCAGATCGTTATGATCCCCGGCGGCTTCTCGGGCGGCGACGAGCCCGACGGCTCTGCCAAGTTCATCACGGCGTTCTTCCGCGCTCCCGAGGTCACCGAGGCAGTCCGCGACCTGCTCAAGGCCCGCGATGGCCTGATGCTGGGCATCTGCAACGGCTTCCAGGCCCTGATCAAGCTCGGTCTGGTGCCCTACGGCGACATCGTCGACGCCACGCCCGATGCGCCCACGTTGACGTTCAACACCATCGGTCGCCACCAGAGCCGTCTGGTGCGCACCCGCATCTCGTCCAACTTGTCCCCGTGGCTGTCGCAGTGCGGCCTGGACGACCCCTACACCGTCGCCATCAGCCACGGCGAGGGCCGCTTTGTCGCCAATGACGAAGTGCTCGCCCAGCTGATCGCCAACGGCCAGGTCGCCACGCAGTACGTGGGCGAGAACGGCAAGCCCAGCATGGATCTCTCCGTCAACCCCAACGGCTCCGCACTCGCCATCGAGGGCATCACGAGCCCCGACGGCCGCGTCCTGGGCAAGATGGGCCATGCCGAGCGTCGCGGCGACAACCTGTACCGCAACGTGCCCGAGCATGTCCCCGGCGATAAGTTCATGCCGATCTTTGAGAGCGGCGTGGCCTACTTCGCTTAA
>USAX01000159.1 GCA_900552705.1 uncultured Collinsella sp. | reverse complement strand
TAAACTTCTCGGCAGCAGCCTCGACGAGAGCCTGGAACGAGGAGGCGCCGTCGTAGGTCACCTCGCCCGAGACGGACTCGGCAGCAGCGGCACTGCCCTCAGCAGCAGTGTTGGCGGCGTTGGAGCCACCGCAACCAACGAGACCGAGACCGACGATGCTGACAAGACCACCAGCGAGGCCGAGGAACTGACGACGAGAATAAGCCTGATCGAGCATGATCTTCCTTTCATACAAGCGACTCGCGGGCACCCTGCCCGCTTTGCTGTTTGGAAAGATACGGCCTCAATCGGTCAGCGCCCGCGCCAACTGCTGTTTCTTACGGGCATTTGATAGACCCTTACCGCAAATGCGACTCGGCTTTACAAACGAATAACAAACCCGCCGCCAAACATGGCCAGCCTTTTACACCAGAGGAAGGTAGTCATTGGAGACAGTCTTGTTTGACTAGTCATTTAAGAACGTCCCCAACGACTACCCCAGCAACGCCGATGTTTTGGCAACGACAGCGAAAGCCCGCCAGAGCGAGCAAGGTGCCTTGAAACAAGGTGGCATTGATCTTTTGATCATGCCACCGAAGTTGAAAGGCAGATTGCCGCTCTGGCGGGCTTGCAGCGTCGACTGGTTACGCGGTTTGGTAAAACCGCGTAACTATAGTTCGAGTTCGTTGAGGCGCAGGATTGCCACGATGTAGATCTTGAGCGCTTGCTTGAGCTGTTCCTCGTTGGCGCACTCGTTGGGACCGTGCATCTGGCCGCCCCACTCGGGCAGCTCCAGACCGGTCTCCTCGGGGCCAAACGACACGGCGCGGGCAAAGTTGCGCGCGTACGTGCCGCCGCCCATGGCAAAGGGCTCAGCATGCTTGCCCGTAAACTCGTTATAGGTATCAATAAGCGCCTTCACGGCCGGATCGTCGGCCGAAACTGAGAACGGCACCTTGGCACGACCCACGCGATACGTCACACCAAAGCGGCCCACGAGCGGCTCGAGCTGCTCGCAGATGGTATCGGCACTGGTGCTATCGGGGAAGCGCACGTCGATGACCTGCTCAATGTGGCCATCCGACACGCGAATGACGCCAGCGTTGCAGGTAAGCGGGCCAAACGCCGGGCTCGTCGCGTCGATACCCAGGCCGCGGCCATAGGCGTCCGCATGCACAAAGGCCAAAAACTTGACAAACTCGTGCTCGGCAGGCGTCAGCAGGCGCTCATCGCGTGCACCAAACGCGTCCTCAGCCTCGCGCAGATACGCCACGATCAGGCCGACGGCGTTGATGGTGCCCTCAGGCATCGAAGCGTGGCCGCCAATACCGTGGGCGAAAATCTGCGCATGCCCGCTATCGAGAGCCGTGATCTCCAGGCGGTCGGCGTTCTCGACGGGCGCCGGCAGCTCATCGGCGGCAATCGCAAGCTCGCAGATAGACTGCGACGGAATAGCGTTGCTCGCCTCGGCACCGCTCCAGGACACAATGCGCCCGCCGTCGATCTTGGAGCTCACAAATGTCGCCCCAAACTGGCCCTTCTCGGCATTGCAGACCGGAAACTCGGCATCGGGCGTAAACAGAAAGTCGGGGTTCGCGTGGTTCTCCAGATAATGGTGAACGTCGGACATGCCCACTTCCTCATCGCAGCCCAGCAGCGCACGGAAGGTATAGCGCGGCACGATGCCGTGCTTGAGCAGGTAAGCGCCGGCGTAGAGCGACAACACGGCCGGACCCTTGTCGTCGATCACGCCACGGCCGAGCAGCCAGCCCTCGCGACGCTCCATCGCAAACGGGTCGGTGTTCCAGCCAGGGCCGGCGGGTACCACGTCCACATGGCAGATAGTCGCAAGCTGCTTATCGCCGCGGCCCGGGATATCGGCGATTCCCACAAAGCCCTCGTCATCGCTCGTCTGGTAGCCGAGCTTTTGCGCAATGCCGAGCGCGCAATCGAGCGCATCACGGACCGGGCGGCCAAACGGCGCACCGGGCTCCGCATCGGCAGAAACTGCCACGGACGGGTAGCCCACCAACTGCTCGATATCGGCGACGACATCTTCCCAGACCTCGTCGACATACTCGGTAACGCTCTGCTCCACCTGATTCATGGACGACCTCCTTAGCAATGAGCGACGGGCACGCCCGCCCCTCACATTACGTCATTAGATAGCGAAAAGTTTAGCAAGCTCTGCCACCGAGTGCACCACCGCATCGGCACCCGCCGCCTCGTGCTCGCCCGGCGCCGCCGCGCCCGAATAGATGCCGATGCACGGCACGCCCATCGCGTGCGCGCCCTCCACGTCGTTAAAGCGGTCGCCGATCATCACGGCCTCGTCGGCAGTCGCGCCAAGCGCCGCCAGGGCGTCGCGGACCGAATCGGCCTTGGTCTCGCGTCCCTGCGGCGGATTCATGCCAACCACCGCCTCAAACTGAGAAAGCCCCAGCTCATGCACCATGTCGATACACTTTGCCTCCATGCGAGACGTCGCCACGGCCATGCGATGACCCTGCGCCGCCAAGCCATCGAGCAGCTCGGGGATTCCGTCGAACACGGGATACTCCTCCGGACCCAGCTCGTCAAAAAAGGCACGGTACTCGTCGGCCACCACGAGCGACTCCTCGCGCGTAAAGCCGTAAAAGTCGTGGAAGCTCTTCCACAGCGGAGGCCCGATCATGCGACGCAGGTCACCCATCTGCGCCTCCGAAAACCCGCGCGTGGCCAACGTTTTGCGTGTCGAGGTCATCACCGCCCGACCCGTATCTGCCACCGTGCCATCGAAATCAAACAGCACGACCGGCCGCTTGCCTATCTCCAGCGCCTCCATCGGTATCCCTCTTCCCCAGTTGATGATTTCCACACCGACACTTCAAACTGTTGACTATTCAACAATTGAACCTAGCAATGTAGAGCAACTCCACTATACTTGTCGCACTTTGCTCTCAGAAGGCGGCGCTGCCGCGCCCCAACGAAAGGTGCAATTATGTCTTTTGCCATCATAACCGACTCCACGTCGGACATCTCCCCCGCCCGTGCCCAAGAACTCGGCATTTACGTGATTCCGCTGCATGTGATTATCGAGGGCGAGGACCTGCTCGACCAGGTGCAGATTACCGCCGAGGAGTACGTCGCCCGCATGGCCGGCTCCGAGCAGCTGCCGCACACCTCGCAGCCGAGCGCCGGCGAGTTCAAGGCACTCTTTGACCGCGTGCTCGCCGACGGCCACGATAGCGCGATCTTTATCTCGCTGTGCAGCGAGTGGTCTGCCTGCTATGCCAACGCCAGCCTGGTGGCCGAAACGCACGAGCTCGACGTGCGCTGCATCGATTCGCGCACCGGTTCGGGTGCCGAAGGCCTACTGGTGGAGTACGCGCTGGCCATGCGCGAGGACGGCCGCAGTCTGGACGAGACCGAGGCGCAGATCCGCGCGACGCTGCCCGACGCCCATCTGCTGCTAATTCCCCGCACGCTCGAGAACCTGGTCAAAAACGGCCGCGCCCCCAAGCTCGCCGGCCAGCTGACGCAGATGCTCAACATTCGCCTGGCCGTTTCGCCGGAGTGGAAATCGGGCGAGATCAAGGCCATCAAAAAGGGCCGCGGCGCCAAGCGTATCGTCGCCAACACCATGGCAGACTGCCTCGCGTTTTTGGACGAGCACCCGGGCTCCAGTGTGCGCGTGCTCACGACCGGCGCCGCCGAGGAGCAGGAACTTGTCAACGAGGCGCTCGCAGGCCAGGACTACGTGGACGCCGGCACCGGCCCCATCGGCTGCACCATCGCCACCCACGTAGGCGTCGATGCCATCGCCATCAGCTACTGCCCCCGCTACCAGCCCATCCACTAGGGGCACCTTTACCTCTTGCGGTGGAATAGGGACTGTTTTTGGCTTATTAGCCGCCAATCAATCCCTATTCCACCGCAACTTAGAAATCGGCGATCAGCCCAGCGGACCCTGAAACAGTTCCTGATGAGTGCCCATTCTCACCAGCCTAATCACTGGGTTAGTCTTATGGGGAAGATAAAGAA
>USAX01000158.1 GCA_900552705.1 uncultured Collinsella sp. | reverse complement strand
TCGAGGGCTTTTTGGGCCGAAAGCACGGCGACCGTGTGCGCCGTTTGCAGCGCCTTGCCGTGGTGCCCGGCGCACTCATCTTCTACGAGTCTCCACATCGCATCGTGGCGACGCTCGAGGCCGTGGCCGAGGTCTTTCCCCAGCGCGATGTCGCCGTCTGCCGCGAACTCACCAAGCTGCACGAGGAGGTCTTGCGCGGCCCCGCCGCCCAGCTTGCCGAGGAGCTGTGTGCCCGTGGTGAGGTGAAGGGCGAGATTGCGCTGGTCATCGCGCCGCCGAGCGGGGACGAGGAGGCCGGCATCGCGCCGGTTGGCGCTGCGGTAGCGGATCCCGACGAGGCCCTGCGCGAGGATATCCGCACCGCGCTCGAGGAGGGGGAGCCCGCCTCTGCGGTGGCCAAGCGCCTGTCTCAGAAGTATTCGCGCCGCAAGCGCGATGTCTATGCCATGGTGCTCGATATGCAATAGATGGAGGATATCCAGCCCTTGCGCTAGAATCATCCCCTGTATGCAACGTTTTTCTGGAGGACAAACCCCATGGATCAAAGCAAGCCTTCGTTCTTTATCACGACGCCCATCTACTACGTCAATGCCGATCCGCACCTGGGCACGGCTTATTCCACCATCATCGCCGACGTTCAGGCTCGCTATCGCCGCTCCGCCGGCTATAACGTCAAGTTCCTGACCGGCATGGACGAGCACGGCGAGAAGGTCGCCGAGGCCGCAGCCAAGCATGGCATGACGCCGCAGGAGTGGACCGACAGCCAGGCCCCGCACTTCAAGGAGCTTTGGAGCAAGCTCGAGATCTCCAACGACGACTTCATCCGCACCACCGAGCCGCGCCAGCATCATGCCGTGCAGTACCTGTGGGAGCGCATGAAGGAGTCCGGCTATCTGTATAAGGGCAGCTACGACGGTTGGTATTGCGTGCCTGACGAGACCTACTTCACCGATACGCAGGTCCAGAAGGGCGACGAGGAGTACGGCAGCGTCGGCCAGCATCTATGCCCCGACTGCCACCGTCCGCTTGAGCGCGTGCAGGAGGAGTCCTACTTCTTTAAGCTTTCCGCCTTCCAGGACAAGCTGCTCAAGCTCTATGACGAGCACCCCGACTTTGTCGAGCCTGCGTTCCGCATGAACGAGGTACGCAGCTTTGTCGAGGGCGGCCTTAATGACCTTTCCGTGAGCCGCACGAGCTTTGACTGGGGTATTCAGGTCCCGTTTGACGAGGGCCACGTGACCTACGTGTGGTTCGATGCGCTGCTCAACTATATGACGGCCGTCGGCTACGGTGTCGACACCGACGAGGCCCGTGCCGAGCTGGCCTATCGCTGGCCCGCGCAGTTCCACATCGTGGGTAAGGACATCATCCGCTTCCACTGCGTCATTTGGCCCGCCATGCTCATGGCCATCGGCGAGGCCCTGCCCGAGCACGTCTTTGCCCACGGCTTCCTGACCGTGCGCAATGCCGAGACCGGTAAGGCCGAGAAGATGTCCAAGAGCCGCGGCAACGCCATCGCCCCGCAGGATGTTATCGACATGCTGGGTGTCGAGGGCTACCGCTATTACTTCATGACCGACGTGGTGCCCGGCACCGACGGCGCCATCAGCTTCGATCGCATGGAACAGGTCTACAACGCCGACCTGGCCAACAGCTGGGGCAACCTCATCTCGCGCTCGCTCAACATGAGCGCAAAGTACTTTGACGGCTGCGCCCCGGCTAAACCGGCGTCTGCCGATGCGTTCGACAACCCGCTGGCAAAGATTGCCGATGGCCTGGTCGAGCGCTACATGGCCAAGATGGACGTGCTCGATTACGGTGGAGCCAAGGACGAGGTCATGGAGCTCATCCACGCCGCCAACCACTACATCGAGGACTCCGAGCCTTGGGCACTTGCCAAGGACGAGGCCAAGGCTGACGAGCTGGCGTTTGTGATCTACAACCTGCTCGAGGCCATCCGCATTGCCGCTCACCTGCTGATGCCGCTCATGCCTCAGACCTCTGCCGAGGCCCTGCGCCGCCTGTCCTGTGAGGGCGAGGCCGCGAGCGACGACCTCAAGGGCATTTGCACTTGGGGCCTGCTTGCCGGCGGTCAGCCCGTCGAGAAGGGCGATCCGCTGTTCCCGCGTCTGGCGTAGAGACCGCGCGAGCGCCATATCGGCAATTTGCTGTTTAGCTGTAAGGGCATGGCCGCCACGGTCCATGCCCTTTTGTTTCAAGACGCCGCCATCATGCTAAGGAGGCAACCATGACAACTTCGCCTTTGGCAAACCCCACGGCCACCAGGGAGCTGCTGGAGGAGTTTGGCCTTGCGACCAAGCATCGCCTGGGCCAGAACTTTCTAATCGACAATCATGTGATCGAACGTATCTGCGAGCTTGCCGAGCTTGCAGGTGACGAGCGCGTACTCGAGGTGGGTCCAGGTTGCGGTACGTTGACACTTGCGTTGCTGCAGGAAGCGGCGTGCGTTACGTCCATTGAGGCCGATCCCGAGCTTGAGCCGGTGCTCGATGCCCACGCCGCCGACTATGCCAACTTCCGCTTTATCATGGGCGACGCGCTTAAGGTGGGCCCGGAGCAGATTGAGCAGGCTGCGGGCGGTGAGCCGACGGTGTTTGTCGCGAACCTGCCCTATAACGTGGCGGCGACGATCATCCTGCAGTTCTTCCAGACGATGCCGGCGCTCAAGCGTGCCGTCGTCATGGTGCAAAAGGAGGTTGCCGATCGCATTGCCGCAGTGCCGGGTAACAAGACCTATGGCGGCTACACGGCAAAGCTTGGCCTGTATGCGCAGGTGACGGGTCGCTTTGAGGTGCCGCCGCGTTGCTTTATGCCGGCGCCACACGTGGACTCGGCCGTCGTGCGTATCGACCGTGTTGACGGTGTGGTGCCCGAAGGACTCGATCGCGAATTTGTGGCCCGTGTGATTGACGCTGCATTTGCTCAGCGTCGCAAGACCATCCGAAATTCCATGAGCGCCAACGGCTTTGCCAAGGACGTGCTCGATGTCGCCTTTGAGGCTTGCGGTATCGCACCCACCACGCGCGCCGAGACGCTTGATGTTGCCGACTTTGTCCGCCTGGCCCAGGAGCTCATCCATGATGCTTAATGCCGCACGCGTGACGTTTACCAAAAAAAAGAAGACGGTTGCTTGTCCCGTGCCCTTGGCACCGCTTGCCGACACACATGCGCATCTGCTTTCGTTCTGGGGCAAGGATGTGCCCGAGACACTCGTGCGTGCCAAGGCGGCGGGCATCGACCTGTTGGTGACGGTCTTCGACCCCATCGCCGACAAGCGCAGCGTGACGGACTATAGCGACTGGCTCGTGCGCGAAATTCTGCCGATGCAGGATATCCCGCAGATCAAGTATCTTGCCGGCGTGCATCCGTATGGCGCGCCGGATTATACCGACGACATTCACGCGCAGGTTGTTGCTGCGCTTGATGACCCTTTGTGCGCCGGTATTGGCGAAATCGGTCTGGACTACCACATGGATTACGACGACGACATCACGCCGGCGCCCCACAGCGTGCAGATTGATTGCATGGCACGTCAGCTCGAAGTCGCCGTGCGCTGCAATGTGCCGGTGGAGTTGCACCTGCGGCACGAGGACTCGGATGGGGAGCGCACCTCGCATATGGATGCGTACAACGTGCTTCGTGAGGTGGGCGTGCCCCAGGCCGGTTGTGTGCTGCACTGTTTTGGCGAGGACCGCGCCACGATGGAGCGCTTTGTGGAGCTGGGCTGCTATATCGCCTATGGTGGTGCGGCCACCTTTAAGCGCAACGACGACGTGCGCGAGGCATTTGCGGCAACCCCACTCGATCGAATTATGTTCGAGACGGATTGCCCGTATATGGCTCCGGAGCCCATCCGCGGTCTTGAATGCGAGCCCGCAATGATCTCCATTACGGCAAACGCGCTGGTTAACGACCGTGTCGATCGCACTGGTGAGGACGCCGAAACAATCGCGCATGCCGCTTGGGAAAATGCCTGCAAACTTTTTCAAAAATAGTTCTTGC
>USAX01000157.1 GCA_900552705.1 uncultured Collinsella sp. | reverse complement strand
GTAAATTTGATTTTCAATTTCGAGCATTCTCGTGAAATTCAAGTCAAAAAAAAGGTATATTAGGCGAGTGGTTAGTTTGTGGGCCTCAACGGCGGGCGCTGTAGCTCGCGGGGGCCTTACGAAAGGAGACACAATGGCAGTAAAGGTTGCTATTAACGGCTTCGGTCGCATCGGTCGTCTGGCTTTCCGTCAGATGTTCGGTCATGAGGGCTCCGAGATCGTCGCTATCAACGACCTCACCTCTCCCGATATGCTCGCTTACCTGCTGAAGTACGACTCCACGCAGGGCAACTACGCTCGCGATCACGAGGTCGTTGCTGGCGAGGATTCCATCACCGTTGACGGCAAGGAGATCAAGATCTACAAGGAGTCCGACGCCAACAACCTGCCTTGGGGCGACCTCGACGTCGACGTCGTTCTCGAGTGCACCGGTTTCTACACCAGCAAGGCTAAGGCTCAGGCCCACATCAACGCTGGCGCCAAGAAGGTCGTTATCTCCGCTCCGGCCGGCAGCGATCTGCCCACCATCGTGTACAACGTCAACCATGAGACGCTGACCGCTGAGGACAACATCATCTCCGCTGCTTCCTGCACCACCAACTGCCTCGCCCCGATGGCCAAGGGTCTGAACGACTTCGCTCCCATCGTGTCCGGCATCATGACCACCATTCACGCCTGGACCGGCGACCAGATGCCGCTCGACGGCCCGCAGCGCAAGGGCAACAAGCGTCGTAGCCGCGCCTGCGCCGTCAACATCGTCCCCAACACCACCGGTGCTGCCAAGGCTATCGGCCTGGTTCTCCCCGAGCTCAACGGTAAGCTCATCGGTGCCGCCCAGCGCGTCCCGACGCCGACCGGCTCCATCACCAACCTCTACGCTGTCGTTGACAAGAAGGTCACCGTCGACGAGGTCAACGCCGCTATGAAGGCCTACGCTGCCACCATCTCCGAGACCTTCGGTTACAACGAGGATGACATCGTCTCCACCGACATCATCGGCGAGACCCATGGCTCCATCTTCGACGCCACTCAGACCATGTGCTCTGACCTCGGCAACGGCCAGACCCTCGTTCAGGTCACCTCTTGGTACGACAACGAGAACTCCTACACCTCTCAGATGGTCCGCACCATCAAGTACTTCGAGAAGTTCGTTGCTTAATTTAGCTTTTAGCGAATAGCTCGTTGAGCGTCTAAAGAAGGGCGCGGCCTTATAGGGCTTACACCCTAGGGTCGCGCCCTTTTTATAGGAAATCGTCTGCCGTAATGGGAGGCAGACACGTACGAAAGGTAGAAGCAAACATGGCCTTTACCAAGAAGACCGTCCGCGACATCGATGTCGACGGCAAGCGCGTTCTCGTCCGCGTTGACTTCAACGTGCCTATCAAGGATGGCGTCGTTGGCGACACCACCCGCATCAAGGCTGCCCTGCCCACCATCAACTACCTCGTTGAGCACAACGCTCGCGTCATCCTCATGAGCCACCTCGGCCGTCCCGATGGCACCGGCTTCCAGCCCGAGCTGTCCCTCGAGCCCGTCGCCAAGAAGCTCGCCGAGCTCTCTGGTCTCGACGTTGCCTTTGTCGCCGACACCTACGGCGAGAAGGCTGCCGAGGCTGTCGCCGCCGTCGAGCCGGGCAAGGTCCTCGTTCTCGAGAACGTCCGTTTCGACAAGCGTGAGAAGAAGAACGATCCCGAGATCGCCAAGAAGCTCGCTTCCTATGGTGACGTCTTCGTTCTCGATGCTTTCGGCACCGCTCACCGCGCCCAGGGTTCCGTCGTGGGCCCCGCCGCTTACCTGCCTGCCGTCGCCGGCTTCCTGCTCGAGAAGGAGGTCGACACGCTGACCGGCATCTTCGCCGAGCCCGAGCGTCCCTTCGTCGCTATCGTCGGCGGTTCCAAGGTTTCCTCCAAGATCGGCGTTCTCGATCACCTCATCGACTCCGCTGACACCCTGATCATCGGTGGCGGCATGGCCTACACCTTCTTCCTGGCTCAGGGCCTGACCGTCGGTCAGTCCCTCAAGGAAGAGGACTGGGTCGAGCGCGCTGGCGAGATGCTCAAGAAGGCCGAGGAGAAGGGCGTCAAGATCCTGCTCCCCATCGACAACCGCGTTGCCGATCACTTTGGCGAGGACGCTGTCCCCGAGGTTGTCGCTTCCGACGCTATCCCCGACGATCGTGAGGGTATGGACATCGGCCCCAAGACCGAGGAGCTCTACGCCGAGGCCGTCAAGGGCGCCAAGACCGTGTTCTGGAATGGCCCCATGGGCGTCTTCGAGTTCGACAACTTCGCTCACGGCACCCAGGCTATCGCCGAGGCTGTCGCCGAGGCCGACTGCACCTCGATCATCGGCGGCGGCGACTCTGTCGCAGCTGTCAACAAGTTCAACCTGGCCGACAAGATGAGCTGGATCTCCACCGGTGGTGGCGCTTCCATGGAGCTCGTCGAGGGTAAGGCCCTGCCCGGAGTGGAGGCGCTTCTCGATGCCTAATCGCACCCTTCTCATCGCTGGTAACTGGAAGATGAACAACGACGTCGCCGAGGCCGCCAAGCTCGCCGACGAGCTGGCTCAGGCTCTGCCCGAGGTTCCGGCTGGCGTCGAGGTGCTCGTCTGCCCTCCGACCATCGACATCACCACGGTTCATGACCGTATTCAGGCTGCCCCCATCGCCCTCGGTGCACAGAACGTGTACTGGGAGGCCAAGGGTGCCTTCACCGGTGAGTCCTCTTGCGACATGCTCAAGTCTGCTGGCTGCACCTACTGCATCATCGGTCACTCCGAGCGTCGCGACTACTTCCACGAGACCGACGAGGACCAGAACAAGAAGGCCAAGGCCCTCGTTGCCGCCGGTCTTGTTCCCGTTTTCTGCTGCGGCGAGTCCCTCGAGGTCCGCGAGGCTGGCACCTATGTCGAGCACGTCGTGAACCAGGTCAAGGCTGGCCTTGCTGGTCTTGAGATCACCTGCCCCAAGCAGGTCGTCGTCGCATACGAGCCCATCTGGGCCATCGGCACCGGCAAGACCGCTACCGCCGAGGACGCTCAGGAGGTCTGCGGTGCTATCCGTGAGACCCTTAAGGAGATGTTTGGCGAGGAGCTCGCCGACGGCATCCGCGTTCTCTACGGCGGTTCCGCTAAGCCCGGCAACATCGCCGAGCTCGTCGCCAAGCCCGACGTTGACGGCGCCCTCGTGGGCGGCGCTTCGCTCAAGGCTGCGGACTTCGCCTCTATGGTCGTCAAGGCAGGCGAGTAGGACATATGGCACAGCGTCATCTTCCTGCACTCCTGATCATCATGGACGGCTGTGGCCTGGCTCCGGCCGATGGCGAGAACGCCGTCGCCGCTGCCAAGACGCCCTTCCTTGATAGCCTGTACGCTCAGTATCCCCACACCACGCTCGGTGCTTCGGGCGAGGACGTGGGCCTTCCCGACGGTCAGATGGGCAACTCCGAGGTAGGCCACCTCAACATCGGTGCCGGCCGCATCGTGTTCCAGGAGCTTTCGCGCATCAACAATGCCATCAAGGACGGCTCCATCGCCAAGAACGAGGTCTTCGTCAAGGCTATGGACGACGTCAAGGCCGAAGGCAAGACCCTGCACCTCATGGGCCTTATGAGCCCTGGCGGTGTTCATTCTCACATGAACCACGTCGAGGCTCTGGTCAAGATGGCTGCCCAGCATGGCGTCAAGACCGTTCGCGTCCACGCCTTCATGGATGGCCGCGACGTCGACCCGCAATCCGGTGCCGGCTACATGAGCGAGTTCTGCGCTTTCCTGGCTAAGATCTCCGAGGAGACCGGTTGCGACGCTCGCGTTGCCACCGTTTCGGGCCGCTATTGGGCCATGGACCGCGACAACCGCTGGGAGCGCATCCAGCGTGCCTACGACGTCATGGTCAACGCGTCCGATGCCGATACCGACCCCGTTGCCGGTATCAAGGCCTACTACGAGAAGGATCCGCGCGGCGACGAGTTCGTCGAGCCCTTCGCTGCCCACAACGAGGGCATTCACGAGGGCGACGCGGCCAT
>USAX01000156.1 GCA_900552705.1 uncultured Collinsella sp. | reverse complement strand
TAAGCGTGGTCTTACCGGCGTCCGGGTGGCTGATGATCGCGAATGTGCGGCGCGACGAGATTTCATCCGACAGGCTTGCCATGCGGATCCTTTCTTGCATTGAGTGCATTACGTCGTTGTAACCGTATTATTGTAGCCGCGAAACCTCGCCATAGGGCACCTATCAGGACAAATTCATCAGCTGAGCTCGCCGTGCACCGGGCAATCGCCTCAAGAACTGTCTCAATCCCAAAGAATGTCTCAATCTGTAACAGAAAAACGAGTTTTACCGTTCCTGGTGTTACAGATCGAGACAAACGGCTGGGAAGATCGACGCCGTCTCAATCTCTTTCTCAATCTGTAACAGGAAGACGGGTTTTGAGCCTCCACCTGTTACAGATCGAGACAAACGGACAGGCGGGCAACCAATGTCTCAATCTGTAACATCTAGCCGCCAAAATCGAGCCTAAGTGTTACAGATTGAGATAAACCGGCAGGAAGGTCGGGGCTGTCTCGATCTGTAACATCTAGACGCCAAAATCGACTCCACCTGTTACAGATCGAGATAAACGAACGGAGGGACAGGCCGTCTTTAAGAACGCAATTGCCGCACTCGCCCTCGTGCTCTTTGCACTGAGCTGTGCCATCAGCACCAGGGTCTATCGAGCACGCGACCTATAGACAGGCGCGGCATCATCGGGTATGCGCCGTAGGTCTGGCGTGGTCTTTTTGGGAGGCGCTCAGCCCGTGTCGTGGGTTACAGCAGCATTTTGGAAATAACGACCCATCAGGAGCGCAAGCTCAACTTGATCAGCCTCACACCGGGCTTGATATGTTTGTATTGACCGCGCGTTGCCGTGTTACTTGCACAGCGGCTTGGGCAGCGGAATGCCTGCCGCAATGACGGCGGCGATGATCATGCAGACGATGCCCTTGAGTGGGAAGCACATGAGCAGCAAGCCCACGACCATGACGGGTTGGCGCATGACAGCACCCATCGTCGAGGCGGTGCAGACGGCGACGCAAAAGACCGGATCGGCGCCCGTCAGGATGGCAAGGCCGTAGCCCAGGCTCACACCCGAGAAGATGACGGGGAAGAAGTGGCCGCCGCGCCAGCCCATGTTGATAAGGGCGGGGGTCAGCATGGCCTTAACAAGACCGGTCGCGATGAGCACGCCGGCGGGGATGGTCAGATAGGTTTCCATGAGCACATCGGCCTGCGTCTCGCCGGCAAACATGGTGTAGGGCAGGACCGTGCCGCAGATGGCGAGTGCCAGGCCGGCCAGCATGGCCTTGACGACCGGGCGCTCCCCTATGGCGTGGGCCAATGCCTCGCTCGCGTGCTCCGAGACAAAGAACAGCCAGCCACAGAAGGTACCGGCGAGAGACAGGGGGATAAGCCAGGCAAGCTCGAGGTTACCCACCTGGGCAGCCTCGAACCTCGGCATGCCCATGCCGCCACCCATAAGCTGGCCGAGCAGCAGATAGGTGCCCAGGCCGCCGGCAATCGTGATGCCGTAGACCACGGTCTTTTGCGCCTTGGGCAGCTTGATGGTGATCTCGTCGGATTCGGAGCCCTCGTCGCCGTTGGCGTCCTGGCCGTCGGCGCTGCCGGCGAGCGGCGCCACAAAGCCAAAGACGGGCGCGGTGAACAGCGCCGTCAGGGCAGCCTGGGTGCCCAGCAGCGTGAGTTGCCTAAACTCGGCGCCAAAGCGACGCATACGGTCGCCGACCCAGCTGCACAGACCCGCGATAACGCCAGTCAGGCCGGCCTCCGGTCCAATGCTTCCGCCAAATAGCAGCGGTAACAACGCCGCGAGCGACAGCTTGCCCAGGTTGTCGTACGGATAGCGGCCGTCCCGCTTTACCTTGGCCATCACTTGGTTGAGGTCATCGGTCTCGGTGCCCGTCATCTTTTCGTACAGGCCGATCAGCAGGCCGCCCAGCAGGCAGACGAAAAACGGATACGGCAAAAAACCGAACGGACCGCTCGCGAGCTCGGGCGAAGCGACGCCCAGCATATGCGGGATCTCGGTCCATAGATAGTCGATACCGTGCTCCATCGCAAAGAAAAACAGCCAGACCGCGGCGCCTGCAAACGCACCGGTCACGGCCACGCTAACTAAAAACAGCGCACGGTTTTTGGGTTTTGCAAGGTTGTCCATCGGGACCTCCCGTGGTCAAAATCGACAAAGATACGTTTTATTGTAGGACGGGCAGGGCGTGGGCGGGCCAACCATCTACGCCGCGAACAGCACCGTTGGGTGCCGCACGTGCGATGGGCCCAAGGCTCAGTTGCCGATAATCGATGCGATCTCGTCCAGGTCATCGGCAAAGTAGATGCCCTGCTGGCGCTGCGGGCTCGATAGGCCCTTGCCGATCATATGCTCGAGCAGCGCCTTAAGGTCGTTGTAGTAACCGTCCAAGTTGTACAGGATGCATGGCGCGTTCAGATGTCCCAACGACACGGCCGACATGACCTCGGCAATCTCCTCGAGCGTGCCCGTACCGCCCGGGAAGGCAATGAAGGCATCGCCGAGCTCGATCATCTCGGCCTTGCGCTCGGCCATATCGCTCGTCACGATAAGGTCGTCGATACCATCGTGCTGAAACTCTGCCTCGATAAAAAAGCTCGGCTCCACACCGGTCACGTGCCCGCCCGCATCGAGCACGCCATCGGCGAGCGCGCCCATCAGGCCCGACTTGGACCCGCCGTACACCAGCGCGTGACCACTGCGGCCAATCCAGGTGCCAAGCTGCCGCACCGCAGGCAGAAACGCCGGGTCGTTACCGACACTGGCGCCCAGGTATACCGTGATATTCATATTCGGTCCCCCTCATTGTGACGCGCGGCGCACGTTCTAGCGCTGGCGTCGGCGATACTCGCGCACGCGGCGCGACAGGTCGGCGAGCTCATCGCGGTCGAGCTCTTCCAAATGCTCCAGATCGTCCATAAAGCGCGCCATGGTGTCCTTTTGGCGCATCTTGATGAGTGTGTTGCAGTAGTTCACCGCCACGCCCGTGAGCATGGCGATGTAGAAGATGCTGATGACGCTCAGGATGACGGTGATAGCGCGGGCAACCGGCGTCTCGGCCGGGATATCACCAAAGCCGATCGTCGAGACCGTCTCAAAGCTAAACCACAGGCCATCGCCAAACGTAAGGGTCGTGGGCTCGGACAGCCAGACGGCCGTCGAGCACAGCAGATAGAAGACGAGAAACAGGCCCGTGATGCGCGCAAAGCCAGCCTGGCGCAACACGTCAGCAAGCGTCCTCAACTTATTCATCGCGACCCCTTTTCCAGACGCCCAATCACATTCGCTCGTTATTGTCCCACACCCGGCACTTGGGGACGCTCCTTTTATGCCGGCAGAAAGGGACTGTCCCCAAGTGCCGGGCGGGACCGTTTTGCGGTGCAGCTGCCGACTAGGCAGGCTGAGCTGGTATCCTTATGCAGTACTGTCTCGACTCGATAGGATTGCATGTGAAACCTTCCACCGTCCTTCGTTTGACTCTATATCGCACCCTGGCCGTCGCGCTTGCCGCACTCGCCGTACTGAGCGCCGCCATGCCCGCCCCTGCCTTTGCCGCCGACTCCGACCAGCAGGTCAAGACGGTCCGCGTTGGCTGGCTCGTCAACAACAAAGGCTTCCAGGAAGGCACGCCGGGCGAGCGCCTCTCGGGATGGGGCTACGAGTACCTCCAGACCCTCTCGTATTACACAAAGGGCTGGCAATACGAATACGTTAGCGGCACCTTCTCCGAGCTTATGGACATGCTCGAGGCGGGCGAAATCGACCTCATGCCCAACATCTCGTATTCGGCAGAGCGCGAGCAGAAGCTGCTCTTTTCCTCGAACCCCGAGGGCACCGAGCGCTACTACATCTACGCCAGGCCCGATCGCGACGACCTTGCCAAAGGCGACCCCCAGGCGCTCCAAGGCCTTACCATCGGCTGCAACGCCGGCGTTATGCAAACTATCGTCGGCCAGCAGTGGCTCGCCGACGAAGGCGTTACCTGCACCTATAAAGAAATCGACACCGGCAGTGCCCTCTTTGAGGCGCTTGCAGACGGCGAGGTCGACGCCGTCA
>USAX01000155.1 GCA_900552705.1 uncultured Collinsella sp. | reverse complement strand
CCAGGTTGGCGCCACGGCCGAGATTCGCTCTTGCCTGCCGGTGCACAACACGCCCTGCATGGAGGCGCTTGCCGAGCGCGGAGCCGGTGCGTTTTGGCTCTCGCCCGAGATCACGCTCGACGAGATTATCTCGCTCGGCACCGCCGCGCCCGCGGCTCTGGGCATCACCGTCTTTGGCCGCCCGCGCGTCATGACAAGCGAGCATTGCATTCTGCAGGTTGCCAACGGCTGCATCCACGATTGTGCCAACTGCCGCCTGCGTGCCCGCAAGCTCTCGCTCAAGAATATCGACGGCAAGGTCATGCCGGTGCGTACCGACATCCACGGCCGCTCACGCCTGTACGACGCCTACCCCATCGACCTCACGCCGCAAGTTCCGCAGCTGCTCGATGCCGGCGTGTGCCGTCTTATGGTCGACGGAACCTTGCTCGAGGCCGATGAGATTGGCCGTGCCGTCGCTCGCGTCCGTCGCGCTGTCGAGGCGGCTCAAGCCGGCCGCAAGCCGGCCGCCCGCCTGCGCGGCGCCACCTCGGGCTGCATGTTTGTGGGAATTAGCTAACCGAAAGGCTTACACGTGAACGAAAAACCTCAAGTCCTCTACTGCGACGCCTGGCTCATGGCCATCGACAAGCCCGCCGGCATGATCGTCCACGGTGACGGCACCGGCGAGCGCACACTTACCGACTACGCCAGCGACCTGCTGCTGGCGATGGGCGACGGCTTTGCCGCGACCGACATGCAGCCGCTCAATCGCCTGGACCGTGACACCACCGGCGTGGTGCTGTTCTCACTCGACAAGCAGACGCAGCCCGCCTTTGACCAGATGATCATCGACCACGCGTTCGAAAAGCACTACCTGGCGCTCGCCGAGGGCAAGATCGACTGGAACGAAAAGCTCATCGACAAGCCCATCGCCCGCGACCGTCACGACAGCCGAAAGATGCGCGTCGGCGCCAGCGGCAAGCCGTCTCAAACGCGCGTGAAGGTGCTCAAGCGTCTTAAGAGCCGCCGCGGCCTGCCCACGCGCTCGTATATCGATGTCGAGCTGCTCACCGGCCGCAAACACCAGATTCGCGTGCACCTGGCGAGCGAGCGCCATCCCCTGGTGGGCGACGACCTGTACGGGACGCCGCGTCCTTGTGGCCTCATGCTCCACGCCCACAGCGTGTCCTTTACGCATCCCGTAACCGGCGAGCACATCCACATCGAAGCCCCCTGCCCCTGGGAGCCCTAAACCACCACAATGGGAACAGGCACCTTTATGATGGTTTTGCCGCGATGGCTCAGCCGCGGTCCCAAAACGTCTCGATCTGTAACAGTTAGAACCCATTTTCCGGTCTATCTGTTACAGATCGAGACATTCGAATCCCCTCAAGGGAATAATCTCAATCTGTAACAGTAACTCGGCAAAATCAGTCCCAGATGTTACAGATTGAGACAAAGGGACGGCGCGGTTCGTAAGTATCTCGATCTGTAACATCTAGCCTGCTTTTAACGGTCTGGTTGTTACAGATTTAGATAAACCGGTAGACAACAAAAGTGGCAGCGCCCGGGATGGTCGTTGCCGCTTTTCCATTGACCCACCACAAAGGTGCCTGTCCCCTTTGTGGTGGTTTTGGCCTTCCCGTCGCTAGACCGTGACGACGTTGTCCATTGTCCGGTACTTGGCGGGGACCTCGCCTGCGGTAATAATCGTTGCGTCGCGGAAGTCCGCGAACTTGACGGGCGCCACCATGCCAAATTTGCTGGCATCCGAGATTACGAAGCGTTTGGCCGTATGGCGCATCGAGATGCGCTTGACCTGCGCCTCCTCGATATCGGGCGCCGTGAAGCCCTGCTCGGTGGCAATGCCGTTAGAGCCCCAAAAGCCGCAGTTGAAGTTGTAGCGGTCTAGAGTTGCCAAGGCATCGGGGCCAACGAGCGCCTCGGTCTCGGGTTTGAGCTCGCCGCCCAGCACCACGGTACGCATGCCGCGCAAAGCGAGATGCTGAGCATGGAGCACGGAATCAGTCACATAGGTGACCCCTTCGAGATGCGGAAGATGCTCGATGAGCCTGAGCGTCGTCGAACCCGAATCGATGTACACAAAGTTCTCGGGCTCTACCAGCGCCGCCGCACGGGCGCAGATACGTTCCTTGTCGTCGTTATGGAGATCGCTGCGCTCATTAAGCGTTAGGTCGCGCGTCACGTGCGCGCGCTCAAGGCTCGTCGCCCCACCGTGCACCTTGGCGATACGGTGTGCGCGATTGAGCGTCTGCAGGTCGCGCCGAATGGTAGACGCCGTCACGCCCAGGGCCTCAGCAAGCTCCGGTACGGTAACCGAGCCCGTCTGTTGCACCATCGATACGATTGCGTTGAGCCTATCTTCCGCAAGCATCGCTTACTCCTCCTCGGGGTACACGACTCCCCAGTCGGCGCGAAGCTTGGTCATAAGCTCCATAACATCAGAAGCATAATCCAGCAGCTCGCGCTTGGAGTCGTCGCCGGCAACGGCCTTCTCAAGATCGGCCATCTCGTAGCACAGTGCGTAGGCCTCGGTGCCAGCGTGGACCTCCTCGCGGTAGCCGTCGGCAGTCCACACGATGGTCGCGTGATCGGCACGCGGATATTCGTTGACCTCGATGTAGCACTTGTCAAAGCTGATGACCGAGCGCTTGGGCTGCTTGGAGTGAAGCGTAAGGCTCACGACGCCCAGCTGCTGCTCGGCATTGCGGCAGACGATGCCGCCCGCAACGTCAACGCCAGTCTCACAGGTGTTGCCCAGTGAAACGACCTCAGCGGGCTGGCTGGCCATAAACAGGCGCATGATGGACAGGGCATACACACCAATATCGAGCATGGCACCGCCGGCAAGGTTGCGATTGTAGAAACGGTTGGTCAGGTCGCCGTACTCCTTGTAGCTACCAAAGTTGAGCTGAGCGAGGTTCATGCGGCCGAACTCGCCGGCATCCATGCGGCGACGCAGCTCTTGATACAAGGGCATGTGGAGCACCGTGGTAGCGTCCATAAGGACCACGTTGTGCTCGGCGGCAATGGCACGGGCCTCATCGAGTTCAGCGGAATTGAGGGTAATGGCCTTCTCGCAGAGCACGTGCTTGCCGGCTGCCAGGGCAGCGCGCAGATAGGTGATATGAGTGTTGTGCGGGGTAGTGATGTAGACGGCGTCGATGCCAGGATCGGCGTAGAGGTCCTCAACCGTGTCGTAGACCTTCTCGATGCCATACTGCTCGGCAAAAGCCTGAGCCTTGGACGGCGTACGGTTGGCGACGCCCGCAAGCTTGCGACCGGCAAGAGCAAGGGACTGAGCCATCTGGTTGGCGATAACGCCGCAACCGATGACGGCCCAATGGAGCTCGGGAGCCGTAAAAATATCGTCGGGGAACGGCTTGTCCTGGACCGAAGCGAACGCTGCTTTGGCGGCTGCCGCGGCGTCGAGCGGAGCCTGCTTGGAATCTGCCATTATGTGCCTCCTGTGTCATAGAACGCCTTGCTTTCTGACAGCTCTATATTCGCACAAACACGCGCTTCTGTGCGCGTTTTTGCGTATCTCACCGCTAAACGGTCATTTTTATCCCGTAAACGGCGCATCTATACGCATATTCACGCAATCCCACGCACGTAAATGCGCACAAATGCGAACCGGTCATTGCTCAGAGACAGGGGCTTATGCTTAGAACTCAAAAGACAGGATGATCCGCTTCGCCTCGTCGCTCATGGCGCGCTGCAGCTCTAAGGACCGTCCCAAACTGCCGACAGAAAAGGAACGTTCCAAACTGCAGATAGAAAAAGAACGTCCCCAGGCGCCGGCATTTCAAGAGCACTCATTTAAGTCTGTCCCCAATGAGTGGGAGTAATCAGAGACCCTTTGCGAGGGAGGCCGGACGTGGCCTTCCTCGTTTTTATTCATGGACTTTAGTCCGTGCCGCGCGGCACGCGCGGCATAGAAAGCCACCCGCTCAGCGGGTGGAGGCCAATTTCCGCTACGCGACAAAAACCTTCCCCCTAGCATGAGGATTGTTCAGGTCATCATACTAGGGGGAAGGTGATTGCTGTGGCCCAGAAAGCCAACAGCCTCGCGTACACGAAATGGCTGTGCAAGTACCGCATCGCACCGAGGTC
>USAX01000154.1 GCA_900552705.1 uncultured Collinsella sp. | reverse complement strand
CGAGTTCCGCAAGATCGTCTCCCCGATGGTCACCTACACCATCACCGAGCGCCTGAGCTGCCATCTCGAGCACGTCCGTAACCACCCGCTCACCACGCGTCGTTACTATCACCAGATGAACTACTAATCCTCTCAAATTGCTGCGGTTGTCTGCAGGCGAGCTGTTCTGAACGTCTCGCCTGCAGGCTTATTTCTGGGGTTAATCAGAATAGTTGCCCAGTACCTCCTAGTTGCGCTGGTCGCATTATGGCGTCTATGGACGAGCAAGCATTTGGCATTACGATGCTTGGTCGTCCGCTGTTTACGAGCCTGTTTGTCGGCTTGATCCTTGGCGATGTCCAGCAGGGAGTTATCGTCGGCGCTGCTTTGGAGTCCATGTTCATGGGCGCCATCATGGTCGGCGCGGCGGTTCCTCCCGAGGTCTATGCCTCCGGCGTGCTTGGCTGCGCGTTTGCCGTCATTACGGGTACGGGCACGGCAACTGCCGTCGTGCTCGCCCTTCCCGTCTCCGTCTTCCTTCTCTACTCCGTTATTAACTTTGCAACGCGTATCGTCGCCGCCCATCTGGGATACGACCTGGGAACCAAGTTCCTGCAGCAGTCCGAAGAGAACAACCTTATGTCTCGCATGACGCATGCTGCCGGTGTCCTCGGAATGACCGTTATCGGCGCCATGATTGCGGCACAGGTCTCACTGTCCACTGCTTTGACCTTTGACGTGGGTGGTTCGGAGATTGTCCTGCAGGATCTGTTCGATTCGATCTTCCCCGGTCTGCTGCCCTTGCTGGCAACCTTTGCCTGCGTCGCCCTGTACAAAAAGGGCGTCAAGACCATTTGGATCATCTTGGGCATCTTTGCGATCTGCATCATCGGAACGGGCTTGGGAGTGTTCGCGGCGGCGTAATGTTGACTGCTATGCTCGCGCGTTGGATAACTAACTGACCGTTTGAAAACGGGGCTCGGCGTAAGGCCGACCCCGTTTTTTGTTTGAGGGATTTTCCGACCGTCCAATAATCCACGCTCATGCATCACTCACGCATCTCTCGTCTCTCATTCGTCACTAACACGAGAGATAGATTAAAGACGAGAGATAAATATGAGAGATAACAATGCTGCAAGGTGGCTAGGGGATCGAGTCAAAGTTCCCGTATACATGAGTTTACCTGCGCGAACGTGATTTGCTTGAACCGATAACGGCATTTTTGTCTCTCATCTCTCACTCATCTCTAAGCTGAGAGATAAATGAGAGATGGCTGAGAGATAGACAGACGGCCTGTCGGGGACATGCATCGCTGTTAGATTGATGCCGCGCGCGGAGCAGCTGCACGTTCACCCGCGCCTCGCATCCCGCCATTTCACGCACCGCACATCGAAACCTGCGGCAAAGCAGTTACAATAGCCCAATGCGCATCGCGCACGACGATGATATCGGCGCCCGCGACTAGGGGAGAATACATGGCAGAGCAACAGATAACGCCGGGGACTAAGCTTCAGGTGGCATTCGACGTGCCCATGGGCCAAAAAACCGACTTCAACATGCTCGCCACGTACAAAGAGGACCTGGACGAGGCGTACTTTCTTATGAGCGCGCCCATGCTCGCCGGCAAGCCGCTGCTCATGGACGAAAACCAAAAGCTGCTGCTGCAGTACAAAGTGGGCGAGGAGACGTTCGTGCTCGCCGGCTATCCCGAGGAAGTCGAGAAAAAGGGCATCCGCACCTACTGGAAAATGCGCAAAGTCGCCGAGCAGCGCAGCTTTGTCAAGCGCCGCGACGAGCGTTTTAAGGTCGCCATGCGCCTGACCTACCAGCGCGACAACGCGCCGACCCCCGAGCCCGAGGACGCCATGACCATCGACGTCTCGGCCGGCGGTTTGGCTATCTACCTCAACGATTACCCCGACGTGGGCGAGGCCCTGGCCGTGCAAATGCCCACGATCCGCCTGCAGGGCGAGCGTCACGAGCTGCCCGAGCAGCTGGGCATCGTGTGCTGGGTGCGCCGCGCGCCCAAGGGCAGCCTGTACCGCAACGTTTGCGGCCTGCAGTTCCGCTACGCCGACGACATGGAGCGCGAGCTCGTCAAAGAATACGTCGGCTACATCCGCGCTAAATATAAGCTCTGATCGCCATGGCACTGTTCAAACGCAACGACAAAGATCAAGCTGCCGAGGATTTGGCCGAGGGCATGGCTGAGGATTTGACCGAGGGTCAGCCCGAGGACACCCCCAGCACCGATCCTGCCCCGCGCAAGCGCTCCGGCAAACGCAAACCCAAGCGCGACCTCCGCGGCGTAGTGCGCATCGAGGAGCTGGAGCAGGCGCTGGCCGACCAGGACCTCGACGACATCGACCCCGACGCGGTCGTCTCCATGTACATGCCTAAGCGCCGCATGGAGCGCATCGGCGCGGCGCTGCTGCGCATGGACAAGCTGCAAAAGGCCCTCGTAGTGCTGGCGCTTGCCTTTGGCGTGTTGTTCGCCCTGTCGTTTATGCAGGAAAACATGGGTAACTTCACTATCAACCTCAACCGCCTGGAGCTGTTCCGCCGCGGCGTGGCCATTGCCGACAACGGCGACTTTAACAACGCCACCGCGCGCCTGGCGGCCGACGCCGTGGACAACGGCACCAATATCGCTGCCGAGGACCTGCCCGATAACCTGGACGACATCGACGGCAGCCACAACGGCAAAAACTACGTGGCGTACACCTTCTATATCCGCAACGCCGGCAAGACCGACCTGGGCTACAGCGCCAAGCTCAAAGTGGTCAGCGCCAGCAAGGGCGTGGATAAGGCCGCGCGCGTGCGGGTGTATCGCAATGGCGAGCCCACCACCTACGCAGCCGCCGCGGCCGACGGCAACCCCGAGCCCAACACCGAACCGTTTGCGTCCAAAGACGTGGTGACGACCATCAGCCACGCGAATTTCCGTGTGGGCGATGTGGACAAGTACACCGTGGTCATTTGGCTGGACGGCGACGATCCGGAGTGCGTGGATAAGATCATCGGCGGCTCGGTGGAGTTCGGTTTCGATTTCGATTCGTCCGAGACTGACGATTCGAGCCTGTTCGTTAAGTTCGTGCAGGATATTGCCGACACCCTGACTGGCAACGACCCCATTAGCGCGAGCGGCAACGAGGCGCCCGATTACTACAAGGAACACAACGTGACCTGGAGCAACCGCCGCAACCAAAAGAACTCGCCCGCAGGGGACGGGGACAAGTAGGACGAACGAGCACCGGGCTGGGATTGATTCTCGGCTCGGCGCTTTTGCTATGCAGAGGCGTTTTCGGCGGTGCCATCCAGTAAGAACATCCGCAGGGCGAGTTTGATCGCGTAGCTCGGTTTGGCCTGCGCTGCGTCACCCGAGCGCTCGCCGAGGTCGCTGCAGTAGGCGTAGACGTCACGAATCAGGTCCGCACCCGAGAGCGTAAACATATAGCCTGCGTTCGAGAGTGCGTTGGGAGCCGCGGGCAGCCCTGCAGCCGCACAAAAGCTTGCGAGGTCGGGGGCCATGACGGCTTTGTAGTCAATCGTGCGTCCATGGTCCTGTGCGGCATGCTCCTGCGCGCGGACGTGCGATAGCGCCGCTGCCAGCACAAAACTGGGCGTGGGTGCGTTGACGTCGTCGATGGTAGCAACTAACTTGCCGGCAGCCTGCGTGATCAGCCAGGCGACCTCGCGCTGGCAGCGAACGGCCTTACGCGTCACCGGTTTGATCGATCCGGTGGAAACGCTTCCTTTAGGTTGAGCGGCAGCAGCCATAGGGACCTCCTAACAAACAGCCTACGCAAGCAGGCAGAAATTACACGTGCTACATCAGTATAGCGGATGGGGAAGGGCTAGGGCGAAGCTCGGCGGAGGGTGAATGTATGCGATGGCGTGGAACTGCGGTCGCAAGGCTTAAGAGGGACTTACAGCTTTGTGGGAGAGAGATCAAATAAGGTAAACGATGTTCACATAGCACCACATATAACCTGAGGTAGACTTATGAATCTGCCGGAATGTAGGCTGCCGAAAACTCATAAGGAAATCGTAAGAATTATGGTATTCTCAACTCCATATCTAAAGGATGGGCAAGCAACATCCAACACGAAAGCGCGGGCTCCCCTTCCGGGCTTCTCGAGGGTCATCTGGGATGAATGGGGAAAGAAAGGGGTCCGTATGGATACCAAGGCATTAAAGAAGCAG
>USAX01000153.1 GCA_900552705.1 uncultured Collinsella sp. | reverse complement strand
ACCTAACCGTGTAATCGTTTCGACGAGGGGATATTAGAGGCATGAACGCTTCATCGCTTTCCTTCCAAGACATCATCCTGCGCCTCCAGCAGTACTGGGGCGAGCAGGGCTGCGTCATTATGCAGCCTTATGACTCCGAGGTCGGTGCCGGTACCTTCCATACCGCGACCACGCTGCGCTCGCTCGGTCCCGCCGAGTGGCGCACCTGCTATGCGCAGCCTTGCCGCCGTCCCGCCGACGGCCGCTACGGCGAGAACCCCAACCGCATGCAGCACTACTATCAGTTCCAGGTGCTCATCAAGCCCTCGCCGGTCAACGCCCAGGAGCTCTACCTGGGTTCGCTGGCCGCCATTGGCCTGGACCCCAACGACCATGACGTCCGCTTTGTCGAGGACGACTGGGAGAGCCCGACCCTGGGCGCCTGGGGCCTTGGCTGGGAGGTTTGGCTCAACGGCATGGAGGTCACGCAGTTTACGTACTTCCAGCAGGTGGGCGGCATCGAGGTCGACCCCGTGCCCGTCGAGATCACCTACGGCCTGGAGCGTATCGCCATGTATGCCCAGGGCGTCAACTCCGTCTACGACCTGGTGTGGAGCTACCTGCCCGACGGCACGCCCATGACCTACGGCGACGTGTTCTTGGAGAATGAGCGCGAGTTCAGTGCTTATAACTTTGAGGTCGCCAACGTCGAGATGATGCGTCAGAAGTTTGACGACTACGAGGCCGAGTGCCATTCCTGCCTGGAGCGAAAGCTGCCGCTGCCGGCGTACGACTGTGTCATGAAGTGCAGCCACGCCTTCAACCTGCTCGATGCCCGCGGTGCCCTATCCGCGGTCGAGCGTGCCAACTACATCCTGCGCGTCCGCGCCGTCGCCAAGGCGTGCTGCGAGGCCTACATGGCCGAGGTCGCCGGAGTCAACGAGAATGCCGATCAGGAAGGCGAGGTGGCGTAAGCCATGGCAGACGCTAAGGATTTCCTGTTTGAGATTGGTACGGAGGAAATGCCCTCCGCACCGTTGAACAATGCCGTCAAGCAGCTTGGCACCATGATCGCCAAGGGCCTCGACGAGGCCGGTCTGGCCCATGGCGAGGTCCGCGTGATCTCGAGCCCGCGTCGTCTGGCTGCGCTCGTGGCCGATGTCGCCACTGCGACCGATGAGGTCCATGAGGTCAAGCGCGGTCCCGCGGCAAACATTGCCTTCGATGCCGACGGCAACGCCACCAAGGCCGCCCAGGGCTTCGCCCGCAAGTGCGGTGTGGCTGCCGAGGACCTGGTTCGACGCGAGGACACTGACGGTCGCGAGTATGTGTTCGCCGAGAAGAACATTCCCTCCGCACCGGCTACGCCGATTCTGACCGCTCTGTGCGAGAAGACTATTGCCGGCCTGCAGTGGCCCAACTACCGCAGCCAGCGCTGGGGCCACGAGCACGCGACCTTTGTTCGTCCGGTCCGTTGGATCTGCTGCCTTTTGGGCGAGGATGTTGTTCCCGTGTCGTTTGCCGACGTGACGAGTGGCAACACCACGCGTGGTCATCGCGTACTTGGCCCTGGTGACCACGTTGTCGCCAGCCCCGCCGTCTACGAGCAGGTGCTCGAGGACGCCGGCGTGCTCTCTGCTGAGCGTCGTCGCGAGGCGATTCTCGCCGGTATCGCCGAGGTCGAGGCTGCCCGTCCCGGCTGCCATGTCGATACGCCTAAGAAGGTTTTCGAGGAGGTTATCAACCTCTGCGAGTGGCCGACGGTGCTCGTCGGTACTTTCGACGAGGAGTTCCTCAAGGTCCCGCACGAGATTATCTGCGAGTCCATGCTCACCAACCAGCGCTACTTCCCGATCTATGACGGCGAGGGCAAGCTCACGCGTGAGTTCGTGGTCGTCTCCAATAGCAAGCCCGAGAATGCCGAGCGCGTGATCGACGGCAACGAGCGCGTCGTGCGCGCCCGTCTAGACGACGCTAAGTTCTTCTACGAGGAGGACCTGAAGATCTCCCTCGACGAGTTCCGCGAGCGTCTGGCCAAGGTTGCCTTCCAGGAGAAGCTCGGCAGCGTGCTCGCCAAGTCCGAGCGCATCGAGCAGCTCGCGCTCGCTATTGCCCGCGAGGCTCATCTGGGCGCCCATCTTGCCGCCGACGCTGCTCGCGCCGCGCACCTGTGCAAGGCCGACCTGGTGTCCAACGCCGTCGTCGAGTTCACGAGTCAGCAGGGCGTGATGGGCGGTTACTACGCCACCGCGATGGGGGAGAACGACGAGGTCGCCCACGCCATTCGCGATCACTATCGTCCCCGTTTTGCCGGTGACGAGCTGCCTGAGGGCACCGCTGGCTGCATCGTGGCCTGCGCCGACAAGCTTGATACCATCGCCGGTATCTTTGCCATCGGCGAGCCCCCGACTGGCTCCTCCGATCCCTACGCGCTGCGTCGTGCCGCTATCGGTATCATCAACATCCTGCGCGACCGTCTGCCGATCGATCCCACGTCGCTCATCGACTTTGCGCTCGAGCTCTATAGCGAGCAGGGCATTGAGTTCGACGCCGCCGAGGTCGCCCAGCAGGTTCGTGACTTCTTCCATGGCCGCCTGGTGAGCATGGCCCGCGACGAAAAGATCCCGGCCGATACCGTTGCCGCCGTCTCCGCGGTGCACATTATCGCCCCGTCCGTCTTCTTCGCCCGCTGCGCCGCCCTCGACGAGGCCCGCAAGAACGACGCTGAGACGTTCGACAACCTGGCGACCGCCTATGCCCGCGCCGCGCATATCTCCAAGCCTGAGCTTGGTGCGGAGTATGACCGCAGCCTGATGGGCGAGGTCGAGCTCGCGCTCGCCGACGCCTCCGAGGCCGCTCAGTCCGCTGTCGATGCCGCCCTTGCTGTCGAGGACTACCCGGCTGCATTTGCCGCCCTCGCCGCCCTGCGCGCGCCCATCGACCGTTTCTTCGATGAGGTCATGGTCATGGACAAAGACGAGCAGCTTCGCGATAATCGCCTTAAGCTGCTCAACCGCTTCGAGGCCGTTTTCTCCGGCATTGCCAACATCGGTGAGCTTGCCCGCAAAAAGTAAGCCAGCCTGCGCATAAGCGCAAAAGGAGCCCCGCATGGATTGCCCGGTCACCGCTCGTCCCACCGTTATCGTTATCTCCGACTCGCTCGGCGATACCGCTTGTGAGGTGGTGCTTGCGGCGTCCGGGCAATTTGATGTAGGGGCTTTTCGCGTTTTGCGCCTGCCTAAGGTGACCTCCGTGGAGCAGGTCAAGTCATTTGTGGGGCCGCGCGTCGATGCCGACCATCGCGATATCGCCGTGTTCCACACCATCGTCGATCCGGCGCTTCGCGCCCGCGTGCTCGATTATTTGGGCATGCTGCACATTCGCTCGGTCGACCTGATCGGTCCGACGCTCGCCGTATTGTCGTCGCTCATCGGTGTGCCGCCCAAAGGCGTTGCGGGCGTGATTCACAAGACCGACGATCGGTATTTCCATCGTATCGAGGCCATGGAGTATTTCGTTGAGCACGATGACGGTCGTGGTTGTGACGATCTGTCGGGTGCCGATATCGTGCTGCTGGGTGTGTCGCGTACATCCAAGACGCCGCTGTCGATGTATTTAGCCTATCAGGGCTACAAGGTCGCCAATGTTCCGTTGGCGCATGGCATGGAGCCGCCCAAGTCGATTTACGAGGTTGACCCGATGCGCCTGTTCGGCTTGATTTCGACCGTCGATGTGATTTCCGAGATTCGCGATAGCCGCTTGGGCGACGACTACGCCCGCGCCGTCGCAGGCTCCTATGCCGAGCCTGAGTGCGTGCGCAGCGAGCTCGAGGAAGCCCGTGCCCTCATGAAGCGCCTGGGCTGCTTTGTGGTGCGCACCGACGGCAAAGCCATCGAGGAAAGCGCTGCCGAGATCATTGCCCACCTCGAGGAGATCCAGGAAGCCAGGGCCCGCCGTGCCGCCCGCCGCGCTCAACAAAAGTAGCTCTCTTGGGACAAGGTTGTTTGGGTAGCTAATTTGGGACGGGGCTCTTTTAGCTGCCCAAAGAGAATACTTGGAAATAATGCTGATAAATGGTAAAGCGATTTAGCAAAAACATCGCATCCGACCTGCATTTTCCTTGTAGTGGTATCTTCATAAGGTAACCACCTTTACCTACCGTTTACCGCCGGTTTTAGCACGTTTACCAAACCGCGCACCCTCTGCTCAAGCCTGTCCAAAACCCGCCGTATAGTTCCCTCACGGC
>USAX01000152.1 GCA_900552705.1 uncultured Collinsella sp. | reverse complement strand
GACCAAGCCCTGCGACAGCAGCGACGCTGCCGGTGAGGCCGAGGAACGAACGCCTGGACATACCCTTGTTGATGATGGCCATGTCTTCTCCTATCAATAGAGAATCTTACCCGGGAGCACCTAGACGTGCCCCCGCGCAACTTGCGGACGATATATACCTTACCTACCGACGAACCCAAGTGAGGTGCCGCGCTCGGCGACCGATACATACATCCGCTTGAACGGTATTTACTACCGTTCGCCGAATTCATTGACAAATGATTCGACAGACAGTATGTATCGACGAGGTGAGATATCAGTCTTCGTCAACCCGCAGGATAGCAGTGTTATTCACCATGGTTAGTCAAACGTTTTAGCGTTAATAAAACCCGAAATCTGCAGGTAATCGCCGTGAAATACATGATTGAAAATCACGCAATCATGTATATCAGTGGTTTAGAGGCGTGTTTAGTTTTCGGATTGCTTTGCCGCCGCCTCGGCGCGCTCGGCATTCCATGCAACGAGCGCCTCGTGAACCGCTTTGGCGACATCGGCAGGAATGCCTCGAACTTCCGCGATCTCTTGCTCGCTCGCCGCGCGCAAACGCTTCATCGAGCCAAAATGGCGCATAATGGCACGTTTTCTGGTGGGTCCCACGCCTGGAACGTCGTCAAGCACCGAAACCGTCATAGCCTTATCGCGCAACTCGCGGTGGAACGTAATTGCAAATCGGTGGGATTCATCGCGAACCTGCTTGATTAGATAAAGCGAAGCGGAGCCGGTCGGCAGCACGACGGGAGTCTCGTCCCACGGCACGAAAACCTCCTCATCGGCCTTTGCCAAGCCACAAACTGGTATATCGAGGCCGAGCGCCTCAAGTTGCTTAATTGCAGCGGTCAATTGCGGCTTGCCGCCATCGACAACGAGTAAATCGGGGCGCGAGCCAAAGCGCTCGTCCGCCATGCGCTCAGGAGCATAGCGACGTCCCAGAACCTCGGACATCGATACGAAGTCGTTCGCCTCGTCCAATTCGGCCTGAATTTTAAAGCGACGATACTGGCCCTTGTCGGCACGGCCGTTGGTAAATACCACCATCGAAGCGACGGTAAAGGTGCCGTGCAACGTCGAGATATCGAAGCACTCGATGCGCAACGGCGGCGCAGGCAGCGCCAGCGCACTTTCGAGCTCCAGGAGCGCCTGATTGGTGCGATCGTCAGCATACCCCGTACGCATCATGTAGCGCATGAGGGCATGGCGCGCATTTTTGGAAGCCATATCGAGCAGGCGGTGCTTTTCGCCACGCTGCGGCCTATGGAGATGGCAAGAGCGCTCGCGCTTGCCCGCAAGCCACTCCCCCAACGCTTCGGCATCCTCAAGCTCGACAGAGAGATTGATCTCGGCTGGAATATCAGCCGTCTCGTCGTAATAGCGCTTAAGAAAGCCCGATTGAAGCTCTTCCTCGTCGACGTCTAGGCCTTTATCGAGGATGAACTCACAAGTTCGAACCGTTCGGCCCTCGCGAACGACAAAGACGCAGGCGGCAGAGATAGTCTCTTCGCGATAGAAGCCGATGACATCGATATCGACGCTTGATGGAAAAACGACCTGTTGGCGATCGTCCAGGCCTCTAATGACTTCCAGACGACGCTTGACGCGCGCTGCACGCTCAAAATCGAGCGTCTCGGCTGCCTCCGTCATCTCGGACGTAAGCTCGTCGACGACATCCTTGCGATGGCCCGACAAGAAACGTTCGACACGCTTGACGTTCTTGGCATAGTCGGCAGGGGAAATCGCGCCGACGCATGCGCCCGGCCCGCGCCCGACATGGTAGTCAAAGCAGGGACGCCCGTTTTGCGCGCAAATCATATTGACGATGTCTTCTTCGCCCTTATGAGATTCGACGATGCGGCGGCAGCGGCGCCATTCCGCACAGGATGCCGAGCAAATAGGAATAACCTTGCGTAGCGTATCGATGGTCTCACGTGCCGCACGGCTATCGGTATAGGGGCCAAAATAGCGCGTTCCCGGTTTATGACGCTCTCGCGTGTATTTAATAGCCGGAAACAGGTCGCCCTTGGTAATGGCGATAAAAGGATAGCTTTTATCGTCTTTGAGATCGACGTTAAAGTACGGATGGTACTGGCCAATCAGATTGCGCTCGAGCACCAGTGCCTCGTGCTCGGTCTCCACCACGATATAGTCGAAGCTCGCCACCAGCTGCATCATGAGCGGGATCTTTTGACGCTCGTCCTGCAGCGTCACGTATTGACGCATACGGGCACGCAAGTTTTTTGCCTTGCCCACATAGATGACATCGCCCTTGGCATCTTTCCAAAGGTAGCAGCCGGGTTGCGTGGGAACGCGCGAAACCTGTTCGGCAAGTGTTGGAATGTTGTCGTGACCTGCCACGCGCACCTACTTGCGACGAAGCAGCGCCGAGACCTCGGGCATCTTAAAGACGAAGGCAAGGCCAAAAGTTACAGCGAGCGAGACGACGCCTGCAACACAAACGTAGCCCAGGGTAATTAGGATCGAGCTGCCAAGCACTCCGAAAAAGTGCTCGAGTGCCCACATGACGCCGGCGCCCGCGGCAGCGCCCAAGCCACCGAACAGTAGGCCGAAGAAACCGCCGTGCAGGATAGACTTGACCTGAAGGCCATGCAGACGACGGCGCAGCCACCACAGTGAGCATCCGACCAAAACCACGTAGTCAACGACGTACGAAAGCGCAATTGCCGGCATACCGTAGCCCAGCACCACGCCAAACAACAGCACCGAACCGGCCTGACCGATAGCGGAGTACAGGCAATAGCGGCTATAAGGTTTCATATCGAGCAGGGCCGAGAAGCTCTTCTGCATCAGCACGACCACGCCGTAGAGCGGCAGGGAAAGTGCCAGATAGATAAGGAACTCCGACACCAGCGCCACACCGGATTCATCGAACTTGCCGGCGCAGTAGATCATGTTGAGCGGACGCGCGAAGACAATCAGGTACAGCGCAAACGGAATCAGGAAAAAGAGCATCTGGGCGACACCGCGCGAAATGCCCGTGCGGACGCTGTCGTAATCCTTCTCCTGTGCATCGTGAGACAGTTCGGTATAGAGCGCCGTCGAAAGCGAGGCGGCGATCAGCGCATAGGGCAATGTGTACCACAGGCGCGCATATGCGATGACGGAAGGGCCGGTCTCGGGCTGCACCACCAGCGCGGCGGCATTGGTAATGGAGGTCGAGACAAACATGCACACCGTGGCGAGCAGCGTCGGGATACCAAGCGCGATCGTCTGTCGCAGCGCGGGGTCCTTAAAGTCGATATGGATATGAGGATGTACGCCATGCTTGCCAAGCGCGGGAATCTGGCAGGCCATCTGGACAAAAACGCCGAGGGTCGTACCAGCTGCGATCAAGATAATACCGGCCTGCTCGCCAAATTGTGCAGACACGGGAGCAAAGCCCATAAAGCTGGCGATGACGATGACATTGTTGAGAACCGGGGCAAACGTCGACCAGAAGTAGTCGCGGTGTGCGTTGAGAACGCCCGAGAACACCGAGCCCAAGCCATAAAACAGAATTTGGATAGCAAAGAAGCGGAACATGAACGCAGCGGTATCCATGCTGCCCCCATCGCCCGAAAGGAACGACTGCGTCCAAATAAAGCCGGGAGCAAACACGGTGCCCAGCAGCGAGATGCCGCCCAGCAGCAGAAGCAGAATACCGAGCAGGTTGCCGACATACTCGTTCGATGCCTCGCGGCCCTGCTCGCGCCTCACGCCCATATACACCGGCAAAAACGCCGTAACGAGCATGCCGCCCATCACGAGCTCGTAGAGCATATTGGGCAGGTTGTTGGCGACCTGATAGGAGGACGAGAGCAGCGACATGCCGATAGCGGCCGCCATTGCCCATGTGCGGATAAAGCCGGTGACGCGAGACACGATGGTCAGGATGGTCATAAGCCCGGCGGAACGACCAACCGTGGAGTAGTCCGACGAGCCCATATCATCAGTGCCATCTCGCGACGAAGAAGCTTCGGATGAGGGTGTCTGAGGCGCAGATTCTTTTGCAAAATGAGCTCCGCACTTCAATTCTTCCTGCGGCATCGCTCAGTCCTCTCTCGTAATCGGGGCGACCGTCGCCCCGCAAAATGCAATTAAATCATCGGGTGCAAGCTCAAGCTGATAACCACGCTTGCCTCCCGAAATAAAAATGGTATCCCAAAGGACACATGTCTCATCAATGAGCGTCCGGTAGCGTTTTTTCATACCGACCGGACTGCAGCCGCCGCGAACGTAGCCAGTCG
>USAX01000151.1 GCA_900552705.1 uncultured Collinsella sp. | reverse complement strand
GAGTTTTTGATCGGCCGCCTGCTCGACAACTACCTGCTCAACTTTGGCGTGCGCGACATGGTCGCCGAGGCGCTCGACGACATGGGCTTTGACCTGTCCGTCATCGAGAACCAGGAGCCCGATCCGGCTCTGGGCAACGGTGGCCTGGGCCGTCTGGCCGCGTGCTTCCTAGATTCCATGGCAGCCGAGGGCATTGCCGGCTACGGCAACGGCATGCGCTACCGTTACGGCCTGTTTAAGCAGGAGATCGTCAACGGCAGCCAGGTCGAGGCCACCGACGAGTGGCTCACCCACGGCTATCCCTGGGAGGTCCGCCGTCAGGACAAGGCCGTGACCATTAAGTTTGGTGGCCATGTTGAGGGCTTTGAGGAGAACGGCCGCACGTTCTACCGCACGGTGGACACGCAGGATATTTTGGCCGTCCCTTATGACATCCCCGTTGTGGGCTATGCCGGCGAGACCGTCAACAAGCTGCGCGTATGGGCTGCCGAGCCGGTCGAGGAGCACTTTGACCTGGAGGCCTTCAACCGCGGCGACTACGCCCTGGCCGATGCCGAGCGCGCCGAGGCCGAGGCCATCAGCGCCATCCTCTATCCCAACGACGCCGGCGAGCACGGCCGTCTGCTGCGCCTGAAGCAGGAGTATCTGTTTGTCTCGGCCGGCATCTACAGCCTGCTCGACACCTTTGAGAAGGAGCACGGAGAGAACTGGGAGCTGCTGCCGCAGTTTGTGGCCATCCACACCAACGACACGCACCCCGCCATGTGCGGCCCCGAGCTCATGCGCATCCTCATCGACGAGAAGAAGCTCGAGTGGGATGACGCCTGGAACATCGTGACGCAGGTCGTGAGCTACACCAACCACACCATCCTGCCCGAGGCCTTGGAGAAGTGGCCCATCGGCACGTTCTCCAAGCTCCTCCCCCGCGTGTACCAGATCATCGACGAGATCAGCCGTCGTTGGCACGAGTCGTTCGACACCACGCAGGAAGGCTGGCAGGAGCGTCTGCGCCAGACCGCCATCCTGTGGGACGGCGAGATTCGCATGGCCAACCTGTCCGTGATCTGCAGCCATAGCGTCAACGGCGTGGCCAAGATCCACTCCGACATCATCAAGAACATCGTGCTCAAGGACTTCTATGCCCTGACGCCCGAAAAGTTCAACAACAAGACCAACGGCATCTCGCACCGTCGATTCTTTGCCGAGGCCAACCCCACCTACGCCAAGCTTGTGACCGAGGCTATTGGTGACGGCTGGCTCAAGGACGCCTTTGAGCTGGAGAAGCTCAAGGAGTTCCAGAACGACACCGAGTTCCTGAAGGCCGTGGGCGCTTCCAAGCGCGCCAACAAGGAGCGTCTGGCCGCCTACGTCAAGGCCGAGACCGGTCTGGTCATTGACCCCAACACCGTCTTCGATGTCCAGGTAAAGCGCTTCCACGCCTACAAGCGCCAGCTCATGAACATCATGAAGGTGATGGACATCTACAACCGTCGTATCGCCGATCCCAACTTCCACGTGACGCCGACGACCTTCATCTTTAGCGGCAAGGCTGCCTCGAGCTACACCTTTGCCAAGGAGACCATCCGCCTCATTAACTCCGTGGCCGACGTCATCAACAACGATGCCCGCGTCAACGAGGTCATGAAGGTCTGCTTTATCCCCAACTTCCGCGTGAGCAACGCCCAGCTCATCTACCCCGCCGCCGAGATCTCGGAGCAGATCTCCACGGCCGGCAAGGAGGCCTCGGGCACGTCCAACATGAAGCTCATGATGAACGGCGCCATTACGCTGGGCACCCTCGACGGCGCCAACATCGAGATCGCCGACCTGGCCGGCCGCGAGAACGAGGCCATCTTTGGCCTGACCGCCCCCGAGGTCGAGCAGCTCTGGGCATCCAACAGCTACTTTGCGTGGGATACGCTCAACAACGATCGCGAGCGCCTGGGCCGCGTGATGGACGAGCTCAAGGACAACACCTTTGCGGGTCTTTCGGGCAACTTCGAGAGCATCTACAACGAGCTCATGAACAACAACGACCCCGACCTGGTCATGGCCGATTTCCGCAGCTACGTGGATGCGTGGGAGAAACTCACGGGCAGCTATGGCGACCAGGAGACCTGGAACCGCAAGGCGCTGCTCAACACCGCCTCCTCGGGCTGGTTCTCGAGCGACCGCACCATTCGCGAGTACCGCGACGAGATCTGGCACGCGTAAAGGCGCGCAAGCTCCCCTATGCCAGCACGGCATTACTCGACGGGCGTGACGTTGTGCCGCACCCGTCGCTAATGGGTTTAGGAACATCGATGACAGAAGGAGAAATCGATGAGTAAGAAAGAATGCATCGCGATGCTCCTCGCAGGAGGACAGGGCAGCCGATTGGGGGCACTCACCCAAAAGATCGCTAAGCCGGCGGTTAGCTTTGGTGGCAAGTTCCGCATTATCGACTTTTCGCTCTCCAACTGCTCCAACTCGGGCATCGACACGGTGGGCGTTCTGACCCAGTATCGCCCCTACCTGCTGCATGCCTACGTGGGCTCCGGCGAGGCTTGGGATCTGGACAGCCGCGATGGCGGCGTATCGATCCTGCCGCCGTACGAAACGCAGACCGGCGGCGCCTGGTATGCGGGCACGGCCGACGCCATTACGCAGAACCTCGACTACATCAAGGCCAACGACCCCAAGTACGTCCTGATTCTTTCGGGCGATCACCTGTATCGCATGGACTACCGCAAGATGCTCAAGACGCACATTGAGAATAACGCCGACCTCACGGTGAGCGTTATGCCCGTGCCGTGGGAGGAGGCCAGCCGCTTTGGCATCCTGACCACCGACCCCGAGGACGGCCGCATCACCAAGTTCACCGAGAAGCCCGATAAGCCCGATTCGAACCTCGCGTCCATGGGCATCTACATCTTCTCGGCCGACGTGCTGATCGAGGCGCTCGAGGAGGACGCTCTGGACCAGCGCTCGAGCCACGACTTTGGCAAGGACATCATCCCTAAGCTTCTCGGCGAGGGCAAGCGCCTGTACAGCTACGAGTTCCACGGCTTTTGGAAGGACGTCGGCACCATCGCCAGCTTCCACGAGACCTCGATGGACCTGCTGGGCAACAACCCCGAGTTCGATTTGTTCGACAAGCACTTCCCCATCATGTCCAACATCACCACGCGTCCGCCGCACTACATTGGCCCGGACGGCCGCCTGGACGACTGCCTGGTCTCCAACGGCTGCAAGATCTACGGCACCGCTCGCCACTCGATCATTTCGACCGATGTCGTCATCGAGGAGCGCGCCGTGGTCGAGGACTCCGTGCTGCTGCCGGGCGCGCACGTCAAGAGCGGTGCGCACATCTGCCGCGCTATTTTGGGCGAGAACTCCACGGTCGAAGAGGGCGTGAAGCTCGGCTCTGTCGATACCACCAAGGATACGGCCGTCGTTGGAAATGACGTCGTTATCGGGAAGGGGGAATGATCCGATGATCAATCGCAAGGCCATCGGTTATATCACCGCTAACTACTCTTCGACTTACGGCAGCGTGCTGCTCAAGGACCGTCCCATCGCGTCCGTTCCCTTTTTGGGCCGCTACCGCCTGATCGACTTCCCGCTGTCCAACATGATGAATGCCGGCATCAAGACCGTCGGCGTCGTTATGCCGGGAAACTACCGCTCGCTGATCGACCACGTGGGCTCGGGTAAGGACTGGGGCCTGGACCGCAAGAAGGGCGGCCTGTTCATGGTGCCCGGCAACGCGTATGGCACCACCAAGGGCGGCATGCGCTTCCTGCTGCGCGACATCATCTCCAACAAGACGCTGTTCCAGCGCTCGGACAAGCCCTATGTCGTGATGATGGGCACCAACATCATCTTTAACATGGACCTCAACACCATCATCGACGCACACGAGAACTCCGGCGCCCAGATGACCGTGGTGTACTGCAAGGCCACGCGCAACGTCGATGACGAGACCAAACTCGAGATTAACGAGAACGGCCGCCTGACGGGCGTGAGCGCCGGCGTCGTGTACGGCGACAACGCCTCTATGGACTGCTGCATCGTCAACCGCGAGACGCTGCTCGAGATTATCGACCACTACCAGGCCGCCGACTATCTGGACCTGCTCGAGGCACTCCAGGGCGACTTTGGCAACATCGACGTGTGCAGCTACGAGTACAAGGGCGAGGTCGTGGGCGTGTTTAGCGAGAAGTCGCTGTACCGCCGCAGCATGGACCTGCTCGACCAGACCGTGGCCGATCAGCTCTTTGACCCCGAGCGCCCGATCCTGACCAAGGC
>USAX01000150.1 GCA_900552705.1 uncultured Collinsella sp. | reverse complement strand
TCGACGCGGACACCGGCGGCGATGCCGACTTTGGGCACCTTGAAGGTGTCCAGGACGGTCGCGGTACCCGTGGAGACCTCGACCTCGGTGGGCTTGAGCATGCCGATGCGGGCAGCGTCGAGCTCCTCGAGGCACTTATAGATAACGTCGTAGCAACGAATCTCGACGCCCTCGCGCTCGGCTGCGGAGCGGGCCTTGCCGTCGGGACGCACGCCAAAGCCGATGATGATGGCGTTGGAGGCGTCGGCCAGGACGACGTCGGTCTCGTTGATGGCACCGACGGCGGAGTGGATCGTGTTGATGCGGACCTCGGACTGATCCATCTTGTCGAGCGAGTCCTGAAGGGCCTCGATGGAACCCTGGACGTCGGCCTTGATGATCAGGTTGAGCTCCTTGACCTCGGCATCGGCGATGGTCTCGAAGAGGTTCTCGAGCGTGACGTGCTTCACGCGGCTCTGCTCCTCGATACGGGCCTTGAGCGAACGCTCATCCGCCAGGGCGCGAGCCTCGCGCTCATCCTCGAACACGCGGAACTCGTCACCGGCGTTGGGCACGGACTGCAGGCCCAGGATCTCGACGGCGTCGGAGGGGCCGGCCTCGGTGACGGCATTGCCCTTGGGGTCGAGCATGGCGCGGACGCGGCCGTAGGTAAGGCCGGCGACCAGCGTATCGCCCACGTGCAGGGTACCGCGTGTCACGAGAACCGTGGCAACCGAACCGCGGCCCTTGTCGAGCTTAGCCTCGAGGACGTTACCGGAGGCAAAGGTGTCGGGGTTGGCCTTGAGCTCGAGCACGTCGGCCTGGAGCAGCACGGTCTCGAGCAGGTCGTCGATACCGATCTTCTGCTTGGCCGAGATGTTGACGAACATGTTCTGTCCGCCCCACTCCTCGGGGATGATGCCGTACTCGGTGAGCTCCTGGCGCACGCGGTCGGGGTTGGCGCCCGGCTTATCAATCTTGTTGACGGCGACGACGATGGGTACGCCGGCGGCCTTGGCGTGGTTGATCGACTCGATGGTCTGAGGCATGACGCCGTCGTCGGCAGCCACGATTAGGATGACGATGTCGGTCACCTTGGCGCCGCGGGCACGCATAGCCGTAAAGGTGGCGTGGCCCGGGGTATCGATGAAGGTGATCTTGCGGTCGTTGATCATGACCTGCGAAGCGCCGATGGCCTGAGTGATGCCGCCCGCCTCGCCGGCAGCGACACCGGTGTGGCGGATGGCGTCGAGCAGGCTCGTCTTGCCGTGGTCGACGTGGCCCATGACGGTGACGACCGGGGCGCGCGGCTTAAGGTCGGCGGGATCGTCATAGAACGAGAAGGTGTTCTCCTCCTCGGGGGTGATGATCTTGATCTGGCGACCCAGGTCGTCGGCAACGAGCTCGACGAGGTCGTCGGACATGGACTGCGTCATGGTAAGCGGCGTGCCCAGCAGGAACAGGCGCTTGATGATGTCGTTGGCCGGAACGTCGAGCGCCTCGGCGAGCTCCTGGACGGTAACGCCCTGGGAGACCTTGATGGCGTCGAGCTCCTCGGGGTTCACGCCCTGGGCCAGCGCCTCCTCAATCTTGCGCTCCTCCTGAGCCTTTGCGGCCTCGCGCTCGCGCTTCTCTTTGCGCTTTTTGCGGCGACCAGTGGACTCGCGAGAGGCCTCCTCGACGGCGGCACGAGCCTCCTCGAGCACCTTCTCGCGACTGTACTCCTCGGCCTCACGAGCCATGCGGCTGTAGTGGTCCTCATCGTTGCCGTGACCGCCCTTGCGCTTCTTACCCTTGCCCTGCTTATCGGGGTTGGGGAAGTCCATACCGGCAGCGACGTTGTTGCTGGCGTTGGTGCGATGGCTGTGCGGACGGCTCTCGGAGGCGTTACGCTCGGAGTTGCTGTCGGAGGCGTTGCGATCGTTACGACGGCCACCGCGACGGTCGTTGTTGCCGCCACGACGGTTGCCGCGCTCGGAGGCGCGCTCGGCCTTGGCCTTCTCCTCGGCGTCCTTCTTCTCCTTGAGCACGGTCTCCTGTGCGGCGATCTGGTCGAGCAGCGAACGGAAGCGCGAACCGGAGTCGGAAGCGGGGACGGCGCGGCGCTGGGCCTCGCGGGCAGCCTCCTCCTTCTCGCGGGCAAGGCGCTCCTGCTCGGCCTTCTTCTTGGCCTCGGCCTCGGCGCGGGCGGCCTCCTCGGCAGCCTGGGCGGCGGCGAACTGGCGGCGCTCCTCCTCGCGTGCCTTCTCGGCGGCGATGCGCTCACGCTCGGCCTCGGCAGCGCGCGCTGCCTCCTCGGCGGCGGCTGCCTCCTCCTCGGCCTGCTTGGCGGCCTCGACTTCCTTGGCGCGAGCCTCGATTACCGAGGCGAGCTGCTTGCGGACCATGGCGACATAAGCGTCCTCCAGAGCGGAGGAAGCGGACTTAGCGGGAATCTTCATTTCGGTGAGATGACCCATCAGTTCCTTGGAGGTCATGCCGAACTCTTTGGCCAGGGTGGACACACGGACTTTTGCCATATGACTTCACCTACCCTTTCTGGCACCTTGGGTGCCTAGAGACTGAACGAGCGTGGGAGATGCGCCGGGACCCGCCCGGCGCGACCGCGCGCTAGATCAGGTCCTCCGCATCATCGAAGGCGTCGGTGTCGTGGACACCGCAGAAACGGGAGCCGGGGCGGGCCTGGTTGCGGCACTGAATGCCGTCCTCGGACACGTACTCGCAGCGACGGACGTCGTCGTCCTCGTCACCGATCAGGTCGGCGGCGGGCTCCTCGTGAACGGGGACGTTCTTGAGGATGTCGGCGGCAAGGGTCTCGGACTTGATGTCGATGTGCCAGCCGGTCAGGCGAGCGGCGAGGCGGGCGTTCTGGCCCTCCTTGCCGATTGCGAGCGAAAGCTGGTCGTCGGGCACGATGACGCCGGCGTAGGCCTTCTCCTCGTCGATGAGGACGCGGGTGACCTTGGCGGGCGACAGGGCGTTGGCGACGTAGACGGCCGGATCGGCATCCCACAGGATGACGTCGACGCGCTCGCCGCGGAGCTCGCCCACGACGGCGCGAACGCGGCTGCCCTTGGGGCCGACGCAGGCGCCCACGGGATCCAGGCGGTCGTCGAGCGAGTGGACGGCGACCTTGGAGCGCTGGCCGGGCTCGCGGGCAATCGACTTAATCTGGACGGTGCCCTCATAGATCTCGGGCACCTCCTGCTCAAACAGACGACGCATGAGCTCGGGGTGGGTGCGGGAGATGACGATCGGCGGACGGCTGTGCTCGCCGCGAACCGGCTGCAGGTTGGAGTTGGGATCGCGGACGTCGATGATCACGGCCTTGATGTGCTGGTTGTGCAGATAGCGCTCGCCCATCGGACGCTCGTTGCGCTCGTTCTCGTAACGGCGCTGGTCAAAATGCGGCAGCTCGGCCTCGACGCCATCGCGGATCTTTACGATCGTGAAGTCGGGCGTGGACTGCAGCACGGTACCGCTGATGAGGTCACCGATACGACCGGAGAACTCCTCGTAGATCTGCTCGCGGGCGGAGTTACGCACGATGGCGTTGATCTCGGCCTTGGCGTGCTGAGCGGCGATGCGGCTCGTGTTCTTGGGGGTGACGTCGATCTCCTCGAACTCGGTGAAGTTGCCCTCCTCATCCATGGAATCGTCGATCGGCTCCAGACGGTAAACGTAGATCTTGCCGGTGGTGCGGTCGATGGTCACCTTGGCGCCCCACTCAAGATGCAAGATCTCGGCATAGCTCTTGGCGAGCGACTGCTCCAGGCGGTCGATCAGGTAGAGCTGGTCGATGTGCCTCTCCTGGCAAAGCTCCATCAGGGCGGACATCATGTCGGATGCTGCCATGTTAGTTTCCTTCCTTCGCGGGCTTGAAGTCGTAGGTGGGCTTCAACTTGCACTTTTTAACATCAGAGAAATCGAGGGTGACGGACTCGCCGTCCTCGAGCTCGAGGGTCACGTTCGTCTCGGTCGCGGCGACAATCTTGCCGGAGTACTTGCGACGGCCCTCGGTGGCGGTGGAGGTGAGCTCGCAGTCCTCGCCCACAAAGCGGGCAAAGTCGCGCGGACGGCGCAGCGGGCGCGCCATACCCGGGCTCGACACCTCGAGCGTGTAGCTCGAAGAAATGGGGTCGAGCTCCTCGATGACGTCGCCGACCCACTTGGTATTGGCCGTGACGTCGTTGAGCGACAAGCTCTGACCCTCGGCACCCTCGATACGCACACGCACGCAGGGGGCCTTGGTGGCGCCCACGAGCTCAACGTCGACGATGTCGACATCGTGCTGGGGAGCGACGGCCTCGAGCGCGTCGATGATCGCCTGCTCGGTCTTGGTCTTGACCATTGCGGCACCTCC
>USAX01000149.1 GCA_900552705.1 uncultured Collinsella sp. | reverse complement strand
GGCTGCATAATGACGCAGCCCTGCTCGCCCCAGTACTGCTGGAGGCGCAGGATGATGTCTTGGAAGGAAAGCGATGAAGCGTTCATGCCTCTAATATCCCCTCGTCGAAACGATTACACGGTTAGGTACTGTACTATAGCGGTTTTTAGTCGATAGCGCCGATGCGGTTGAGCGGCCAGTAGCGAACGAGTGCCACGGCCATTAAATCGGAGCGGTCGACCGGCCCAAAATAGCGAGAGTCGGCAGAGTTTTCGCGGTTGTCGCCCATCACCCACACGCACCCGTCGGGAACGGTGTAGGGATAGCTTACCTGAGCGCCGGGCGCTTGGACCGAAAGCGGCCAGCTCATGCCCGCCGTATAGTCCTCGTCGAGCGCTTGGCCGTCAACGACCACCTTGCCGTCCTGCAGGTCAACCGTCTGGCCGGCCGTGGCAATTACGCGCTTGACAAGAACATCATGCTCGGAGGTGCCATCGGGGTTGTGAAACACCACGATATCGCCCTGCTTGACGGGCTGACCGAGCTCGAGGCTCACCTTTTGCGCCAGGATCTGGTCGCCAATCTCGATTGTGTCCTCCATAGAGCCGGTGGGCACCACAAAGGGCTCGACCACAAAGGTGCGGATCAGGAAGGTGGCCACAAGCGCGATCGCGATGACCGCGATCCACTCAAAAGCGCCCCTCAACGCGGAATGCTGCGATGGAACCATTCTCACTCCTCGCTCTGCGAATACGAAGCATCCAGAATCTCCTGCGCGTATGCGCGCTCCTGGGGCGTAAGCCGTGCCGTCTCGATCAGGTCGGGACGCCAGCGGCAGGTGCGCTCGATGGCATTCTTACGGCGCCAGGCGTCAACCTTGGCATGGTCACCGCTCACGAGCACCGGCGGCACGCCCTCGCCGTTGAATTCAGCAGGGCGAGTGTACTGCGCATACTCGAGCAGGCCTCCGTCCTCGGCGGTCGAGAACGACTCGTCGACGTTGCTCATCTCGTCACCAAGGGCGCCGGGAATCAGGCGTACGACAGCATCGGCAACGACCATAGCGGGAAGCTCGCCGCCCGTGAGCACGTAATCGCCGATCGACAGGCGCTCGTCGGCATACGCATAGGCACGCTCGTCGACACCCTCGTAACGGCTGCACACAAACAGCAAGCGCTCGCTTTTGAGCAGGCGCTCGGCCACATGCTGTGTAAAGGGGTCGCCACAGGGGGTAAAAAACACCACGGTGGGCTTAGGACCCTCGGAGCTAATAGCCTCGATGGCCTCGGCAATAGGCTCGACCTTCATGAGCATGCCCTGCCCGCCGCCGTACGGCTCGTCATCGACGGTACGATGGCGGTCGTGCGTCCAGTCGCGCAGGTTATACGCCTTAAAATCAAAAAGGCCGGCCTTGCGGGCGCGGCCCAAAATCGATGTGGACATGACGGGCTCAAACATCTCGGGAAAGACCGAAAGGGTCTCAATCAGCATGTTGTCCTCCCTACTTGTCCATATCGATCAGGCCGTCCATAACGTGGACGGAAATTGTTCCTGTGTCGGGAAGATCGAGCACAACCTGCTCGATCACGGGAATCAGTACCTCGCCGTACCGATCACCCTCGACAACCCAAACATCGTTAGCGGGCGTCGACATGATCTCGACGATCGTGCCGAGTGAACCGAAGCGCTCGTCGACCACCTCGCGACCCATCAGGTCGGTATAGGCGGCGTCGAGTGAATCGAGCTCAAAATCGTCACGATTTGCCAACACATAGCATCCCGTGATGCCCTCGGCGGCCGTCAAGTCGTCAATGCCCTCAAACAAGACCAGATCGCCATCGCCCGTATCGGTGACGGACACGACCGTGCAAAAGCGGTCGCGCTTGAGCGCCGGCGGCGTCAGGGCGACGCGCATACCCGGCTCTAATACAGAAGGAAGCCCCCGCAGCGGCTGCGCGAGGACCTCCCCCTTCCTTCCGTGCGGCTTGACCACACGGGCGATGTTTTTGTACTGGGACCTCAAGGTCCTAGCCCAGAACCTCTACCTCGACAGCAGTGTCGAGGCGAGCGGCCAGTGCACGGGCGAGCGTGCGAATGGCCTTGATGGTACGGCCACGACGGCCGATGACCTTAGCAACGTCATCCTCGGCGACAGAAACCTCAATCGTAGAGGCGTCATCACCATCAATGACCTCAAGGCTCACGGAATCCGGGTCGTCGACGATCTGAACAACGAGATATTCGACGAGATCGGCGATGCGATCTGAGAGCATTGCCTCACCCTCGAGCTGTGCAGCGTCAACCTCAGGCACGATTTACTCCTCGGCACCCTCAGCGGCCTCAGCGGCAGCCTTAGCTGCCTCGGCCTCTTTGGCGAGCTGCTTCTTGGACTTCTTGACGACGGTCTCGGTCTTCTCGCCCTCGTTGGCGGCCTTGACCAGAGCGGCGACGGCGTCGGTGAGCTGAGCGCCCTTGGACTGCCAGTCGGCGATCTTCTCGAGGTCGAGGTTGATGGTCTTGGGGGCGGTCATCGGGTTGTAGCGGCCAACCTCCTCGATGATACGACCGTCACGCGGGGCGCGGGAATCGGCGACGACGACACGGTAGTACGGACGCTTCTTAGCGCCGTGACGAGCAAGGCGAATCTTGACTGCCAAAGGAAACTCCTCCAACCAAGCAGCTTTAGGCTGCAACTACAAACAAACAGTTGAACATAATACGCCATCGACGCGGGCAGGTGAAGTCCGTGAGACCAACTTCTTCGGTGTAGTCGAGGGCAAATCCATATCTTAGACAAGAATTCGGGATTTGCAAGCACATACACGCACCCCACATGAGCTGCGCGGTATACTCATGACATGGAAAGACGCGAACATACATACGGTTATGAGGATGCCATGGGCGTCACGCCGCCTCCCTGGACGGGTCCGGCGGTGGGCCTCATGGACCTCGATGCGTTTTTTGCGAGCGTGGAGATGCTCGATCATCCCGAATGGCGCGGAAAGCCGCTCATCGTGGGCGGAGACGCCGATTCGCGTGGCGTCGTGTCCACGTGTTCGTATGAGGCACGTCGCTTTGGCGTGCGCTCTGCCATGGCCTCGGCCGAGGCGCGGCGCTTGTGCCCGCAAGCCATTTGGACGCACGGGCACTTTGATCGCTACCGCGAGGTGAGCGCGCAGGTCATGGCGATTCTTGCCGAGGAGACGCCGCGCGTTGAGCGCGTATCCATCGACGAAGCCTTTATCGATATCACACCGGGTCGCTTTGCGCCCGAAGACCCGCTACTGGTAGCACGACGTATAAGCGACCGCGTGGCAGCGCTGGGAGTGACGTGCTCCATTGGTGTGGGCTGCAACAAGACGGTCGCAAAGATCGCAAGCGAGCGTGACAAGCCGTTTGGATTGACGATTGTGCGCCCCGGAACCGAGCAGCGCTTTTTGGCCGCGCTGCCGGTATCTGCCATGAGCGGCATCGGGCGCTCGGCCGAGGAGCGACTGCGCCGTATGCGCATCTACACGCTCGGCGAGCTGTCACGCGCGCCGGAATCCACGCTAGCTGCAATTTTTGGCGTCAACGGCGAACGCATGCGCCAGCGTGCGCTGGGACTCGAAATCTCCGAAGTCACGAGTCTCGATGAAGAGCGTGAGGTCAAGTCGGTAAGCAATGAGCGCACCTTTGCAAAAGATTTAACTGAGCGTGGGGACATCGAAGCGGCGATTGCGCTGCTGGGTGAGTCGGTTGGACGCCGTCTACGCCGTCAGGGACTGACGGGCGGCACGGTAACGCTCAAGCTTAAGTATTCGTATGGAAGCGGTCGCTCGGCACAGCGCCGGCTGCCTCATCCGACCGACGATGAGAACATCTTTGTGGCGGTTGCGCTCGAACTGCTCGACAACATCTGGCAGGAAGGCATGCATGTTCGCTTAGCAGGCATCGGCATGAGCGACTTTGACCATCAGGGCGGCATCCAGACCGACCTGTTCTGCGAAGTCGACGACCGCGGAGCTCAATCAAGCGACCGCCGCGAGCTCTCCGTCGCGATCGACGCCGTCCGAGACAAGTTCGGCGACACCGCCCTATCCTTCGGCCGCCAATCCCGCTTCAACGATTAACCGCCTTTGGGCAAAAAGAAAGCCGGGCAGGTGCGGAAAACCGCAACTGACCGGCAAACGGTAAGGGGTAGCTAAAAAAGCCCCGTATCAAATGAGCTACTAGAGGAGGTTGAGGGGGAGCTGGGGGGCGTCACCCCAGAGCTTTTCTAGGCGGTAGAAGTCGCGGGCTTCGGGAGTGAAGACGTGGACGACGACCGAACCGTAGTCCATGAGCATCCAGGTCTTCTGCTCGCGGCCCTCGATGGAGAACGGATGCTCGCCGCAAGCCTCGGCGACCTTCTCCTC
>USAX01000148.1 GCA_900552705.1 uncultured Collinsella sp. | reverse complement strand
GCCAGTACATGAAGGAGTACTGGGGCGAGGGTTCTGCGCGTGCCCGCAACTGGCAGCGCTACGACCTGGGCGGCGCCGCGAAGCTCAGCTTCGTCGAGGGCGTCGACTCCTACGTTCCCTACGCCGGTTCCCTCAAGGACGGCGTGGGCGGCACGCTCTACAAGGTCAAGTCTACGATGTGCAACTGCGGTGCCCTCTCGATCCCCGAGCTCCAGGAAAAGGCACGCCTGACCCTGGTGAGCTCGACCTCGATCGTCGAAGGCGGAGCCCACGATGTTGTCGTGAAGGATTCTCAGCAGAGCGTTTCCTATCGATAAGCGGCTTTCCCAAGCACCGCACCTTGCCGTTCAAACCGTCGCTCGCGTACCAAAGTACGCGTCGCTCCTCTTTCACGGCAATCTGCGGCACTTGGAAAACCCGACCATATTTGGGCGGGTAACAATTAGCGGTTGATTCACAACCACGTTATTTAGATAAAGCGAGATGCCTGCAAGTCGCAGGCATCTCGCTTGTCGTATTTGCTATCATCAGTCAAGTTAACCTTAGGGTCGGTCGGCTTGGCTTTGTTCGCTACAAGTTCCGCACGCAAAGAAGAGCACTTAATGTGCTCTTCGTCTTGCGCAGGACTGTCCGCAGTAGCGAATAAAGCCAAGCCGACCGACCCCAGCTAAGATTAAAGGAGCTGATATGTGCGATTGCACAGATCATAAGGACGAGATCCCTGCCTACGACGCGCAGGCCATTGAGTCCAGGTGGATGAAGGCCTGGGAGGACTCCAACCTCTTTGCCGTCGACACCGACGACAGCAAGCCCAAGAAGTACGTGCTCGAGATGTTCCCGTATCCGTCGGGCGACCTGCACATGGGCCACGCGCGCAACTATACCATCGGCGATGCCATGGCCCGTCAGGCCCGCATGCGAGGCTACGACGTGCTGCACCCCATCGGCTTTGACGCCTTTGGTCTGCCTGCCGAGAACGCCGCCATCAAGCACAATACGCAGGCTGCCGCTTGGACGTACAAGAACATGGACCAGGCGCTCGCCACGATGAAGCGCATGGGCTTCTCCTACGATCTGGATCGCATGGTCAAGACCTGCAGCCCCGACTACTACCGCTGGGGTCAGTGGATCTTTGAGAAGCTGTGGGAAAAGGGTCTGGTCTACCGCAAGAAGAACCCGGTCAACTGGTGTCCCACCTGCAAGACCGTTCTGGCCAACGAGCAGGTCACCGAGGGCAAGTGCTGGCGCTGCGGCACCGAGCCCGAGAAGCGCGACCTTGAGCAGTGGTACTTCAAGATCACCGAGTACTCCCAGGAGTTGCTCGACGACCTGGAGAAGCTCCCCGGCTGGCCCGAGCGCGTCAAGCAGATGCAGGCCAACTGGATCGGTCGCTCAGAGGGCGCCGAGGTCGACTTTACCCTGTGCGACCAGGATGGCGAGCCCATCGAGGGCGACGAGGGCAAGATCACCGTCTTCACCACGCGTGCCGATACGCTCTTTGGCGTCTCCTTCTTTGTCCTTGCTCCCGAGTACGCTCGTCTGCACGAGCTCGTCGAGGGCACGGAGTACGAGGAGGCAGTGACCAAGATCGTCGAGGACTCCAAGCATATCTCTGCCGTCGAGCGTGCCCAGGGCACCCTCGAGAAGCACGGTGCCTTTACCGGCCGCTACGTGGTGAATCCCGTCAACGGCGAGAAGGTCCCCGTGTGGGTTGCCGATTATGTCGTTGCCGACTACGGCACCGGTGCCGTCATGGCCGTTCCCTGCGGTGACCAGCGCGACTTTGAGTTTGCCCGCAAGTACGACCTGCCGATCGTACCGATCATCCTGGACGATGACGATCGCGCTGCCGTCGAGGCCAGCGGCGAGACCATCGATACCTTCCATGCCGAGACCGTCGACTGGGATTGCGCCCACGCTGCCGAGGGCACGCTGGTCCAGTCCGGCAAGTACACCGGCATGCGCGGCGGTAAGCACTCCGAGGGCGAGGCTGCCATCGTGGCCGACCTCGAGGCCATGGGCTGCGGCCGTCGCAAGGTCGAGTTCCGCCTGCGCGACTGGCTCATCAGCCGCCAGCGCTATTGGGGCAACCCCATCCCGGCCATCCACTGCGAGCACTGCGGCATTGTGCCCGTGCCCGAGGATCAGCTGCCTGTGACGCTGCCCGAGAACCTGGACTTGGGCGCCGGCGAGACCCTCGCCGAGTGCAAGGATTTCTACGAGACCACCTGCCCGGTCTGCGGTCGCCCGGCCAAGCGCGAGACCGATACCATGGACACCTTCACCTGCTCCAGCTGGTATTACCTGCGCTATACCGACCCGCACAACACCGAGCTGCCTTTCTCCCGCGAGGCGGCAGACCGTTGGATGCCCGTCGATAACTACATCGGTGGCATTGAGCACGCCATTCTGCACCTGCTCTACAGCCGCTTCTTTACCAAGGCGCTGCGCGACCTGGGCCTGCTGAGCGTGGATGAGCCCTTCACCAACCTGCTGTGCCAGGGTATGGTCAAGGACGAGAACGGCGACACCATGTCCAAGTCCAAGGGCAACGTCGTGCCCCCGAGCTCGGTTATCGAGCCCTACGGCGCCGACACCATGCGTCTGGCGATCCTGTTTATCGCCCCGCCCGAGAAGGACTTCGACTGGGATCCCAAGGCCGTCGAGGGCGCCAACCGCTTCATCAAGCGCGCTTGGCGTATCGTGTGGCAGCTCGTCCAGTCGGGTGACGCCAACGTGGCCTTCGACAAGTCCGTGCTCGACGAGACCGCGATGAAGCTCTACCGCGAGCGTCACCGCACCATTGCCAAATGCACCGAGGACTTCGATCGCGGCCAGTTCAACACCGCGATCTCGGCCGTCATGGAGCTCGTCAACGCGGCGAGCGCCTACCTCAACGCCACCGAGGGTGCTGACCGCGACAAGGCCCTGTGCTACGGCGTGGCCAAGGACATCGTGAGCGTCCTGGCGCCCATCTGCCCGTTCTGGGCTGACGAGCTGTGGCACGAGGCACTCGGCTGCGAGGGCAACGCCTACACCGCCGCCTGGCCCGAGTTCGACCTGGCCGAGTCCGTCGAGGACACGGTGCAGATCGTCGTCCAGGTACTCGGCAAGGTCCGTGGCCGCATCGACGTGGCCCGCGATGCCTCCAACGAGGAAATGCAGGCTTCCGCTGAGGAAGCCGTCGCCAAGTGGCTCGAGGGCAAGACGGTCGTCAAGGCTATCTGCGTGCCCGGCAAGCTGGTCAACCTGGTGGTCAAGTAAGCGCTGCGAGCATAACTGACGCATAAAAGACGAGCGGCGATCCGGTTGGGTCGTCCCTCGTTTTGCGCTGTGTGTCCTGTTTGGCTGATGCCTAGCGCCACCTTCTACGGAATGTGCACCAGGTCCCTAAAGTAGACGTTGCCCGTCTGCTCCTCGAACATCCAGATGTTGAGGTAGATGTCGTTGAGGTCGTTGTTCACGTCAAAGTCCGGATCGTCGAAGGTGCCTGCAAAGGTGAGCATCGCGGTCGCTTCTTCGCCTGCGGCGACGGGCTGGCGCATGCGCACGTCGCGGACGACACCGTTGACGTAGGCATAAGCATCAACATCGCCAAGCATCATGTCGACATCGGTGTTGTTTGTCACCGCAAAGACCAATACGGCGTCGCCGTAGCCATCCGTGTCCTTGCCCACGCAGGTAACATGGACGTTCTCGTCTGCCTCAAGGTCGATGGGGAACTGTTCTTGAGGGTCTGGACCTAAGCCCTGGGGGTCGACTCTATCTTCGTCTATTTTGTCGAAGCGCTCCGATGGCGTCGTTTTCTCGATGGCTTTGGTGCTGCCGAGATCCGGCTCGCATGGCCCGGTTTTACCATCGACGTTGCTGCAGCCCGCCAGAGCGAACGAGCAGGCCGCAATGGCGAGCGCGGTCGCGCAGAGGGTGCCTAGGCGTTTCATGGATCCTCCTTGCCGTAGAGATTCTGGAAGGTTGTGCGGTCAATGCGTGCGGCAGGCTTTCTTGCTACAGAATGCCTTTCAGCTCCAGTCTGGCCGATGCGCGACCAGGGATGGAATGCCCATAGGGCCCGATTTGGCCGGCGCGCTGGGACGCATGGCCCGTTTTGGGCCATTTGGGTGGGCGCCGCGCAGGAGTCATCGCCTAATTGTCCTATTCTTGTGGAGAAGCTGTGGGCGCGCTGACCTGCGAATTTCTTTGACGCTTGCACGTTTTCGCAGGTATTGGTATAGTTTGCTTGCAAATGAAGTTGTAATTGAAAGAAGTGGGGTTTCGGCCCCGCTTCTTTTTTGTATGGACGGAGGTGCCGCAATGGTCAAGACCAAGACCGAGCAGGCGATCATCGACGCGCTCGAGGCCGTCGCTCCCCAGCACGATGTCGACATCGTCGACGTTGAGCTCGTGGGCGCCACCAAGGCCCCCTGCG
>USAX01000147.1 GCA_900552705.1 uncultured Collinsella sp. | reverse complement strand
GGATCTGCGCAAACGAAAACGGACGCACATGAGGCTGTCCGTCAACGCTCGTCGCCAAATACCATGCCGGCACCGACGTCAGATACTCCAACACCGTATTCAATCCGTCCATGTGTCCTCCTGGCGCTAGCTAATTCGGAACGGGTAGTTAATTTGAGACGCGCTAGAGCTCCAGGCGCTCCTCGCTGCCGTCGATATCACAGAAGCGCGCGGCAATGGTGCGGACCGAAAAGAAAGCAAGGCGGCCGTCGTTGGCACTCTCGTGTTCCTCGCCAATGCCCACCATGTGCTTAAAACCCGCTTGACGCACCTTGTCGCTCGCAACTGCGTCGTCCTCAAGTGCGGCTTCGCCGGTCAATACGATCCAACATTCCCCCGGCTTCCAGCCCGAGAGCTCAAACTTGGGATTCGCACTCAGCTCCGCCCACACGTCCTTGTCGCGCGACGTGCAAAACCACAACTTACCGTCATCGACCATGGCAAAAGAAAACGGCCTCACACGAGGCTGATGCCCGTCGGCCACATCGGTCGTGGCCAGATACCACGCCGGAATGCGCCTGAGATATGAACAGGCGCGCTCAAGCTGAGCCGTGCGATCGTTGTCGGTCATAGGGACCCCTTTCTTGCGCTCGAATCGCGCCTAAACAAGTTGAAGGTTGATGACGATGACACAGATGAGCAGCAGCGCCGTCACCACCGCAGCCAGCGCATCCCCGCGGCGAAATGCAAGCGCATGCAGGCGCGTGCGGCCCTGCTCACCGTGATAGCAGCGTGCATCCATGGCAGCAGACAGCGTCTCGGCATGGCGGAAAACGCCCGTGAACAGCGGAATCGCCACACTGCCGAGCATACGCACGCCGCCGAGCGGACCTCCCGTCACGCGTGCACCGCGGCTTGCCTGCGCATCGGCCGTCTGCTTCATCTCGGTGGCAAACTGCGGCATAAAGCGTAGCGCGATACCCATGATCATGCCGAGCTCGTGCGCAGGAAGTCCCACACGCGCAAACGGCGCGAGCAGGCGCTCAAAGCCCGCGGTGAGGTCGAGCGTGGGCGTGGTGAGCGTAATGGCGCTCATGCCGGACATCATCAACGTCAGGCGGCACGCCATAAAGGCGGCGGAATGCAACGAGCCCTCGCTTATCTGCAAAAAGCCAAGCTGCCACAGAATGCGCCCGCTCTGGTCGGAAAACAGGTTGAGCACTGCGACCACCACGACAATCGCCAGCAATGGTGCCATCGATGATAGGACCCGGCGCAACGGCACCCGGGACACGGTATAGATCAGGACAACGAAGATTGCGACCGGGGCCAGTCCGCGGAAGCTGCTGACCGTGAGCGTCGTGATCAGAAACACAAAGCCCAAGAGCAACTTAGTTCGCGGGTCCAGGCGGTGGATCGCACTATCGCCGGGATAGTAGCTGCCAAACGAAAACGCCTCCATTAGCAGCCCTCCTCTCGCGCGACCGTCTTGGATTTAGCAATGTCCGCGACGTTAGAAGGACCGTCTGAGCGACCGATCAGCAAATCTGCCAGCTCGTCGGCCAGCGACTCAACCGTATAGAGCCCGCCGCAACGCAGCGGCGCGCCCGCCTCCGCGAGCGCCAACGCCATGCGCTGAGCAGCAGGTACGCCCAAGCCGATCGACTTGAGCTCATCGGCATGTGCAAACACCTGCGCGGGGGTTCCCTCGGCAAACACCGCACCTTCGTTCATCACGACGATGCGGTCGCAGCAGTTGGCCAGGTCATCCATACTATGCGAAACCATGACAACGGTCAGGCCATCGCGGTGAAGCCGATCGATAAGCTCAAGGAAATCCCTGCGCGCAGCCGGATCGAGCCCCGCCATGGGTTCATCGAGTACCAGGACCTCGGGCTCCATGGCAAGCACGCCGGCAAACGCCACGCGCCGCTGTTGGCCACCCGAAAGCTCAAAGGGACTCTTGTCGCCCACCGTGGCCAAGTCGAGGCCCACGCGCGCGAGCGATGACTCAACGCGGCGGACAACCTCGGCCTGCGATAAGCCAAGGTTATGCGGACCAAACGCCACGTCCTGTGCCACGGTCTCGGCAAACAGCTGACGCTCGGGATATTGAAACACCACGCCGACCTTGGCCTTAACCGCGGCGGCGTCTTTCTTGTTTGACAGATCGAGCCCCAGCGCGCGAACGAATCCCTCCTGGGGGCGAATCAAACCGTTGAGATGCTGGACCAGCGTCGACTTACCCGAACCGGTATGACCTGCCAAGCCCAGGAACTCGCCGCGACGCACCGTCAGCGATACGTCGCGCAGCGCCCACGGGCTGCTGGGGTCGTTTCCCCAGAGAGCCTGTTTATTCGATTTGCCCGCAGTGGCCGAGCGCTTGCGCCATCGACGGCGCTCGCGGGCACTCAGCGAGTAACTATGCGAGAGGTGCGAAATCTCGATGACGGGCTCCGACACGGCTGTCCCGTCGGTTGCAGAGGAGACGTTGTCGAGCACACGAGAATCGGATGCAGAAGGCCGCCCTGCGGTGTCTTCCCCACTCCGGTCGGCATATGTCTGCGCAATCTCGGCGACCATATCCGCCTCGCGCACCTGCGCATGAACGAGCACGCCCTTCGCACGAAGCGCCGTGCCCAAGCAGCACGACGCCGGCATATCCAGGTTGAGCTCCGCGAGCTCATCTGCCCGCATCAGAATCTCCTCGGGCATACCGAGCATGGCAACGCGCCCCGCCCGAAATACCGCGACACGATCGGCCTCGGCGGCCTCTTCCATAAAGTGCGTAATCATCACGATGGTCATGCCGCGATCGTGCAACGCGCGGCAAGCCTTCATGAGACCCTTGCGTCCACGCGGATCGAGCATCGAGGACGCCTCGTCCAAAATGAGCACGCGCGGTTCCATGGCGAGCACACCGGCAAGCGCCACGCGCTGCTTTTGACCACCCGAAAGTGCATGGGTCTCATGGCGCTCAAAGCCCACCAGCCCCACGCCCTTCAGCGCCTCGCGTACACGCTGCGCAATTTGTGCCGATGGCACGCCAAGGTTTTCGGGACCAAACGCAACGTCATCTTCGACAAGCGTTGCCACCAGCTGGTCATCGGGATTTTGGAATACCATGCCCGCGGTCGAACGAATGTCGTAGACCAGCTCGGGGTCGGACGCATCCATGCCGTTGATGCGTACCGTGCCCGCATCGGGCTGCAACAGTGCATTCAGATGCTTGGCAAACGTCGACTTGCCCGACCCATTGCCACCGAGGATGCAGAAAAACTCCCCGTCCTCGATGTTCAGATCGACGCCGTCGAGTGCCGATACGGCACCGTCATAGCTAAAGGAAACGCCCCGACACTCAATCATGCGCGGCCTTTGACCTGGTCCTTTTTAGGCGTGATGAGGTTGGAGACCGCCTTGTACACCGCAAGCGTCAACACCGAGTTAAGGACGGTCTTGATAAGGTTGAACGGCAGCACGGCAGGAATCATGAGCGGGGCGATCACATCGACCGAGCCATACCAGAACCAAACACCAATAGTAAGGTTTGCGACCATAGACAACGCCGTAGCGGCAATAACGCCGAGCACTAGGCCAATCACGGCACCCTTATAGGTATGCATCTTCTGGTAGACGATAGCCGCGGGCAGAATATAACCCAGCGTAGCCACCAGGTTCATAAGCGCACCGACCCAGTCACCCGTGGTGAGTGCATGGATAACGATCGCCATGGCGGCAACAGCAGCGCCGGCGCTAGGGCCATACGCAAAACTGCACACCATCGCCGGCACCAGCGACGGGTCATACGTCAAAAACGGCGCCGAGGGAAGAATGGGCAGCTGCACATACATAAACAGGGCACCCAAGGCGCACATCAGCGCCATGGTAACGAGCTGTTTGGTGCTCCACCTATTCGTGTTCTCAAAATGGATATGCTGCGACTGTTCAGACATAAGATCACCTGCCTCTTTCATCCGGACTCTAACCGTTGGTACTGGGATCTCACCAGTTCAGCCGGCATGCGAACCAACACACGCACGGGTCGCGGACTCATCGGCTCGATCGCAGACGCCTCGCCTGCGCCACGGCACCCCTTTGGCACCGCCCGATTTACCGCCAGTGGGGAATTCCACCCCGCCCTGAAACAGCAATTGCAAGTGTAGCACGAGCAGGTTTTCACGCAAGTATGCCAAGGATAATTTATGGCGAGGGGGAACACTCCAGAAATACGCCCGGGACAAGTTAACGCGACAACCACGTTCTCCGTCCACACCAAAGTGATGCGCCTTTCGCGCAAAGCGCGAAACGGCAACTGGGATACGTATCCCTATCAGCCACGATCTCCGCCCACGCCGACCTCAAGGCCGTAAACGCAGGGGATCCGGGGGCGTGACGGGGGGGTCTCTCCGGGACTTTCCGCAGGACGCCAAGAGGCGCCGCAGCGTGAAGCGCGATGCAGAGCCTCTTTGCATATCCGTGGACGTTCCGGCGAGGAAACCCCCGC
>USAX01000146.1 GCA_900552705.1 uncultured Collinsella sp. | reverse complement strand
ACGTCCTTGTACTCGATAGAGATGTTCTTGGCGAGAATCGTAATGCCGCGCTCGCGCTCCTGGTCGTTAGAGTCCAGGACGCGGTCCTCGACCTGCTGGTTGGCACGGAAGGCGTCCGTGGCACGCAGGAGCTTGTCGACCATCGTCGTCTTGCCGTGGTCGACGTGGGCGATGATGGCGATGTTCCTCAGATTGTCTACGCGCATGTAGTTCCCCTATCTTCTATCCATATACAAACGGCACGCGTAAGCGACCCGCCCAGCGACACAACGCTCAGCGGGAATATTGAGCCTTTTACCGAAAACTCGTTTATTTTAGCGATTTTAGATGAGAGGGGTTTCCTCACCTGCAGGTTCAGGGTCGCTCCACATAAAACCATCGCCGGCACCCATGCCCTCATACAGCACGTATGCCGAAAAACCGCTCTCGAGCGTGGTTTCGAAGAAGCTCACGAGCAGGGCGTCGTGATAGCCGCCGTCAATTTCGACACAACCGGTGTAGCCGATGGCATAGCGGGCGATGCGGCCCAGGCCCTCGTCCTTAAGACCCATCTTGTGCTCGGAGATAAAGTTGGTGGCCGCCTCGAGGCATGCCTCTTCGCCGTCCTCGTCGAGCGCCGCCAGATATCGGTTGGAAGCAGCGTCCTCGATCGCCACAACTACGCCCGGATTCTCGCCGGCGGCAAGGTCGTCCAAGAACGCACCAATCAGGTCACACACCATGGCGTCGAGCTCGGCGGAGACGTTACCGGCGTCCTGCATATCCTGTGCCATCTTTAGACCTTCCCATCGAGTCTGGCGTCGTTACAGTTCTTGTGCCTCGGCAGCGATCTTGGCGGCAGCGTCGCGGGCGCGCATCATATCCATCGCGCGCTTGTCGAGTACCTTGATCTGGTTGGTCAGCATTACTGCATCGACCACACCCCAGATTACCAAGCCTGTTGAAATCGAAAACCCAAGCGCACCAACTGTACCACGAAGGCGCGAGCAGATTGCCGCGACAAGGGCGGAGACGACAACCATCTTGATAAACGAGCCGCGGCGCTCGCGAAGCGTGCGGGCCTGCGTCACATAGGCAATGCGTGCCGCCTCAGAAGCCTCCGAGCGCATCTGGGCCTCGCGCGCAATGGCCGCCGCCTCAGCCGACATACCGCCGGCCATCAGCGAACACTCCGCAACTCTGCCGCCCCGCATTTAGAAGTCATCGGGGGAGAGCGTATGGACGAACTCGTCGAACTTCTCGAACTCCTGCTCGTCGTCGACTTCCTCGGCGTGGGTGGAAACAGTGCCCAGGCGATTCATGATGTCGTCCTCCACGAACATGGGAGCATTGCTGCGCACGGCAAGGGCAATGGCATCACTGGGGCGGGCGTCGATCTTGCGCTCCTCGCCATCGGCCAGTACGACGATCGTCGCGTAGAACACCGGCGGCTCGGCGCGAACGATCTCGATGCGCTCGAGCTTGGCGCCCAGGGCGTCAACGGTATCGAGCAGCAGGTCATGGGTGATCGGGCGCTCGGCGCGGCCGCTATCGATGCCGCGGCTGATGGCAGCAGCTTCAAACGAACCAGTCTGAATGGAAAGGGAACGCAGCGGCGCGGGCGAGTCCGATTTGCTGCTGCGCTCACGAAGCACGATAAGCGATGGCACGGGACCGGCGGCCATGACGATGGTCTCTATGTCGACACGAACCATGGAACACCTCCGGTACGTAGCGGTTAACACGCGGCAGCCCGCCGCATTGAATAGCTATACTACCCAATCTTTCGCACAGCACACAAAATCAAAGTAGTTAATTTGGGACGGGGCTTTTTTGGCTACTTTCAGTAGGTAAGAAAAAAGCCTCGAGGCAATTGCCCCGAGGCTCTTCACGGTTTTGATGGTGGACCTGACAAGATTCGAACTTGTGACCTCCCGGTTATCAGCCGGACGCTCTAACCAACTGAGCTACAGGTCCATCATGGTGGAGGTTAGGGGGATCGAACCCCTGACCTCAGGCTTGCAAAGCCCGCGCTCTCCCAGCTGAGCTAAACCCCCACGGAGACAGTAATAAACACCCCAGCGGCGACTCGGCTCTCGCTGGGGTGTTTATTGCGAAAGAAAGTGGTGGACCTGACAAGATTCGAACTTGTGACCTCCCGGTTATCAGCCGGACGCTCTAACCAACTGAGCTACAGGTCCATCGCGCAAGGGATATATTAGACGAGTCGTTACGCGCGCGTCAACAACTTTTTTGAAAATCTTTGAGGGGTGTCGGCCCCGGCTGCCCGGCGGCATGCGAAGTCGCCTGCTCGGACAGTCCTGCTCGCACGGAGAGCACATTAAGTGCTCTCCGGCTCGTGCGGAACTCGCGATCGACTTCGCATGCCGCCGGGCAGCCGGGGCCGACGCGAAGTTCGAGATTGTCAAAAAAGCGGTCGGCGCGCAGTGCGCCGACCGCCGATATAAGGGGTCTGATGATTTTTACCAGCTAGGGCCTCTTACTCGTCTAGGAGATCTTCTGGCATGTCGTTGCCGTCGCCTAGATCGACAGGGGTTTCTTCGGGGGCAGGGCCGTCTTCTGTGGCTTCGCCTTCGGGCCTCTCCTTGGCGGCCGTCATGCGGGCTACGGCGCAGATGCGGTCGTTGTCGTCGACGGTCATCATTTTGACGCCCTGGGTGGCGCGGCCGGTCTGGCTGATCTCGTCGGTCTTGACGCGAATAACCGTCGCGCCCTCCGTCACGATGAACAGCTCGTGCTGCGGGCCCACCGTCTTCATGGCCGCAAGGTTGCCCTTACGCTCGGTCATCTGGATGGTATAGACGCCCTGGCCGCCGCGGTTCTGCTCCGGGTAGTCCGCAACCGGCGTACGCTTGCCGTAGCCGCGCTCGGTAATGACGAACAGGTCGCCATTGCCGTTGGTAACTTCCATGCCCAGAACGCTCACGCCGTCCTTCATGCTGATACCGCGAACGCCGCTGGTATCGCGGCCGGTGGCGCGCACCTGCTCCTCGGAGAACATGATCGCCTTGCCCGCGGTGGTGGCCAGGATAATCTTGTCGCCCTCGCGCACGCGGCGCACGTTCAGCAGCGCGTCGTCGTCACGCAGGTTGATAGCGATCAGGCCGTCGCGGCGGCTGCGGTCATATGCGCTCATTACGGTCTTCTTGACCATGCCGCTCTTGGTGGCAAACATCAGGTACTCGTCGGCAGGGAACTCGCGGCAGCTGATGACGCTCGCGATCTTCTCGCCCTCCTCGAAGGGCAGCAGGTTGACGATTGCGGTACCGCGCGCCTGGCGCGTACCCACCGGCAGCTCGTGCACCTTCAGGCGATAGACCTTACCCTTGCTCGAGAAGAACAGCACGTACTCGTGCGTGGACGCGATGAACATCTCGTCGATGACGTCGTCCTCTTTGAGGTTGACGCCCGACACGCCCTTGCCGCCGCGCTTCTGGGCGCGGTAGGCGGCCACCGGGATGCGCTTGACATAGCCGGTGTGGGTGATGGTCACGACCATGTCCTCATCGGCAATGAGGTCCTCGACGTCCAGGTCCTTCTCGACATGGCTGATCTCGGTGCGGCGCTTATCGCCGAACTTCTTGGAGATCTCGCGCATCTCTTCCTTAATGACGCCCAGGATCTTCTCCTCGTGCGCCAGCAGGTCCTCGTAGTAGGCGATGGCGCGGCGCAGGCCGTCCAGCTCTTCCTGGATCTTGTCGCGCTCCAGGCCGGTCAGGCGGCGCAGCTTCATCTCGAGGATGGCCGTGGTCTGCTCGGGCGTAAAGCCAAAGCGCTCGATCAGGCGGCTGCTGGCCTCGGAGTCGGTCTGCGAGGAGCGGATGATGCTGATGACCTCGTCGATATGGTCAAGGGCCATCAGGTAGCCCTCAAGGATATGCGCGCGGGCCTGGGCCTTCTTAAGGTCGAAGCGGGTGCGGCGGGTGACGACGTCGACCTGGTGGTCGATGTAGTGCTGCAGCATCTCACGCAGGCTCAGGCATTTGGGAACGCCGTTGACAAGCGCCAGGTTGTTGGCGCCAAAGGTCGTCTGCAGCGAGGTGTACTTGTACAGGTTGTTGAGCACGACCTGCGGGATGACGCCCTTCTTGAGTTCGATGACCAGACGGATACCCTTCTGGTTGGACTCATCGCGCATATCCGAGATACCCTCGATGCGCTTGTCGTTGACGAGCTGGGCGATCTTCTCCTGCAGGGTGCCCTTGTTGACCATGTAGGGAATCTCGGTAAAGACCAGGCGGCTGCGGCCGGTCTTGGTGGACTCCACGTGAGCCTTGGCGCGCACGGTAATGGAGCCACGGCCGGTCTCGTAGCTCTGCTTAATACCGGCGCTGCCCATGATGATAGCGCCGGTGGGGAAGTCCGGACCGGGCATGATCTGCATGAGCTCGTCGACAGTGGCGTCGGGATTATCGATCAGGTAGCAGGTTGCCTCGATCGCCTCGGTGAGGTTATGCGGGGCGATATTGGTGGCCATGCCGACGGCGATGCCCTGGCT
>USAX01000145.1 GCA_900552705.1 uncultured Collinsella sp. | reverse complement strand
TACTTGGCGCCGGCGACCAGCGCGCTCATGTCGAGCTCGATGAGGTCGCGGTCGCGCAGGGTGCTCGGTACGTCGCCGGCCACGATTCGCTGAGCAATGCCCTCGACGATGGCCGTCTTGCCGACGCCCGGCTCGCCGATAAGCACGGGGTTGTTCTTGGTGCGGCGGGACAGAACCTGAATAGTACGACGGATCTCGTCGGTACGGCCGATGACCGGGTCGAGCTTGCCGGCGCGAGCCAGATCGCAGATGTTGCGACCGTACTGCTCCAACGCCTCAAACTGCGTCTTGTCCTCGGCAGACGTCACGCGGTCATCGCCGCGCAGTTCCTCGTAGACTTGCTCGATGCGCCCCTTGGTCACGCCGGCGTCACGCAGCACGCGACCCGCCTCACCCTTGTCCTCGGCAAGTGCCATCAGCAGATGCTCGGTCACCACAAAGCTGTCGCCCATCTTGGTGGCCTTTTTCTCGGCCTTCTCGATCACGCGAACGAGCTCGTTGGACAGGCCCATCTGCTGACCCTCGCCCGACACCTTGGGCGCATGGTCGATGGCATCTTGTGTGGAGCGTGCGAGCTGAGCCGGGTCGGCACCGATGCGCTCGATGATCACGGAGATATTGCGCTCGCCGGCACCGAGCAGGGCAGACAGCAGGTGGATCGGCTCCACCGCGCCGGCCTGTGCATCGGCAGCCGTGCTCATGGCGGTCTGCAGCGCCTCGCGCGACGTCATTGCTAGCTTATCGATTCTCATGGAATCACCTCTCTTGGGGCGGCCGCCCTACGGGGCGGCTTCACGTTGTTCGAGAAGTATTGTTGCCAGCTTTACGCGATCTTATACACAAATCTAAGTCTCTATATATAAGATTTTCTGAGTGAATTACGGATAGGGTACTGAGATGTCAGCCCGCCGCTGCCCAGGCGCGCTACCGTCTCGATCTGTAACATCTAGCAGCCATTTTTGATCCTAGATGTTACAGATCGAGACAGACCGAAAACCACCACAAAGAGGACAGGCACCTTTGTGGTGGTCGCGGTCTCTACTCCTTCGCCGAACCCGTACTTCCCGATTCGACGGTCCAGGGCATCTCATCCTCGAACAGCCATGTACGGGCAGACCCACTATCGCGTGCAGTCTGCGGGTCAGGCAAGCAGGTCTGTTTATAGGCATCTTGGATACACTGACCCATAAAATCGTTGAGCTCGGTCTGGTCGCCCTCCATGACATAGGCGACATCGCCGTCCATGATGTAGATGCCCGGACCCTCATTGCCCTCGTAGCCCGGATCGTACGAGACATCACATAACTTTGCGCCGTTTGCAGTGTCCAGCTCGATGGACGAGTGGCATCCGCCAACCATGTCGTTCGCTTTTGCCCGATAGGACGCATATCCGTACCAACGCTTAAATGTTTTGCCCTTGAGTAGCTCGGACGCCCTATCGATCAGGCTTGTATCCGTGGTATAGCGCATGGCCCCAAGCTGAATACGCGGATAATTGCTAATGCCCAGCACAGCCGGCTGCTCATCAAAATCAACGGTAATGGTCTCGGGCTTGTCGTCGCCGGTCAGAAGTTCGACAGATTGAGTCACAGGCTTGACCACCGGCTCCGTCACCGCAGCAGGTAGAAACGCCATGCCGACAGTGCCCATGCCAACCACGGTAATCGCAAGCGCCAAAACAATCAATCCAATACGGGCAGGACTTCTCACAGCAAAGCACCTCGCAACGCAAACCTTCGCTACCTGCACTAATGATATCGCCAGCCAGCATTATTACCAAAAGAAGCCGCGCGCTCCTCACCACCACAAAGGGGACAGGCGCCTTTGTGGTGGTTCTCGGTTTCGACGGCCAGCTGTCGCACGTTATGAGATTAAAATTGACTTGTTAGCTGAGACTATTCATTTGTCATCGAGCTTGCCTGCTCTTAGTCTCGAGGAGCGCATATGAAGCCGCCTCATTCCACCGGTCGCAACGTCATCGCCATTCTCGCCATACCCATCGTGATGCTCTTCCTTATCGTCATCACGCCCTTTTCCCTTGGTATCACCTCGCCCTTCGATTTATGCGGAATGGTCGACGCCGGCTCGCGTGCCACCTCGCTCTCCTTTATCTGTCGCGGCGTGTTCTACGAAGACGCAATTCCCACCGGAATTTGGCAGTCAAAGTTGCCACTGCTCGGTCAGATCGACGGATGCTCCCCCTATTTCTGCCTTGGACCTCAGGCGCTAAACTATCTAATCGACGACCAGCCACTCGACTCCATCACCCTCGCCTACGACTACGCACCAAACACCGATGAGCGCCACATGAACCAAGTCCTCGACAAGATGCTTGGACAGTGCGGGCTCACCGAGGAGGCCGGTCGAACCATCTATAGCAACCAGAAATTAAAGCGAACAGAACTCCGCCGTGTCGGAAAAATCAAAGGGCGAAACGGGGCCGCCTACTGGGATGCCTGGGCAACACGCGACAAGGGCGAATTCGGACACAGCACCTATATGGTCACTGTCTACACCAAAGACGGAATTAAGGACAATGTTGACGATTTCGCGTCATCCAAACTCGGCATCCCCAAAACAACCAAACCCGCCAGCCCAGATGAAATTCTGTAGAGCCGCCCATTAACATGCCGCTCAACGATCACAACAGCATCGAGCTCGTCCCCACCACCACAAAGGTGCCTGCCCCCTTTGTGGTGGTTTTCAACAAAAAGAAGCCGCCCCGATAACAGAGGCGGCATCAAGCAAGTCTATTTATTAGCGTCCCTCAAGACCCAACGAGAACGCAGAAATGTAGCCCGGGGCTTACCCTTTCCCGAACGCGGCCCTCGCGAAGCGCGTGAGCGGGCGGGAAAGGGTAAGCCCCGGGCGGACAATTAAGTGCGCTACTCGGCAGCGGCCTTGAACTTGTTGTAGTTGATCAGGCAGCCGGCCTTGACGATGGCACGCTCCTCGGCCGTCATATCGGCAATATAGAGCTCAATCTGCTCGACCGCACCATCGGCGCGCACCACGTAGGCGGCGATGTCCTTTAGGTCGCCGTCGAGCGCGGCGCGGATACCCGGCACAAAGACGTAGTCGCCCACCTCAAAGTTGGGCTCGGCCTCCATCTGAAAGGGCACCATGCCCCAGTTCATCACGTTGGAGCGATAACGCTTGGTGGCGTACTCGTGGACGATGTTGGCCAGGCCGCCGATCACGCGCTGGCAGCTCGCGGCCTGCTCGCGAGCAGAACCGTCACCGGGCTTCTTGGCATAGAGCATGGAGCCGTACTCGGTCGCCTTGGCATCGGCCGCGACACCCGCGCCGGCCAGTGACTCAAACACGCCGGCAAGCTCGGTATCGAGCGCGGCCAGGTCGCCTGCGGCCTCGCCGGCCACGCGGCGCTTTTCTACCGCGTCAACCTCCTTGGAACGGCCCACGTAGGCCGGGTCGCGGCGGCTCAGCGTAAACTCGGCCAGGCCCAGCGGGTTGGAGCGGAAGGAGCTCGTCTCGCCCGAGGGAATGAGCTCGTCGGTCGTAGTGACCGGGTCCATGATCTTGGAGCAAACCTTGAGCAGGATATCGTCGCCGAGCGGCTCCATCGCGGGCCACGGCTTGATGTTGGGGCCCTCGACCAGCTCGTCGGCGGGCTCAGCCTTGCCAAAGCCCCAGTACACGCGCTTCTTGTAGGGAGCGTCGTCGAAGGTGTACTCGCAGGCCTCGTCCCAAGTCTCCTCGGGTAGGTCGGTCGCCGGCGTCAGGACGCCGCCGTTGGCAGCCGTCGCCGCAATGGAGCGAGCGTCCATCAGAGCCACGGCGCTCAACTGGCCATTGCCCGGCTTGGAGCCCTCACGGTTGGGGAAATTGCGCGTGGTGTGGCGGATGGACAGGCCGTTGTTGGCAGGCGTGTCGCCGGCGCCAAAGCACGGGCCGCAGAACGCCGTGCGCACGATCGCGCCGGCCTCCATAAGGTCGTAAATGTAGCCACGGCGCGTGAGTTCGAGCGCCACGGGCTGGCTCGTGGGATAGACCGACAGCGAGAACTCGCCGCAGCCGGTGTTGGCGCCCTTGAGCACGCGGGCAGCCTGGACCACGGAGTCGTAGTTGCCGCCCGAGCAGCCGGCGATAACGCCCTGCTGCACGTGCAGCTTGCCGTCGACGATCTTGTCGAGCAGGCTAAAGTGCGTCTTGCCCTCGCCGATCTTAGCGGCCTCGAGCTCCACCTCGTGAAGGATGTCCTCGAGGTTCTCGTTGAGCTCGTCAATCTCAAAGCCGTTGGAAGGATGGAACGGCAGCGCAATCATGGGCTTGATGCTCGACAGATCGACCTCGACGCAGCCGTCGTAGTAGGCAACATCGGCAGGCTTGAGCTCGCGGTAGTCGTCGCCGCGGCCGTGCATGGCCAGGAATGCGTGCGTGTCCTCGTCGGTGGCCCAGATGCTCGACAGACAGGTGGTCTCGGTGGTCATGACGTCGACGCCGTTGCGGTAGTCGGTCGTCATGCTCGCGATGCCGGGGCCCACAAACTCCATGAC
>USAX01000144.1 GCA_900552705.1 uncultured Collinsella sp. | reverse complement strand
TTGCGGTAGCGGTTCTTCCAGCCCTCATGATACTGGGGCTGGCTCGAATACTTGGTCGCCACGTTATTGACCACACTGTTGGAAAGCGCCGTCACAAACTCGCGATCAGTCATACTGTTAGAAAGGTTTGCCCAACGGAAGAAGTCCCTGCAGCCACCGGTGCCGCACATGTTGGTGATGCTCCACACCATGCCCTTAACGCAATCGGCACGGCCCGAAATATCAATGCCCAGGCCGCTCTTGAGCCACGCCTCGGTCACCGCATAGTACGAGTTGTACGCATACGCATCCTGCAGAGCCGAGAACTCAACAGGGTCGGTGTTATAAGCACCTTGGAAAGCCTCCTGCGCAATACGGCCCAACTCGGTGAGCTGGCCGTTCTCGTACATGGCATTGCTCGTGTTGGAAATCTCGCTGCCGCGATCAATCGCATCCTTGAGCATGCTGTATTTTTCGGGGTTGTAGTTGTAGGCCTGCTTCATAAACGGAATGAGCGACCATCGACGGTCGAACTGGTAATAACCCAGCGCGTTATAGCCGTCGCCATACGAAAAGCCCTGGTTATAGTTGCCATGGCTCTCGTACTTGGTAAAGTACTTCATCTCGGGGGTAACGTTAACAAACGAAACGCCCTGGACCGACCTCAGCACGCCCGAGAAGGACTGCTGGGTATAGAGACCCTTATCGATATCGGTGGCACCCGAGGCAACGCCCGGCGTGGGCTCCTCGGCAGCGGCGGGTGCCGGCGCGGAAACGGCGCCAAACGAAAGCGCCAGCGTCAGGCCCGCGACAATAGCAGAATGCTTGCGCTGCATAAGATCCTCCCTGCATTGGTGTAGTTAAAGTGCAGTTTGCAAAGATAAGAGTAAGTATTGCAGCTCGCCCGTTGTTGCACAACAACCCCTCGGTAAACGGCAACAACCCTCCGCGAAATCTTAAGGAATTGCGTTCAACCTACAGCTTAATGTCAAAGTTAATCTCGGGGACGGCAGCAAGGTCGGCCAACGACACGCCATCGACGTACTTTTCGATCACGTCGTCCAGACCGCGCCAGAATTTGACGGTCGAGCAAAGATCGCTGCGGGCGCAGCTGTTGTCGATGCCATCGCACGCCACCGGAGCCGTGCTGCCCTCGACGGCGCGCAGGATGTCGCCGGCACGCACCTCGGCCGGGTCCTTGGCCATCATGTAGCCGCCGCCCTTGCCGCGCACGCTCTTAAGTAGGCCCGCCTTCATGAGCGGACGAACCAGCTGCTCCAGATACTTTTGCGAGATACGCTCGCGGTCGGCGACCTCGCGCAGAGCAATCTTGCCCTCGGCGTCGCCCAGCGCTGCGATATAGATCATCAGTCGGAGGGCATAGCGGCCCTTAGAAGAAATGAGCATACCTACCCTCCCATCGTTACTGGGACAAAACCAGGCTTGTTTGTCCCAAATCCTATGCAAGCGGAGCAAACAAACCTGATTATTATGTCCCTCATCTAAAAAGTCGAGTGGATTAGTCGGGTTTTCCCTTGACTAACGCCGAACCCATAGTAACTTTATTCCGAGAAGATTCCTAGGGTTTCGTACACCCATGAGTACACCATATACAGAGAGGGACAGCATGAGCGCAAATCCGCTGCTTTCCATCGAAGGTCTGACCGCCTCCGTGGACGAGAAGACCATCCTCCACAACGTCAACCTCAACGTCGCCGCCGGCGAGACCCACGTGCTGATGGGCCCCAACGGCGCCGGCAAGTCCACCCTCGGCCACCTGGTCATGGGCGATCCCGTTTACACGGTCAACGACGGCCGCATCGTCTTTGACGGCCAGGACATCACCGAGCTCACCACCGACAAGCGCTCGCGCGCCGGCCTGTTCCTGAGCTTCCAGGCCCCGGTCGAGATCCCCGGCGTGCCACTGTCGAGCTTTTTGCGCGCCAGTATCGCCGGCCGCCCCGGCCTGGAGATGAAGGGCAAGGAATTCCGTCGTCGCGTCAAGGAGCTCGCGGCCGAGCTCAACATGGATACCGCCTACCTCAACCGCGAGCTAGGCGTGGGCTTCTCGGGCGGCGAGAAGAAGAAGGTCGAGATGCTCCAGCTCCTGTTGCTGCAGCCCAAGCTCGCCATCCTCGACGAGACCGACTCGGGCCTGGACGTCGACGCGCTTTCCACCGTCAGCCACGGCATGGACGCCTACCGCAAGAGCTGCGACGGCTCCATGCTCATCATCACGCACAACACGCGCATCCTGGAGCACTTGGATGTCGACCGCGTCCACGTTATGGTCAAGGGTCACATCGTGCGCGAGGACGACGCCTCGCTCATCCCCTGGATCGACAAGAACGGCTTTGAGACCTTCGAGCGCGAGGCAGCCGAGCAGCGCGCCCAGGCCGAGACCGCCACTGCCAAGCAGCAGGCGTAAAGGGGCGACGCAATGACCAAGAACCGCACCGAGGTCGCGGACATCGACCGCAGCCTCTACGACTTCACCTATGGCGAGGAGGGATTCGAGCGCCTCGACGCCGGCATCACGCCCGACATCGTGCGCGAGATCAGCGCCAAGAAGGACGAGCCGCAGTGGATGCTCGATCTGCGCTTAAAGTCCCTCGAGATCTTCAACCGCTTCCCGGATCCGACGTGGGGCCCCTCCATCGAGGGCCTGGACATGGACAACATCGTCACCTACGTAAAGCCCAACACCGACCAAAAGCACGACTGGGAGTCGGTGCCCGACGACATCAAGAACACCTTTGAGCGCCTGGGTATCCCCGAGGCCGAGCGCAGCTACCTGGCGGGCGTCGGTGCGCAGTACGACTCCGAGCTGGTCTACCACAACATGCAGGACACGGCGTCCAAGATGGGCATCGTCTACTCCGGCATCGAGGAGGCCCTGCACGACCCGCAGTGGGAGCCGCTCATCCACGAGAAGTTTATGACGCTCATCCCGCCCACCGACCACAAGTTTGCGGCCCTGCACGGTGCCGTGTGGTCGGGCGGCTCGTTTGTCTACGTGCCCAAGGGCACCAAGCTCGACTTCCCGTTGCAGAGCTACTTCCGCCTCAATGCCAAGGGTGCCGGCCAGTTTGAGCACACGCTCATCATCGTCGAGGACGATGCCGACCTGCACTTTATTGAGGGCTGCTCCGCGCCCAAGTACAACGTGGCCAACCTCCACGCCGGCGCCGTCGAGCTCTTTGTTGGCAAGCGTGCGCACCTGCGCTACTCGACCATCGAGAACTGGTCCAAGAACATGTACAACCTCAACACCAAGCGTGCGCGCGTGGACGAGGACGGCGACATCGAGTGGATCAGCGGCTCCTTCGGCAGCCACGTGGGCTACCTCTACCCCATGAGCGTGCTCAACGGCCGCCGGGCTCGCTCGAGCTTTACCGGTATCACCTTTGCCGGCGCCGGCCAGAACCTTGATACCGGCTGCAAGGTCGTACTTAACGCGCCCGATACCTCGGCAACGGTCGAGACCAAGGGCATCTCCAAGAGCGGCGGCATCCAGACCTTCCGAAGCTCCATCGTGGCCACGCCCAAGGCCGAGGGCTCCAAGGCAACCGTGAGCTGCCAGTCACTGATGCTCGACGACCAGAGCCGCTCCGACACCATCCCCGCCATGGACATCCGCGCCAAGAACGTCGACATCGGCCACGAGGCAACCATCGGCCGTATCGGCGACGACAAGGTGTTCTACCTGATGAGCCGCGGCATCTCGGAGGAAGAGGCCCGCACCATGATCGTCAACGGCTTTGCCAACCCGGTCTCCAAGGAGCTGCCGCTGGAGTACGCCGTCGAGATGAACAACCTGATCAAGCTCGAGATGGAAGGAGCGATCGGATAATGAAACAGACCACCAACACCGCTGCTACCACACTCGAGCAGGTCAACGCGATGCCGGCTGCCACTTGGGGCTGGCTCAAGATGAACCAGACCAAGCTTGAGCTTTCGGACGAGCTTGCCGCCGCTCCCGCCGAGGCCGTTGAGGTCGAAGGCTTGGACGAGCAGTTTGCCGGCGCTGCCGACGCGTTTGGCACCGCCATGAACGCCATGGCCGAGCGCTTCCCCGAGCGCCGCGCCTCCGCCCCCGGTGATGCCGCCGACCGCGCCCGCATCACGCCCGAGACCGAGCTCGACGTGCCCGCCACCTCCGTCTACCAGGCCGGTGCCATTAAGCTCGAGGAGGAGCTCTCCCCCGCTGAAGCCTTCGAAACCGGCATGGGCGAGGCTGCCTACGCCTACTTGGCCGAGCACGCTACCAAGCGCATCGTCATCGATGTGCCCGCATACAAGCACGCCACGGTTGCTGTGCGCGTGAGCGGTGTCGATGCCGCCGCGGCCATCGCCGCCATCGACGTCGTCGCCCGCCCGCAGGCAACGCTCGACCTGCATATTGCCCTGGACTCCCCCGTTGCCGGCGAGGGTGTCGTGGGCTCCGTGCTACGCGTGTGCTCCCACGAGTACGCCATCGTCAACGTGACCTGCACGCAGACGCTCGACGATAGCTGGATCGCGCTCGACGACACCGGCCTGTTCCTGGACGAGGGCGCGCGCGTCAACGTGCA
>USAX01000143.1 GCA_900552705.1 uncultured Collinsella sp. | reverse complement strand
CGTTTGCGCAAGCGTCATCGCCCGCCCAATACGTTGGAATCACGACCGTGGCGTTCATGCCTTACCCTCCCTGCAACACAAAAACGGGACGCCGCCAAACACAGGCGACGCCCCGCGACCTAGCTGATTCCATCATACCCACTTGGGCAAATCATTGCTCGCAAGTCGCAATGTTTATTGCGGATAACCCCAAAAGAGTACCGTGGACAGGCACAATAGCCGCTCGCTCCTATGCGGCATGCTCTGCCGCCCGAGTCATGCGGGACAGGCGGACCAGCAGCATAAAGCCAACGATCAGCAGCACGCCAATGGAAAGGACGCCCAGCGACGGGTTGCCGGTCAGCGAGGTGACGACCGACACTAGGAAAGTGCCCATGACGCTTGCATAGCGACCGAAGATGTCAAAGAAGCCGTAGTACTCGTTGGACTTTTCCTTGGGGATAATGCGGCCAAAGTAGCTACGACTAAGCGCCTGCACGCCGCCCTGGAACAGGCCGACCATAATGGCAAGCACCCAGAATTCAAAGGCGGTCTTTAGGAAGAACGCGGCGAACAGCACAATGCCCATGTAGGCGGCGACTGCCACCAGGATCATGTTGAGCGTGCCCACGCGTCCGGCGAGCTTGCCGTAGATGATGGCGGACGGAAAGGCCACGAACTGCGTAACGAGCAGCGCCAGCACCAGCTGCGTCGAATCGATGCCCAAAGCCGAGCCGTAGCTGGTAGCCATGGAAATGACCGTGTGCACACCGTCGATATAGAAGAAGAACGCAATCATGTAGACCAGCACGGTCTTGTTGTGGGCGATCTCGCGCATGGTGTGTCCGACCTCGGAGAACACACCGCCCACGATGTGGCCGATAGTGTCCTCGGGACCGCGCTCGCGACCGTACTTTTGCTTATAGGTGCGAATGAGCGGCAGGGTAAAGATGAGCCACCAGGCACCAGTGATGATAAACGACAGACGCGTTGCCAGCATGGTAGGGACGCCAAGAGCGGGGCCACCCATGATGAGCGCCAGGCAGATGACGAACGGCACGGTGGAACCGATGTAGCCCCAGGCATAGCCCGAGCTGGACACGGCGTCCATGCGCTCGTCGGTGGTAATGTCGGGCAGCATGGCGTCGTAGAACGTCATAGAAGAGTTAAGGCCGATGGTGCACAGCACGTACACGGTCAAAAATGCCATGGCGGACATTGGGATAGCCTGCGCCAAGCAAAGCACCAGGCCCGTGAGGAAGAAGCCCAAGAAGAACTTGATCTTGTTGCCGGCGTAGTCGGCAAGCGCGCCCAGAATGGGCATGAGCATGGCGATGACCAGCGAGGCGATCGTCTGCGCATTGCCCCAGGCGACCACCAGGTCGGCCGAAGAAGCGCCGGTATTGATGGCGTTAAAGTAAATGGGCACCACCGAGGTATTGAGCAGCACGAGGGCCGAATTGCCCACATCATACATAACCCAGTTACGCTCGAGCTTGGTGTATTTCATGGACAGGGACCCTTCGTATTCGCCCGATATGCAGTTAGTTCATCGTACCCCAATTGTCCAGAACCGCCGGTAAGGATTCGGCAAAGGGGCACGCACGGGCCCTATTCCTCGCGGTCGAACTCCTCATCGGCATTGAGCACGCGACCGCTGTAGTTGACGTGACTGGTCACGGCATCCATGTCACCGGTCTCGATAAAACGTGCGACCGTGCACTCGTAATCGACCAGCGCGCGATCAAAGACCTCGGGGAAACTCTCGTTCGAGACCTCGTCGGTAAAGGGATTCTTCCATGTCAGATGGCCCAGGTTACCGGTGCGCTCGGGCAGCTCCGTCGTCACGCGATGGGCAAGGCCGTCGAGCAGCGAGTAGTCGTGCACCAAGCCCTCAACCAGCGAGATCGCGCGCGTCTTTGCGGAGCCGGCCGGCTCAATCGCGCGGTAAAGTCGCTGCATATTGGCAACGGCAGCACCGTACTCCCCCGCCGGAATGTCAATGCCGTACACGCGTCCGGCAACATAGCTCATCAGCACGCCGGCCACGCGATTGATGCGATCGGTGGTGACGATCTCGCCCGCCGGCGGATAATCGTCAACCGTAGCGCCATCGCGTTTAAGCTGCAGCATCAGCACATCCAGGTCGCTCTCGATCACGGCATGGACCTGACTGCTCGAATCCTCAAGCTCTGAATCGGACTCGACAATGCCAAACTGCTGCTCATAGACAAAGGGATGGGCGTTGCGGTCGAGCACGTAATGAGACAGCAGGCCCAGCGCAAAGGCACGACCCAAGCTGGCGTCGCGCGGCAGCAGATGCGACACGCCGTCGCGCAGGCACGCGAACTGGCGAGACATGCGCGACCGATGCATGACCTGCGCCAGCAGCGTGCAGTCGGAAACACGCGGTGTCAGAATGTGAAAGAAAAACGGGTCGGGGCCTTGGTTGCCCAAGATAAAGGCAATGCGCTCTTCATCGGACGTGATGACGCCCTGCGGAAGACGGTCGATGCTTTCCTCGCCAAACAGATGATGGGTGATAAGCGCGGGCATAATGATCCTTTCGATTTCATTCGATGCCACCCATTATGCCCACCGCGCGCCCATGCCAAACCTGCGATGGCAAACGACGGCACGCAAGCCTCTTACGCAAGCCCCAGGTGCGACTTGACCTCGGCGGCACGACGACGGGACACCGGTACCATCGAGTTCACGCGGTCGAGCCTGAGCTCCATCAACCCCGTGGAGCCAATCTCAACATTGTGCACGTCTTCCAAATTGACCAGATAGCTGCGATGAACGCGAATAAAGCCCTCGGAGACCAAGCGACGCTCGAGCGAAGAGATCGACTCATTGATCAGGTACGTTCCCTCGGCGCAGATGGCATTGCAAAAATCGGCGCGCGCCTCAAAGTAGCAGACGTCTGCGGCGGGAATGAACACCTTTTTGCCCCCGCGGTCCACCGTCAGACGCAAAGGCTGGCGCGGAGCGTGGATAACACGACGGGCACCCAAGGCCGTCTCGATCTTGTCGAGTGCCTTTGACAGGCGTGCGTCCTCGACCGGCTTGACGACATAGTCGACAGCATCGAGGTTATACGCATCGGCGGCAAACTCGGCAAACGCCGTCACAAACACCACGACCGGCGGCGTCTTTAGGTTCTGCAGCGTCTCGGCAAGCTCAATTCCCGAGCGACCGGGCATGGTAATGTCTAAAAACAGCACGTCGGGCTTGTTCGACAGAATCGACTCCACGGCTTCGGTGACATTGCCCGCCTCGGCAATCTGGCCCACACGCGTATCCTTTTCCAACAGATAGCGTAGCTCAGCCCTAATTGGGGGCTCGTCATCAACCACCAAGATGTTCCAGCCTTCGGACATATGTGCTTCCCCTCTTTTTCTCTCAATCCAACCGCGTGCTACGCCGTCAACGGCGCGGGCTCATGCGGCTCGCCGTTCAGCTCGACGATGACCTGCGTTCCCACGCTCTCCTGGGACTTCACGCGCATGCCGGAATCTTCTCCGTAAAAGAAATGGATGCGCTGAAGCACGTTGAAGAGCGCCAGGCCGCAACCTCGCTTGACGGAGCCGTCGGCGGTAATGCTCTCGGGCTCCTCTCGGCGATGTTGCTCAAACAGATGCGCGCAGACCTCTTCGCTCATCCCGATGCCGTCATCTTCGACGATGATCTCCAAACCGTCATCGGTCTCGAAAGCCCTAACGTGAATAGAAAGCGGCTCGGTCTCGCGCTGCGCGTGCTTGATGCAGTTTTCGAGCAACGGCTGCAAGATAAACGGCGGCACCATGCAATCGCGCACCTCAAAGTCGATATCGACCGAGACGCGAAGACGGCCGTCGCCATACCGGGCCTGCATAAGATTGATATAACGAGTGCCCTGTTCCACCTCGTGCTCGAGCGTGGTGAGCGTATCGGAATCAGAAAGCGTCTGACGATAGTAGTTGGAGAAGTCGATCAGCAGCGATCGCGCCTTGTCGGGCTCGGTTCGAACGAGCGACACGATCGTGCTAATGGTATTGAATAGAAAATGAGGATCGACTTGCGATTGCAAGGCGCGCAGCTCCACGCGGGCCGTAAGCTCGTCCTGGCGCTCGAGCTCAAAGCTCGCAAGCTGCGTGGAAATGAGGTCGGCAAAGCCCGAGGCAAGCGCCGTCTGGCGCATATCGATGCTGCTCAGACGGGGATAATACAGCTCGAGCGTGCCCACGCAATGCCCGCGCATGGTAAGCGGTGCGACAATACCGGCGCGCAGGCGCGGAAAGTAGCCACCTGTCTCGGTCGAGGCATCGCGCGAGAACACGCTTTGCTCACCGCTGTTGATCACGTTGAGCGTAGTCCGCAGCACCACCGGGGTGCCCGCGGGGCATTTTGCCGAGTCCTCGCCCCAGCTTGCCAACACCTGCTTGCCGTCGGTAAAGCAGATGGCAGAAGCGATAGTTTCGGACAGGATGATCTTAGAGGCGCCCAGGGCAGCTTCGGGCGTAAGGCCGCGCGACGTGTAGGCGAATATTTTCGACGCGATGGCGAGCGTGCGGTCGGTAGCGCTCGATGTGAGGTCGTCGG
>USAX01000142.1 GCA_900552705.1 uncultured Collinsella sp. | reverse complement strand
CCAAAACCCGACGAGATTTGAGAGGAGAGCCGCATGTCGAGCCTCACCGGTAAGTCATTGAACCCTGTTATGAATCGCAGGAGCGTTATCGCGAGCGCAGCAGGTCTGGGGGCGATGTCCATTCTAGCTGGCTGCTCCTCCAACGGCGGCGACAGCGGTTCCGCGTCGGGCGACGCTTCGTTTAAGATCGGCACCATCGGCCCGCTGACCGGCGCCAACGCGTCCTACGGCAAGTCCGTTACACAGGCTGTCGAGCTTGGCTGCAAGGATTTCTCGACTAAGGAGCTGCCGCTTGTCAGCAAGGCCGAGGACGACCAGGCTGACGGTGAGAAGGCCGTCAACGCCTTCAACACCCTGCTCGACTGGGGCATGCAGGCCCTCGTCGGTCCGACCACCACGGGTGCGTCGGTCGCCGTTGCCGCCGAGTGCGGCAACGACCCTCAGACGTTTATGATCACCCCGTCTGCGTCCTCCGAGGACGTTACCAAGGGCAAGGATTGCGTCTTCCAGGTTTGCTTTACCGACCCCAACCAAGGTGTCAACGCTGCCAAGTTCCTGGCAGAGAAGTATGCGAACGAGAAGTTCGTGCTGTTCTATAACTCCGGCGACGCCTATTCTTCGGGCATCGCAGATTCCTTTAAGGCCCAGGCCGCTAAGTCTAAGCTTGAGATTGTCGACGAGGAGACCTTTAAGGACGACTCCGCCACGAGCTTTACCAACCAGCTGACCAAGGCCAAGCAGGCAGGCGCCACCATGATCTTTGCGCCGATCTACTACACGCCGGCGTCCGTCCTGCTCAAGAACGCCAAGGACATGGGCTACGACGTCAAGATGATGGGCTGCGACGGCATGGACGGCATCCTGGGCGTTGAGGGCTTCGACACCTCTCTTGCCGAGGGTCTGCTGCTCATGACCCCGTTCTCCGCCGACGACGAGAAGAACGCCGACTTCGTCAACGCTTACAAGGATAAGTACGGCGATACCCCCGACCAGTTTGCCGCCGACGCCTACGACGGCGTGCATGCTGTGGTCGAGGCTCTCAAGGAGGCCGGCCTGGGCGTCGACGCCGACCCCACCGAGGTTGCCGAGAAGCTTCCCGAGGCTATGCTCAAGATTACCGTTGACGGTCTGACTGGCAAGCTCTCCTGGAACGACAAGGGTCAGGTCCAGAAGGACCCGACGGCGTACGTCATTACCGACGGCAAGTACGTACAGGCCTAATAGGCCGCCTTATATAGAGCGGTTTTGATCCCAAGCAGGGGAGGTTTTGGCCTTCCCTGCTTGCTTGGTATCTAGGGACGATGTAACGTCCCTGTTTCATACATCAACTGGAAACCTATTCGAAAGGGGGATGTGGAACATGACGGTCTTTATCCAATACTTGGTCAACGGCCTGTCCATGGGCAGCGTCTACGCCATCATCGCGTTGGGCTACACCATGGTCTACGGTATCGCCAAGATGCTCAACTTCGCTCACGGCGACGTCATCATGGTCGGTGCCTATGTCTCGTTCTGCGCCACGTCGTATCTCGGCCTCCCGGGCTGGGCATCTGTAATTCTCTCTTGTGTGGTCTGCACGGTTCTCGGTGTTCTCATCGAGGGTCTGGCATACAAGCCGCTGCGCCAAGCAGGCCCTCTGGCCGTTCTGATCACGGCCATCGGCGTGTCTTACTTCCTGCAGAATGCCGCGCAGCTTCTGTGGGGCGCCACGCCCAAGAACTTCACTTCGCTCGTCACCTTCCAGGTGCCGGAGTTCTTGGCCAAGTTCAACGTAAGCGCCGTCTCGCTCGTCACCATCGTCGCCTGCCTGGTTATCATGGCCGGCCTGATGTTCTTTACAGGCAAGACCAAGATGGGCAAAGCCATGCGCGCCGTGTCCGAGGACAAGGCCGCCGCTCAGCTCATGGGCATCAACGTTAACCGCACCATCTCGATGACGTTTGCCATCGGCTCTGCCCTTGCCGCCATCGCCGGCGTGCTGCTGTGCTCCTACTCGCCGGTGCTGCAGCCCACGACGGGCGCCATGCCTGGCATTAAGGCCTTCGATGCAGCCGTCTTCGGCGGCATCGGCTCCATTCCCGGTGCCTTTGTCGGCGGCATTCTCATCGGCATCATCGAGGCGATGGCGCAGGCATACATTTCCACGAGCCTTGCCAACTCCATCGTCTTTGGTGTTTTGATCATCGTCCTGCTCGTCAAGCCTGCCGGCCTCTTGGGCAAGTACGTCCCCGAGAAGGTGTAGGTGAGCGTTATGAAGTTTCTTAAAGACAAGCAGACGCGTCACGACTTTGTCACGTACGCCATGTGCATCGTGGCATTTGCCATCGTGTTCTTTATGCAGTCCAACCATATGATCCCGCGCATGATCGCCGGTCAGCTGGTTCCCATCACGGCCTATATCGTCATGGCCATCTCGCTCAACCTCGTTGTCGGCATCGCGGGCGACTTGTCGCTGGGCCACGCGGGCTTTATGAGCGTCGGCGCCTATACGGGCATCGTTACCGCTGTCGCCCTCGAGAGTGCCGTTCCCTCCGATCCAATACGTCTTGTCATCAGCATTGTGGTCGGCGCCATCGCTGCCGCTATCCTGGGCTTCTTGATCGGCATCCCGGTCCTTCGCCTGAGCGGCGATTACCTGGCTATCGTGACGCTGGCCTTTGGCGAGATTATCAAAGAGATCGTCACCTGCCTCATTGTGGGCGTCGATTCCCGCGGCCTGCACGTGATTTTTAACATCACGGGCAACTCTACGATCGACGACCTGCACCTGCTCGAGGACGGCACCGCCATCATCAAGGGCGCCCAGGGCGCCTCGGGCGTGTCGACGTACTCGACCTTCCTCGCCGGTGCCATCCTGGTTATGGTTGCACTCGTGATCGTGCTCAACCTGGTTCGCAGCCGTACCGGCCGTGCCATTATGGCCGTGCGCGATAATAAGATTGCAGCCGAGTCCGTAGGCATCTCCGTCACCGAGTACCGCATGATCGCCTTCGTGGTTTCCGCTGCCCTCGCCGGTGCTGCCGGAGCTCTCTTCGGCGGTAACTTCTCGCAGCTCTCCGCCACCAAGTTCGACTTCAACACGTCCATCCTCATCCTGGTGTTCGTGGTCCTGGGCGGTCTGGGCAATATGCGCGGCTCCGTCATCGCAGCGGCGTTGCTCACGGTACTTCCCGAGCTGCTCCGTCAGTTCTCGGACTACCGCATGCTCATCTACGCCATCGTGTTGATTCTGGTCATGGTCTTTACTAACAACCCGCAGCTCAAGGCGTTCTTCGCACGCATTAAGGATCGCTTTGCTTCCAAGAAGGAGGTGGCAGCCGATGCCCAGTAAGTTTGAGTTCAACAAGGGCAAGATGGTTCCGTATCCTTCTGGCGCCATCGTTCCCGACCGCGACCTGGGCCAGCGCCCGGCGCTCGAGTGCATCCACTTGGGCATTGAATTTGGCGGCCTTAAGGCAGTCGACGACTTTAGCCTGACCATCGGTAAGACCGAGATCGCCGGTCTGATCGGTCCCAACGGTGCCGGTAAGACCACGGTCTTCAACCTGCTCACCAAGGTGTACCAGCCCACGCACGGTACCATCCTGCTCGACGGTGAGGACACCTCGGGCAAGTCGGTCTATCAGGTCAACCGCATGGGTATTGCCCGTACCTTCCAGAACATTCGCCTGTTCAACACCATGACGGTGGAGGACAACGTCAAGGTCGGTCTGCACAACCAGGAGCGCTACTCCGGCTTTGAGGGCGTGCTGCGCCTGCCGACGTATTGGAAGCACGAGAAGGCCGCCCACGAGCGCGCCATGGAGCTGCTGTCCATTTTTGATATGGAGCACCTGGCAAACGAGCAGGCCGGCTCGCTGCCTTACGGCGCCCAGCGTCGTCTGGAGATCGTCCGCGCGCTTGCCACCAACCCCAAACTGCTGCTGCTCGACGAGCCTGCCGCCGGCATGAACCCGTCCGAGACCGCGGAGCTCATGGAGAACATCGTCAAGATCCGCGACACCTTTGGCATCGCCATTATGCTTATCGAGCATGATATGTCGCTCGTCATGAACATCTGCGAGGGCATCTGCGTGCTCAACTTTGGTAAGGTCATCGCCAAGGGCACGGCCGAGGAGATCCAGAACAACGATGCCGTAATTGAGGCATATCTGGGCAAGCAGGATAAGGGGGAGAACTAAATGGCAGAGCCGATGCTTTCCGTCTACAACATCAACGTCTGGTACGGCGCTATCCACGCCATCAAGGACATCTCCTTTAACGTCAACGAGGGCGAGATCGTGGCCCTGATCGGCGCGAACGGCGCCGGTAAGTCCACGACGCTTAAAACCATCTCGGGCCTGCTGCGTTCCAAGACCGGCTCCATCAAGTTTATGGGCGAGGACATTACCCATACGCCTGCCGATAAACTGGTGGGCAAGGGCCTGGCCCAGGTTCCCGAGGGCCGTCGCGCCTTTTTGCAGATGACGGTCGAGGAGAACCTGGAGATGGGCGCCTACACGCAGCCCAAGTCCACGGTGGCTCCGGGCCTTGAGCGCGTCTACGAGCAGTTCCCGCGCCTTAAGGAGCGCCGTCGCCAGGTCGCCGGCACCCTTTCGGGCGGCGA
>USAX01000141.1 GCA_900552705.1 uncultured Collinsella sp. | reverse complement strand
ACGGATGGCTTGCGAGACCGCTTCATTGGGATAGGGGGAGAGGTCTCGCTCGCTCTCGGGAAGCTCTTGTGCCACTCGAGGGTCTTGCCAGGCGAGTGTTCCGTCGATATCGAAGAAGCAGATATCGCCGCGCTTATGGGCTGCGCTGGCGGCAGGGGAGGCCGAGGTGGTGGGCACAAATCCCGGCTCGAGGCCCATGATCTGGTCAAAATGCTCTTTAACGCGGGGAACGGAGATGCCAATAATCACCTGGGCGGTCTTGCCCGTAATGATGAGGCCCTTGGCGCCCACCGCGACAAACGACGCATTATCTGCAACGATGGAAGGGTCTGCGACCTCGACGCGCAGGCGCGTGGCGCAGTTGGTTGCGCCCACGATATTGCCAACGCCACCTAAAAGCTGAATTACCCGCTCAGCGAGGACGTGATCTTGATCGGATTGAATACTGACCTCGCCATTGGGAGATTGCTCTTTGGCAAAGCCGCTTCCGGTTAAACGATCGATTGCCGCGCGATTGGAGACATGATCCTCGCGGCCCGGCGTCTTAAGGTCATAGACCAAGATGAGTGCTCGAAAACTAACAAAAAAGATGAGGCTAAAGGCAAGACCGATACCGAGCGCCAAAAGGTAGGAGCCGGCATGCATTCGCATGAGTGGGATGAAGTTGAAGGCCGTCATTTCCATGAGACCGCCCGAGAAGATGCCGACGATGCCAAAGAAGTTCATGGTCATGGCAAGGCAGGAGGACAGGACGGCGTAGAGCAAAAAGAGTCCGGGATAGGTGAACATAAAGAGAAACTCGAGCGGCTCGGTGACGCCGCAGACCACCGAGGCGACGATGGCGGGCAAAAGGATGACCTTAAGGCCGGCGCGGCGTTCGGGTTTGGCGGTGAAATAGAATGCTGCCGCGATGGCGGGAAGGCCAAAGAGCTTGCCCCAGCCGGTGGCGGTAAAACCTGCCCAGGGCGCAAGTTCATTTAAAGGGCGCGTGCTATGGGAGAGAATGGGGAGCAGGTTGGTCCACGTGGCGTAAATACCGTCGTGAATGACCAGATTGTCGTAATAGATGGGCATATAGAGCAGATGGTGCAGCCCCATGGGCTCGAGCGCTCGCTCCAAAAACACAAAGATGCCCACGCCGAAGGGGCCGACGCCCGCAAGTGCGTGGCGCAGCGTTTCGGTCACAGCGTATGCGAAGGGCACGATGGCGGCCGAGATGGCGGCAAGGGCAAACACGGCAAAAAAGCTGATGAGGTAGACGAGCGAGGAACCCGAGAACGTGCCGAGCCAATCGGGAACCTTGGCATCGTAGAAGCGGTCATGGATGGCAACGACGGTTGCCGACACCGCCAGCGGGCCGATAATGCCGGTGTCGAGCGTCTTGATGCCGTCGATGACGGTGATGCCGCTGGCGGGGGTTAAAGACGACGGGTACTTAAGTCCAAGGTTGTCGCCGCTCAGCTTAATGATCTCGCTCAAAAAGAAACAGTAGGCAAAATAGGCTACGAGCGCCTCGAGGCAGCAGCGTGCCGGTTGCTTTTGGGCAAGGCCGATGGGCAGCGCTACGGCAAAAAGGAGTGGAAGGCGCTTAAAGACCGTCCACGAGCCGCGCTGAATGATAGTCCAGAAAACGTACCAGGGGGTTCCGTATACGGCGAGGTCGCCGACGATATCCACGGTCGTTGCGAGGGCGGAGATGCCGACCATGAGGCCTGATATAGAAAACAGCATGGCGGGCGCGAACATGGCTCCGCCAAAACGTTGGATTTTCTGCAGCATAATATGCCTTTCGGATGCAACATGCTGTGCGAGCAAGAACGTTTAAACAATGAACTCATTGTAGAGGACTGGCTGCTTGCCGCATTGACGGTTTTGATTCGGTCCGATTTGGGTTTCGGGGGAACCGTCGACGGTAAATAATCCGTGCTTTACCGATAATCGGTTTAAACAACTTTAAGAAATGCTATCGTGCCTAGCCATACATATTCATTAGAGGTGAAATCATGCCAAAAGCGATTTACGAAGGAATCTACCGCGAGATCCGTTCGCGCATCATCAACGGGACCTATGCGTTTCAGGAGATGCTGCCAACCGAAGCCGAGCTGACCGCGGAGTTTGGCTGCACGCGCAATACCGTTCGACGCGCCTTGAGCATGCTGGCCGACCAGATGTTTGTGCAGCCTATACACGGCAAGGGCGTGCGCGTTATTTGGCTTAAGGGCGAAACCGATATGCTGGGCGCACTCGAAGAGGTTGAGTCGTTTGGCGAGTTCGCAAAACGCAACAATGCCGTCGCATCGACCGAGGTCAAGTCTTTTGAACATTTGATTTGCACTGAGCAACTCTCTCGTCGCCTGGGCTTTAAGGTGGGCGAGGAGCTGATTCGCGTCGTGCGTGTCCGAAGCCTCAACGGCAGCGCGCGCCAGGTGGACCACGGCTACTTTTTGGAGTCGATCGCCAAGGGCCTGACCCCCGAGATTGCGGCAAGATCTATCTACGACTATCTGGAGCACAAGCGCGGCATCAAAGTGATGGCGAGCCGCCGTACGGTGAGTGTCGAGCTCGCCAACGATGAGGACTGCAGCTATCTGGACCTTGGCAAGTACAACTGCGTCGCCGTTATGGAGAGCCAGTCGTACACCTCGGACGGCATCTTGTTCGAGGTCACGCATGCCCGCACACACCCCGAGATCTTCCATTACCGCGTCAATTCCAAGCGATAGCCGGCTAGCTCGCAGCCTGACGAGACTCATGCCCTCAAAGCGAAAACGCCCGGTCAAACCGACGATGCATCGGCTTGATCGGGCGTTTTCTCTGCATTCGATAACAAATAATTGTTTATACAAAACTTGTCAAGTATCAAGTCGAAATTACCGTTCACCGAAGTTTTTCTACCGCTCTAGTAATACTTGTTCAAACAACTAGCCAAATAGCGTATTGTACAAGTCAGCAAAAGGGGCAAAGTCCCCGAGCCAATCTCCGAAGGCGGCGGCAAAGGGTGCCGCCACGGTGTGAAAGGGTGGATTGTAATGAAGAACGAAATGAGCAGAAGGCAGTTCCTGGGCTTTGCTGGTTCCGCGGCTGCGGTTCTTGGTCTGGGCCTCGTGGGCTGCGGTGGTTCTGCCGGCTCTGGCTCCTCTGCTTCTGGTGACGCTGCCGAGGTCTACTTCCTCCAGTTCAAGCCCGAGGTCGACAAGGAGTGGAAGGAGATCGCCAAGGCGTACAAGAAGGAGAAGGGCGTCGAGGTCAAGATCGTGACCGCCGCCTCCAACACCTACGAGGAGAAGCTCAAGTCCGAGATGTCCAAGAGCTCCGCTCCGACGCTGTTCCAGGTCAACGGCCCCACCGGCCTTAAGAACTGGAAGGACTACTGCGCCGATCTTTCCGACACCAAGCTCCGCGGCGAGCTCATCGACGACTCCCTGGCGCTGCAGTCCGACGGCAAGGATCTGGGTATCGACTGGGTTCAGGAGAGCTACGGCATCATTTACAACAAGGAGCTCCTCGAGAAGGCCGGCTACAAGGCCGAGGACATCAACTCCTTCGACAAGCTGAAGGCTTGCGCCGATGACATCCAGGCCCGCAAGGACGAGCTCGGCGTTGACGGTGCCTTCACTTCCGCCGGTATGGATGACTCCTCCAGCTGGCGCTACACCACGCACCTCGCCAACCTCCCGCTCTACTACGAGTTCGAGAAGGAGCACAATCAGGAGGACGACGAGATCAAGGGCGAGTATCTCGACAACTTTAAGCAGATCTTCGACCTGTACATCACCGACTCCACCTGCGATCCTTCGCAGCTCGCCTCCAAGACCGGTGACGACGCCACCAACGAGTTCGCAACCGGCAAGGCCGTCTTCTATCAGAACGGCTCTTGGGCCTACGCCGACCTCACCAAGGCCGGTATGACCGACGACCAGCTCGGCATGCTGCCGATCTACATCGGCGTCGACGGCGAGGAGAACCAGGGCCTGTGCTCCGGCGGCGAGAACTACTGGTGCGTCAGCTCCCAGGCTTCCGAGGATGCCCAGAAGGCCACCGAGGACTTCATGTATTGGTGCGTCACTTCTGACACCGCCACCAGCATCATCGCTGACAAGATGGGTCTGACCGCCCCGTTCAAGAGCGCTAAGGAGACCACCAACGTCTTCTCTCAGCAGGCCGTTGCTATGGCCAAGGACGGCAAGAAGACCGTCGCTTGGGACTTCGTTTACATCCCCTCCGAGGAGTGGAAGAAGAACCTCAAGCAGGCTCTCATCGCTTATGCTGCCGACAACACCAAGTGGGACGGCGTCAAGAACGCCTTCGTCGATGGCTGGAAGACCGAGAAGGCTGCTTCCGAGTAAGCAGTTGCTGCCCAAGCTATCTGATTAGCGACAGGGGGCGGGCAGACGTAGGTTTGCCCGCCCCCTGCATATTGAAAGGACCCTTCTATGGGCAAAGCACTCAAGCGCTGGTGGCCGCTCTTTATGCTGCCCACGTGCCTGGCGTTTATGATCGGGTTCGTGATTCCCTTTATCCAGGGTTTCTATCTCTCGTTCTGCCAGTTTATTACCATCAATAACGCGCACTTTGTCGGTATCGAGAACTACGTGCGCGCGCTGTCCGATCCGCAGTTCTCCACGTCGTTCTTCTTTACCGTGGCGTTTGCCTTCCTGTCGACGGTGCTCATCAACGTGATCGCGCTGGCCATCGCGCAGGCGCTCACCCGCAAGGCGCTCAAGGGCACCAACATCTTCCGTACGATCTTCTTTATGCCTAACCTGATCGGCGGCATCGTGCTGGGCTACATTTGGCAGATTCTGATCAACTGCCTGCTCTCCAACGTGGGCGCCCAGCTCATCGCCCT
>USAX01000140.1 GCA_900552705.1 uncultured Collinsella sp. | reverse complement strand
CTAGAATGGACATCGCCCCCAGACCTGCTGCGCTCGCGATAACGCTCCTGCGATTCATAACAGGGTTCAATGACTTACCGGTGAGGCTCGACATGCGGCTCTCCTCTCAAATCTCGTCGGGTTTTGGCTGCCCGACAGGCCATCCTTCGCCGTGTTCGGCGTTCGCAAAATAGTAGACGCTTTAGTTAGGAAAAGTGGCGAATATTTCAACTTTTCTTTGGGTTTGTTCATTTATCCATATTTCTGCGTATTTCTATTTTTTTATGCAGTAATGCCACTTTATTGTGTAAAAGTAATGTTTCCATTCTGTTACAAGCGTTCCCGCTCTTAATAAACATGGTGTCCCCCTTTTCGCTAGCCGCGATGCGGCCGTCTTGCGGTACAGGGCAAACCTTATGGTGCAAACGTTGACAGTTTGTTACGGAGTTCCGTTTGTAGCGAGCATGTTTCCAATGTTTCCGCAGCGTTTCGGGGGTGCCGTTTTGTGCGACTCCTGTTGCCTGGCGAGCACGCGCCCTCTGTTCACGCTAGAATGCACTCAACCTTTAAGCGGTTAATCCATCCATGAGATGCACGAAGGAGCTATCTATGAGCGAACCCCTGCGCACCGTGAACGTCGGTCTGATCGGCCTGGGAACCGTCGGCGGCGGCGTGGCCCGTCTGATCAAGAGCCACCACGATGAGTATCTGGCAGCCTACGGCATCGACCTTAAGCTGACCCGCGCCTGCGCGCTTGCTTGGGAGCAGGCCGAGGCGGCAGGCATTGAGCGCGAGGCCTTTACGAGCGACTGGCGCGACGTCGTCACCGACCCCGCCGTTGACATCGTCGTCGAACTCATCGGCGGCGAGCACCCCGCGACCGAGATCTTTACCACTGCCTTTGAGCACGGCAAGCATGTCGTCTCTGCCAACAAGGCCCTGCTGGGCCGTCACGTCGAGACGCTTGCCGAGAAGGCGCGCGCGTGCGGCGTGCAGATTAAGTGCGAGGCCAGCTGCGGCGGCGGCATCCCCATCGTGAGCACGCTTGAGCACGACCTGGTGGGCAACAAGATCCTGACCATCGCCGGCATCCTCAACGGCACCACCAACTACATCCTGTCGCGCATGGACGCCGAGGGCGCCGATTACGCCGATGTGCTCGCCGACGCACAGGCCAAGGGCTATGCCGAGGCCGACCCGTCCGCAGACGTCGACGGCTTCGACGCCGCCAGCAAGACGGCAATCCTCGCCTCCATCGGCTTTGGCACCCGCGTGACCACCGACGATGTGTACCAGCAGGGTATCCGCACCATCGGCGCCGAGGACATCACCCAGGCCCGCGAGCTCGACTACACCATTAAGCTGCTGGGCATCGCCCGCAACACCGACGCCGGCGTCGACGTCCGCGTGCATCCCACGCTGATCCCCGCCGACCACATGCTTGCCAAGGTCAACGGCGCCATGAACGCCGTCTACGTGGTAGGCGACGCCGTGGGCGAGACCATGTTCTACGGTGCCGGCGCAGGCTCCTTCCCCACCGCGAGCGCCGTCGTGGGCGATATCCTGTCGCTCTCCGAGCAGATCAGCCGCGGCGTGGCTCCGCTGCCCGAGATTGAGCCCTATGGCCACAACCTCGCCTTTAAGCCCATGGACGAGCTCCAGACCAAGTACTATGTGCGCCTGAAGGTCGCCGACCGCGTGGGCGCCCTGTCCGAGACGGTCGACATCTTTGCCAAGCACAACATCTCGATCTCGCTCATCAACCAGGTCGAGGACGGCAAGTCGGGCGTCAGCGAAGCCTGCTCGGTCATCTTCCTGACGCACCGCGCGCTCGAGAAGGACGTCCAGGCTGCCGCCGCCGAGCTTGCCAGCGTCGACTGCGTGGCCGAGGTCGCCAACGTCCTGCGCATCGAGGACGTCGAGGCCTGGACCGAAGGCGTCATGGCGAACTAGTCCAACGCTCGCCTAGCAATACGCGCCTTGAGGGCTCCCGTCCGATGTGGGACGGGAGCCCTTTTGTCACCTGCCCTAAGCACAACGGCAAAGCATATTTGCGCGAGCCGCTCATCGGTAACGCGGGCTACCGTTCACCGATATGCAAACGCGGCCGATTCCGACTACCGCTACGCTGTGCTGCGAATGTCCGCCCGCGATGAGAGGAAGCACCATGTTGCTCGAGGGCAAGAAAGCAATCATCACCGGAGGCACACGCGGTATCGGCTATGCCATCGCCTGCCGTTTTATCGAGGAAGGCGCTGCCGTCACCGTCTTTGGCTCGCGCCAGGAGACTGCCGACACGGCCGTTGAGAAGCTGACAGCCGCCTATCCCGACGCCAAGGTCTGGGGTCGCTCCTGCGATCTCACCTCGCTCGAGGCCGTGACTGAGGCCTTTACGCAGACTGCAGCCGACATGGGCGGCCTGGACACGGTCATCAACAATGCCGGTATCTCCCAGCGTTCACCCCTCTTGGACTACACGGCCGAGGAGTTCGCAAAGGTCATGGACCTTAACGTCGTCGCCGTCTTTAATGGCCACCAGGCTGCCGCCAAGATCATGACCGAGGCCGGCCACGGCGGCACCATCACTACCACAAGCTCGATGGTCGCCAAGTACGGCCAGCCCTCCGGCGTCGGTTACCCCACGTCCAAGTTTGCCGTCAACGGTATGGTCCAGTCGCTCTCGCGCGAGCTCGCTCCCATGGGCATCCGCGTCAACGCCGTCGCCCCCGGCGTGACTAAGACCGACATGGTCGCCAACCTGCCCGAAGAGGTCATCAAGCCCATCATCGCCACCATTCCGCTGGGTCGCATGGGCGAGCCCGAGGATGTCGCCAACGCCTTTGTTTTCCTGGCGAGCGACATGTCCTCCTATGTCACGGGCGCCGTGCTCCCCGTCGACGGAGCCGCCCGCTCCTAAGGAGCCACAAGCTTTGGCTTCAAGCTTCAACATAGCTCAACCAAAAAGGCGCGCCGTCTGAATCAACTGCAGACAGCGCGCCTTCTCCTGTTATGAAAGGGAAACTATGTCCCAGTATTTCGGATCAGAACGGGGCACGGTTTCCCCCAGGACCTCCTTGCGGAAGCTGCATCCCACTCTGAGCGCCCATTCCGGGACACAGCTTCCCAACGGCCCCCGTTTCGGAAACCACATCCCGTTCCGAGCCTTCAAAGCGGGACGCGGCTTCCCCGAGAAAGTATCGACTACTTACCGTCGTCGTCTTCGGCTTCTTCGCGCGCATAGAGCTCCAGCATGCGGCGGCGGTATTCGCGCACGGCAAGCTTGGCGCGCTCCAGGCGACGGCGCTCGCGCGGAGTCAGCTCGGACGGGTCGACCTCGTCTCCATAGGTCTTATCGGCAAGCAGGTGCGCCGCGTCCACGATGCGGGCATCGATGTGGCCGCTCGCTGCCTCGGCGGAAAGACGCTCGGCAATCGTATCGAGCGTAGGCAGGCCCTCGAATACGCGACCATGGCCATGCGAGGTCAGCAGCTCGTGCTCGCGCGCGAGCAAGCTCGCTAGGTCGTGGTGGGCGCGCAAGATGTCGAGCGCATCGGATGGATGCTCGGCAACCTCTGCCACGGCGGCGACCGGTGCGGCATCCACCACGCGGTAGAAGAGCTGCGCGAGCAATGGCATCAAGAACACCGTGATGGCACCGGCGGCAACCATGACCGACGCAATATCTTGCGACAGCGCGCCCGCGTTGACGGCAACGCTCGTAACGGCAACGATGATCGGCAGCGCCGTGGTGCAGTACAGGGCCACGGTAATGCAACCATACGCCGACACATCGCGCGTCGCAGGACAAATGCTCATGGAAATAAGAATGGGCACGGCACGAATAATCAACAACGCCACGATAAAGCCCGCGAGCAAGCCCGGGCGCGACGCCACGGCCGTCAGGTCGATCTTTGCGCCCGACACGGTAAAGAACACCGGAATCAAAAAACCGTAGGCCAGACCGTCGAGCTTGGTCTCGAGCGTATGGTTGCCCTCGGGGATGATATAGCGCAGGACAAAGCCAGCGGCAAAAGAACCCAACACGATGTCGAGATCAAAGACAGCCGAGAATGCCACGAGCGTGACCAGGATGAGCACCGTCAGGCGCACGAAGGTCTGCGACGTGGTATCGGCGCGCTCCTCAACAAATGCAAAGAAGCGGCTGCCGACGCGCTTGGAGCGGCTCGGGACCACGGCCAGCAACACGCAAACCACCGCAAACAAGCCAAGGATAACGAGCGTTTGGATGCCAGTGCGGGCAGACAACAGCACCGACATGGCGAGCACGGGACCGAGCTCGCCCCAAGTGCCATACGCGAGAATCGAGTCGCCCACGCGCGTGCCGGTGAGCGAGCGCTCACGCATGATGGGCACAAGCGTACCGAGCGCCGTCGAAGTGAGGGCAAGCGTCACGGCGATACCGTCGAAATGACTGACTGAGAACCACGGGGTAAAGCGCACGGCAAGCCAGGCGATACCAAACGTGACGACCCACGTCGCCAAGCCGTAGCGCCCCTCGACGCCCGTGATGCTCTTGGGGTCGATCTCAAAGCCGGCAAGCAGGAACAAAAAGGCCAGGCCCAGCTCGGACACAAGCGAGACCTCAGCATCTACATGGATGACGCCGAGCATATGGGGTCCCAGTACCGCGCCGAGCACGAGCAAAAAGACCGTCTCGGGAACGGGTTTTCCGGGAATCGCCGAGGCGATAAAAGGACTCGCAAAGGCCACGAGTGCGATGATGGCGAGCGAAATGAATGCCATGTGATGCCTTTCTCTTGTTTGCGCTTCACTGTAGCACCCTCGCCGTCCTCAACGCGCCGCGAGCTGTCGTATCATAGTGAGGTTTACAAACATGTGGCTCAAGGCGACCGCAGGGCAG
>USAX01000139.1 GCA_900552705.1 uncultured Collinsella sp. | reverse complement strand
GACCCCCACATCGCGGCTTCGCTCAAGCGCACACGAACACCGATCGACATGGATATCGACAGTAAGATCGACGGGGTCGAGACGCTCGAACGCATCGCCATGTACTGGCACGACCCGGCCGATCGCGACGCCATCGCGGCTGAGCTCGACACGCTCGGAGGCATTGAGGTCACACGTTCTTACGCCATGAATATCGAGGTCATGGGTGAGGGCGCCACCAAGGGAACGGCCCTCACGTGGCTATGCGAGCACCTGGGCGAGCGTCTCGTCGACGCCTGGGCGTTCGGCGACAACATCAACGACATCCCCATGCTGCAGGCAGCGGGCCACGGCATGGCCATGATCAACGCCGAGCCCGAAGACCGCGAGGCCGCCGACGCCGTCACCGGATACGACAACGACCACGACGGCGTCGCCCACACCATCATGGCCGCCCTCGCCTAGTCATTGGCCAGTCATTGGGGACAGACTTAAATGGCTAGTCGCTGGCGGCACTCATTTAAGTCTGTCCCCAATGAGTGGTTTCACTCACTTAAGTCTGTCCCCAACTGCCGGCGCATAAGGAATGTCCCCAACTACCGGTCTAGCAGAGGCTCTTCAGCACGCGACGGAGCTCATGCTGAACGGCGTGGTCACGGTTGCAGCCTACGACGCGATCGGCGACTGCCTTGAGTGCAGGACGCGCGTTTTCCATCGCGCAGCCCGTGCCGACAAAGCGAATGATCTCGTAGTCGTTCATCGAGTCGCCAAACGCCATGACCTCGTCGCGACCAATGCCGTAATGCTCCGCGAGCTGCGCGATACCCGAGGCCTTCGACACACCAGGCTGCATGGCATCGATCCACGCGTTGCCCGAAGGCGCAAAAGTAAAGAGCTGACCAAGTTCGCGCTGTAGCACGTACGCACTGTCCATAACCGCACTGTCGTCGCAAAAGATACTCGCTTTGATGATATTTACGCTGGGATCGGGCAGCTCCCAAATACGCTCGGCATTGGGAAGGTCCTTATCGACCTCACGCACGAACTTGCACTCGTCATCGAGCAGGAAGGACTTGGTTCGGTCAAAGAGCGCAAGATGCAGATTGGGAAACGTCCTGACGGCTTGGGCGAGCCTTCGAATCGCCAGGTGCGAATACACCTCGCGGTCTACCATTTTGCCGTCGGCGAAGACCTGGGCACCGTTAGCTGCGACAAAGTCCATCTTGTCGCGAACGGGCGCAAAGAACTCGCACAGGCGATCGTAGCGACGACCTGACGATGCGGCGAAATGCACGCCATGCTCGTGTAGCGCCAGAATCAGTTCGTAGGTCTCGGGAGGCACCTGGCCGTTTTCGTCAAGCAATGTGCCGTCCATATCGGATGCAATCAGTTTAAACATAAAAAAGCTCCCTTCGGGCTTGTTGGAATCGAACGTGTATCCGATTCCAACGTACCCAAAGGGAGCTCAAATAAGACTCCGCGGGCGTAAACGTTACAAGGACCTGGCAAATAGCTCACACATGCCAGAGGTCTCACGGTCGCGGCGTCAGGCGACACGCCACCCCGACGGATAGTCGTTTAAGAACGTCCCCGATGACTAGTCGGCGTAGGTGAAGGTCGTGACGTCGAACATGCCCTCGGGGCGGATGCGGAGCGTCGGGATGACCGGCAGGGGCAGGAAGATGATGCCCATGATGGGGTCGAGCGGCGGCTCGATACCCATGGCGCGCGCCTTGACCATAAAGTCGTCGTGCTGCGCGGCGACATCCTCGGCCGTGCCCTCGCTCATAAGGCCACCGAGCGCCAGCGGAATGCGCGCCACGACCTCGCCGTTGCGCACCAGCACGTGGCCGCCCTGGCCCACGGCCTCAACGGCAGCCATCATATCCGCCGCATTGTCGCCCACCACGCACACGTTGTGCGAGTCGTGGCCAATCGTGGAGGCAATGGCGCCACCCGTGATGGTAAAGCCGCGCACCCAGCCGCGACCGATATGCTTGCCAACCAAGCCCAGACCCGCGGGGCCGTCACCGTCGGCGCCCTCGGCCTGCAGCGACACGCCGCGGCCGTGGCGCTCGATCAGCATAATGCGGCGCAGGCCCTCGGCACTCTCGGGGCGAACCATACCCGTGATAGCCATACCCGGGATGACATCGATAACGGCCTCGCCCGGCTTAAAGGCATAGTCAAACACGTCGAGCGAAAGCTTCGGCAGCTTAACGGAGGCGCGAAGCTCATCGGCAAGCGCCGCAACCTCAGCCATCTCGGGTGCGATCTCGCCCACAAAGGTGCCGTCCTGCGCCACCAGAGCACCGGCGGCATATACGCGATGCGGAGCCGTGGCGAACGTCAGGTCATTAAGCACCAGCAGGTCGGCGCGCTTGCCCGGGGCAATCGCACCACGCAGCTCGTGCGGGTCGCGGCAGCCGTGATCCAGGCCAAACGCCTCGGCCGTGGAGAGGGACGCCATAGAGATAGCGACCACGGGGTCGATACCGGCCTCAATCGCCACGCGGCAGGCATTGTCGATCATGCCAGTCGCAAGCGCATCGGAAGGGGCGCGGTCGTCAGTCGCAAAGCAGCAGCGGCGGGCGCGCGCGGGGTTCTCCAGCAGCATCGGCGACAGATTGGCCAGGTCATGGCTGCACGTACCCTCGCGCAGCATCACGTACATGCCACGAGACAGTTTATCGAGCGCCTCCTCGGGAATCGTCGACTCGTGATCGGCGATAATGCCCGCCGCGGCATAGGCATTAAGGTCCTTGCCGGCAACGAGCGGTGCATGGCCGTCGACCTGCTTGGACGGCGTCTGGTTGGCAGCATCGATGCGAGCACAGGTCTCGGGGTCGGCCATAAAGACACCCGGCAGGTTCATCATCTCGCCCAGGCCAAAAACATCGCCCGGATGCTCGGCAAAAAACGCCTGCATGTCAGCGGCGGTAATCACAGCGCCCGCTTGCTCATCGGGTAGCGCGGGCACGCACGAGGGCATCATGTACTTGATGGAAATGGGCGCGCGGCGACCGTCCTCGATCATAAAGTGCAGGCCGTCCAGGCCCGCCACGTTGGCGATCTCGTGGCTGTCGGCAATGGCAGTGGTGGTACCGCGCGTCGCCGCCATGCGCGCATACTCGGCGGGGCGGATGTTCGAAGACTCGATATGCAGATGCCCGTCAATAAAACCAGGAGCGAGATAGCGACCCTGGCAGTCGATGACCTCAGTTGCCTCGTAGGTGTCAGCGGCATCGTCGCGACCATCGTAGAGCACGCCGACGATCAGACCGTCCTTGACGGCAACGCTACCGGGCGCCACGCGCTGACCGTACACGTCGACAATCTGCGCATTGGCAAACAGCGTGTCGACGGGCACGCGCCCCTCGGCAGCATCGATCACAGTCCTCATGACCTCAACGGACATACATACTCCTTTAACCGTAGAAAAAAGCTGCGGAGCGGACAGACCTTCACCGCAGCAAGCCAATAGCCATTGTATGCCAAAAAGAAAGTCCCGCTAACACCCCTTCCGCTTAACGGCACCGCCAAATGATCCCTCCGTCCCCAAGGGATCGTCGCAACCAAAAAGGCCGCAGTCGGGATTCCCGGCTGCGGCCTTATTGCACTTGTGAGGTCAACTCGCTCGTTAGACCAACTTAAAGCCCTTGCGCTTGCCCACGGAGAGGGTGTCGCCCAGTTTGAGGGCGCTCGGATCGATGTTGTAGCTCTTGGGAGCCACAGCCTTGCCGTTGATCTTGACGCCGCCGCCGTCGATGTCGCGGCGGGCCTGACCGGCGCTGGCCGAAAGGCCCAGGTCCTTGAGCAGGCCAGCGAGGTAAATCTGGCCCTCGTCGTTGACGGTCAGCTCAACGTGCTTCTCGGGGAAGTCGGCAAGCTGGCCCTCCTTGAACACACGGTCGAACTCGGCCTGGGCCTCGTCGCCGGCGCCGGCGCCGTGGTAGGTGTCGCACAGGTCGCGGCCTAGAGCGCGCTTGAGCTCGTAGGGGTCGGCGGAACCGTCGGCCAGGGCGGCATCGATCTTGTCGACCTCGGCCGGGGCGAGCGAGCTGGCCAGACGATAGTACTTGCCGATCATCTCGTCGGGGATGGACATGGTCTTGCCGAACATATCCTTGGGAGCGTCGGTCAGGCCGATGTAGTTGCCATAGGACTTGGACATCTTGCGCACGCCGTCGGTGCCCTCGAGCAGCGGCATGGTAAGCGCGATCTGCGGCTCCATGCCCATCTTCTCCATGAGCTCGCGGCCGGCGAGCAGGTTGAAGAGCTGGTCGGTGCCGCCCATCTCGACGTCGGCCTTGATCTGCACGGAGTCGAAGGCCTGCATCACGGGGTACAGGAACTCGTGCAGGGCAATCGGCGTCTGGGACTGGTAGCGCTTGGTAAAGTCGTCGCGCTCGAGGATGCGGGCGACGGTGAACTTGGAGCACACCTGCAGCAGGCCGGCCAGGTCCATCGAAAGGATCCAGTCACCGTTGTGCACGATGGTGGTCTTCTCGGGGTCCAGGATCTTCATGGCCTGGCTCACGTAGGTCTCGGCGTTGGCCTCGATCTGCTCCTGCGAAAGCTGCGGGCGGGTGGAGTTCTTGCCCGAGGGGTCGCCGATCAGCGCAGTGCCGTTGCCGATGATAAGGGTGACGTTGTGGCCCAGGTCCTGGAACTGACGCATCTTGCGCAGGGGCACGGCATGGCCCAGGTGCAGGTCGGGGCTGGTGGGATCGACGCCGAGCTTGATGTTGAGGGGCTCGCCCTTCTCAAGCTTCTTGCGAAGGTCGGCCTCGGGGACGATCTGCGCTGCACCCGAGGTGATGATACGCATTTGCTCGTCAACAGACAGCATTGGGTATCCTCCTTTTGCTATAGCACCCTCACCGGATACGGCGGTGCTGGAAGTTCATAAAC
>USAX01000138.1 GCA_900552705.1 uncultured Collinsella sp. | reverse complement strand
GGCAGGTCGGGGCTATCGACCTGCACCTCCTTAATCTCTTTAATAAACTTGGGCGCCACCGGCGCGTGTTGCACGCTCTCGAGCTCCTGCAGGTTGCGCTCGTCGTCGGTCAGGCTCTTAAAGACGGCGTAATTGTTGATGAGGTTGGTGTACATCTGCACCATGTACTCGTCGTCGAACGCCAGTGCCTGCTGCTGCACGTCGATGTTGTAACCCACCTTGTCGTAGCGCTCCATAAACTGCCACAGCTGGTAGCACTTGCGGTAGTTGGGGTCCTTCATGATGAGGTTGGTGCGCTGGATGGGGCTACGGACCGCGCTGCACCCGTTCATAATCTGGCAGAACGACGCGCCGCGCAGCGCCATGACCAGGCGTCGCACGCGGTCGATGCGCATAAAGACGTCCATGTTGTCGGCGTCGTTCTCGGCAAAGCTCTGGCGGTTTTTGACCGTCATCTCGACGTTGTACTCGATCTCTTCGTACGCGTCGTCGATCTTGCTGTGCATCTTAAAGCGGTTGCGGATCTCGTTGCCCGTCGACCAAAAGATCACATCGGTGCGCTTGTCCACAAACGTCAGCAGGCGCTGAATCAGGTGGTAGATAAAGCGGTTCTCGTACAGGTCGTAGGTCTCGACGGTATTGACGTTGAGGATGCGCGTGGGATGGACACCGCCGTCGTCGCTCGGCGCCAAAAACTGCGTGTTTTGGCTCAGATGGCGAACGCTGTCGGCGCTGATCTTTTTGGCGAGCGAGACCGGCACCACCTCTTCCTCGGTGGTGATAAAACGGCGCGGCTTTTCGATAATGGTATTGATGGCGTCGAGCGAGTCCTCGATCATGCTGATCCACTCCTCGTCCACCACCTTGACGAGCTCCTCGCGCTGCTGCTCGATCGTGGTGCCCGAGGCCTGCGCCATCTCAAACAGATAGCGAAAGTAGCGGCTGTCCTCCTGGATGGGCTCCATCTGCTCGGAGAAGCTGGTATAGAGGTCCTGAATGGTCTCGGACATGGGTTACTCCATAGATTGGATCGATCGGAAAGGGGCGGGGCGACATCACATCGCCCCGCGCTTACGACATTAGTAGAAGTTCTGAATCCGCTGCAGGTACATGACGGAATCGGGCAGGCCGCCCTCGCCAAAGGTCTTCTCGATGTACTCGATCAGGCCCTTCATCTCGTCGCGCACAAAGCTCACGTTCATGGACTCAAACTTCTTGAGCACCTTGCGGGCGATGATGTAGTCCATGCCGCCCAGCTCGGTGCCGCCGCACGCCACATACACGGGGATAAAGTCGTACATCTGCTTGATGATACGGTTGCCAAAGGCCAGCTTAAAGCGGGTCTGCAGGTACTGGTCCAGCTTGTGCATCTTCTGGAGCAGCTCCTCGTCGATCACGTACTCGACCTTGGCCTTTTGGAACAGATACTGCAGGTGGTCGGCCGTCACGTGCACGCGCTCGTGCGGCTCGCACTCAAACGCGTCGGCGCGCTCGTTGAGCTCGATGGGAATCGCACGGTCGTACACCTTGTCCGTGATGGTAAAGGTGGAGTCGTCGTTGTTGGCCGTGCCGATAAACCACAGGCTGTCGGGGATGGTGATCTTGCCGTCGTGCAGAGCCTTGGGGTCGGCGGCCCACTGGGTGGGCACCAGGTCGAGCACCCACTCGTCGTGGCTGGGCATCTCGAGCACCGACAGGATCTCGGCAAAGTAGTACTCCACGCGGGCGAGGTTCATCTCGTCGAGCACGATCATGGACGGGTCTCGGCGAAGCCCCGCCTCGTACACGGCGCGGAGAAATTCGGTCTCGTTAAAGCGCTTGGAGAACTCGTTAAAGTAGCCCAGCACCTCGGTGCGGTCGCGGAAGCTCGGCTGCACCGACACGATGGTCGCGGGGTTGTCCAGGTAGCGGCTAAAGCTGTAGGGCAGCGACGTCTTACCGGTACCCGAGATGCCCTCCAAGATCAGCAGCTTGGAGGCGGCCATGCCGGCCACAAAGCGGCGGATGATCTCGGGCGTGTAGTAGAGCTTCATCTGGCTGCAGGCGAACGCACGGAAACTGTCGACAAAGTCCTCCAGCGAGATGGCATCGTCGTAGACCGGCGATTCCCAGTCGCGGTACTTAAGATCCACAAGGGACAGCTTGGGGAAGCGGTTGGCCTGGGCGATTTCTTTTTCCTCGGCAAGGGTCTTGGCCTCGACGGTGGCCTTGGCCATGGCGGCCGCGGCGTCCTTGACACCCGCGCCGTCAAGCGCGAGCGATGCGTTGCCCGACACCACGGCGGCCGTGACGGCCTCGCCCGGTGCCGCGCCTGCGACCGTGCCCGCGCCCGCAGCGGCGCCCACCACGTTGCCCACCGTGGGCAGGTGGTCGTCGGCCAAGGCCGAGGCGCCCACGTACGGAATCTGCTTGGTGCCGCCCATGGCATTGACCTTAAGCGCAAGCAGTTTGTTCTTCTCGTCCATGAGGTCGAGCACCTGCTTGTTCAGGCGGCCGATCTCGCGGTAGAGCGCCTTGTTGGACGTGTCGTCGCGATGCAGACGGCGGTTGATACGGTAGCGGTGGACCAGAATGGCCACGATCAGCACGGGAACCGCGATGAGCATGGCAAACAGAATGACCGCACCGATCTTGCCCACCAAATCAAACGTGGTGAAGTAGGTCATAAAGATGTTGAAGTACTCAACCCAGCCAAACACCAGCAGGTTAAGGATGGAGCTCACGACGGCAACGACGTTGTAGACAACCTTTGCCAGCAGCTCCCAGGCAAATCCCAGAAACTCACTCACCGTCGGTATCCTCCTGCTTGGTCGCGTTCATCGCCGCCTCGGCCTCGGCCTTCAGACGGCGGGCTTCCTCGAGCTTGGCCTCGGCCTGGGCGAGCTGCTCGGCGGCGTTATCGGCGGTAACGGTGGCGGCAGCGCCCTTGCCCTCGGCGTCCACGATGGCGGCCGCGGCGGCCAGGCGGTCTTCCTCGGCCATAGCGCGCTTGAGGTTCATGCCCACCACGATGAGGTGATACACCTGGTAGATAAAGAACAGCAGCATGGGCAGCACGATCACCATGAGGAAGCCCATGGAGCTGGACAGGAAGTCCATGACCTTGCCCATCTGTGGCAGCGCAAACACGTACTTGCCCACGATGTCGCCGTCGCTGATGATGTGCGTATCGGCCACGTCGTTGTTGTCGCCCTTGGTGGTAAAGCTGCGCATGCCGTTGACCTCGTCGATGGCGGCGATGCGGTGCGTGTTGAGCGCGTACTCGTTGTCGATGATGGTGTGGAACGTCACGATGTCGCCCACCTCGAGCTTGGAGGTGTCGCACTTTTTGATGACGATGAGGTCGCCCTTGTTAAACGTGGGAGCCATGGAGTCGGACTGCACGGCGAGCGGGGTGAAGCCGGCGATGTCGGAGACGCTGCCGTCTTCGCGCGTGGCGAGCGTGGTAAACGCGTACAGGGCCGCCACCAGGATGATGATCCACATGACGACGCTCAGCGCGATGGATGCGACTTTTTTAACAGATTGCATGATGTCCCTTACTACCGTGTCTGTCTAGGCCGTGTGCGGCCCGATGGCCGCCGTGCATATCTACTGTTCCTCGATGCCCTCGAAGCGCATCGATACCGAATAGTTAGCTCCCTTTAGCATATTAGTGCAATTTGGGTCCGTTCCCTCGAGCCATATGCGAACGGTTACCGGCTTGTCCGTTTCTGCTATCAGGTCGAACATGTCGCTGGCCGCGGTGGCAGCACCCGAGTCGAGCCCAAAGACGGTGGCCGCGCCGGACGAGCCCCCGCCCCCGTTGGGGTTGTAGACCCAAGTATGGCCGTCGGCGGTAAAGCTCATGCGCATGGCGCTGGCCATGCCCTGCGTGTCGGAGCTAAACCGCGTGCCGGACACGCCGCCGTCGCCATCCTGCCCGGTCAGGCGAACGCGCAGGTCCGTACTGCTCATAAAGTGCAGCGTAAACTCCAGGTAGGCGCCGGTGGCGGGATCGGCGGTGGAGCCGTCCTCGAAGGTGAAGGTCTGGTAGTCGCTCGTGGTGACGGGCTTGAGCTTGGACGCGTCGATGTCCACGCCCTTTTCGCTGGCAATGCGCGCCGAGATCTGATCAAAACCCAGGCTGTGCACGTATTCGTCGAACGCGGCGTGCCCGTCCAGGTCAAAGCGCAGCGAGCCGTCGGCGTTGGCATCGATCATGAGCATGCGGGTCTTGGCGCTATCGGCGATGGAGAACCAGGCAAACGTTGCCATGGCTATTGCCACCAGGGCAAACAGCACCAGCACCACGGTGGTGGTGAGTTTGCGGCGCAGGTCGATATCGGTGGGCGCGGCAACCGGAGCGCCGGTGGTCGGGCGGCGGTTGTCGGGCGTGGCGTGTGCCATTGCTACTCACCGTCCAAGGTCGCAAAGAGCGCCAGGTGCAAGGTGCCCGGATCTTGATAGAGATAGTCGGCGCTATCGGGATCGGTGCCCTCGATGTAGTAATAGATATCCAAACGATAGGTCTGGTCAAGCCCCAGCGTGGCAAGCGTGTTTTGCGGACGCGTGGCCGTCTCGCTCGTGTGCAGCGTAAAGGTGGCTGGGTTCTGGGTCACGTTGGTGCCGCAAGCGAGCTGGCCGTTTTGCCAGCCCAGGAGCATGCCCTCGGTGTAGCCCGCCAGGCCTGCAGGGGCAGTCGCCGGGTGCTCGGCGCGGTGACCACTATCGGAGCCGTCGAGTTCAAAGATGTTGGTGGCAAGCACCTGGTTACCGCTCGAGATCTTTATGCCCACGCGGGCCGCACGCAGCAGCTCGGCGTTGGCGTCCTGCGGGACCAGGGATTCGGCCAGATACAGGTTGACCTTACCCTTTACTTTGCTGGCTCCCGTTCCGGTAATGGTGGGGCGCAGGT
>USAX01000137.1 GCA_900552705.1 uncultured Collinsella sp. | reverse complement strand
AACGATGATGGCCTTCTTGCCCTTGAGGTTCTTCACCTCGTGGCGAGCGCCCTCACCAAAGTACAGATCGCGAGGATTGGTAAAACGTCCCATACTGTGCCTCCTAAACAAGCCCCTCTTAGACTTGTGTATATAACGGAGCACCCGATTGGCTCCGTTAGGACCGTTTTGCGCGTTGCCGGCGATGACAATGCGCGATGTCTAAACGTCTCAACGCTCAGACAAACACTATTTTACCGTTCTGGTTGGTCAGTTATTCACCGAAAGCCAACAATGATGAAACGTTTTTTCTATCTCTGAAGACTCTTGTGGGGCATTCATACTCCCAAGCTGGGCAAACGTTTTATCAAGGTTGCCTACATATCCCGGGCAGGACTGTGCCCCTCCAAAATGCGCCCCGTTCGCCGCCAAAAATCGACCGTTTGCGGCACCGTGATACCACTCGGTCGTCCAGGGTGCCGACATTTGTGCGACATCCGTCTTCGTGGTGCAAAGGTGCATGTCCAAGTGCAGCACCCCCGGTGTGCCACATGCGGGTAAACTAGAACCTTATATAGAGATATTTGAACCCTAACCGCAGCAAAGGAGGCCCCATGGCATTCGACCCCATTCAAGAGGATTGCCATCGCCTCGTTCTTGAGGCCTTGCGACGCGACAATATCCCGCTCACCGACGGCCCCGCCGTAGAGCGTCTGATGGAACAATTCACCCGTAACCCCGCGCCGCTCATCGTGCACGATCGCGACCGAGCTGGGCACCTCATTGCCAAGGTGGTCGAGGCTGTCGACTACCGCATTCCCTTTATCCCCGACGACGCCCAGGCAGAGCAAGAAGAAGCCGCAGCCGAGAACATGCTTCGCGAGGCAGCTGCGCTCGACCCGAGCAACTGGGATGCCCAGCGCATGCTGTGCGCTCTCACCGCCGAATCTAACGAGGAATACGTGCAGTATCTAGTGTCCAAGTGCGACGAGGTGGAGCACGATCTGGCGCTCAAGATTGCCTCGGCGCAGGATTCCTACGAGCGTGAGGCCGCAGGCGACCTGACCCGCCGTCCCTACCTGCGCTGGCTTGCCGCCTTGGCATCGCGCGCGCTCATTAGCGGCCGCTACCGCATGTCGCTGGATGCCGCGAATCGCAGCCTGGACTTTGCGCCCAACGACCCCGCCGGCGTCCGCCATACTGCGATGCTTGCCATGGCAAAGCTCGAATACCCTGCCGAGGAGCTCAAGCGTTTTCGCTCCGCCCACTCCGTGCCCTATCTTGCCAACACGCCGCTGCGCCGCCGTCCCAAGGACGCAGAGCGCGACCTGGACCCGTGGACGCTCATCGCGCTGATGAGCGCTGCCTGGCGCGAGCTGGACTACGAAGGCGCCGAGCACTACTTGCGCATCCTCGCGCGCTCGTGCCCGCACGCGGCCGAAGCGCTCTACTTCCAAACCGAGTTTCCCGATGGCGTCTATGCCCGCGTCAACGTGGGCGTGGGCTCCACCGATGAGCTCGTCCTTGCCCTGTCCGAGGCGACGCCGGTACTGCAGGAGGGCCTGGGCGCGCCCGACAACGCCAGCTTTGCCGCCTGGGTCGCCACCAACGACATCGTGCGCTCCCAGATCGACGAACGAATCCTGCGCGCAGCCGAGCAGGGGCTTCCATTTAAGGGAGGGGACCTCTAATGGATCCGAGCGTCTACATCCCCGCCTACTTGGAGCGCACCTATCTGGCGTCGCACCCCGAGCTCACCGATGCAGCACGCGAGCTTGTCCATAACGACATCAGCGCAAACCCTCACAAGTATGCGCAGTCCGAGCATGCCCAGGCGCTGCTGTCCTATGCCGGTGTTCATCGTCACCTGCTCGACGAGCTCCATCGCATCGAGGACATGGGCAGCGACGAGGAGTTCGAGCAGACGCGCAATCGTCTGTTCGACGACATGCGCGATGAGCTGCTCAAGATCGTCCGTGTCGATGCACTGGCCGTCGACGCGCAGCTGCTCGCCATCATCCTGGCCGACACGCCCGTTGACGCCTGCCTGGGCGACCTGATGAAGCTCGAGGCGAGCACGGCCGACTACCTGCAACAGAGCGTGCCCGGGTTTGATATGGAGGCCCCGCACTATTGGGCCAATAATGTTTTGGCCGATGGTGTCACCGCAGCAGACCTTACCGTAAGTGAGCCGGCTCTTATCGGATGGCTCCACACGCTCGAGGCCATCTCGCAGCTGTGCATGGCGAGCGCCCGCTACCGCGCTGCTGCCAACTACGCCCGCCGTGTCCTTAAGGCGGAGGGCTATCCCACCCGGACCGCCGGCACCGTGTTGCTTGCCCTCGCCCGCTTGGAAGACCAGGACGGCTTTTTTGCCCTGGCTCATCAGCTCGAGGAACAGATGGGGGCAGACGCACTCGAAAACTCTCCTTGGTACCTGCTCGCCCGCACGATTCTGCTGTTCAAAACAAACAAGATGCGCCCGGCGACGCGCGCGCTGCGTGAGTTCGCCAACCGTTGCGAGGGCGGTGCGTTCTTTTTGCTGAACCCCATGTACCAGACGCCGTATCTTCCCTGCCGACCCGAGCCGCGCGACCCCTGGGACCTCTCGCACCAGGCGGTTTGGGAAGCCGACGGCATTATCTCGGACACCCCCGACTTTGCCCCCTGGGCCAACGCCTGCGAAGATGTATCGCAGCTTGCCCAGGAATTTGCGCGCCGCTACGGCTTTTAGCGACGCGATCGCCCCGACCATGTCATCTATGTTAGGAACGGCTTCATGAACCTCCGCTCATCTCTCGCCTGTACCTCGAGCGATATCGCCCGCTGGGGACTGCGCTCTGTCCTCAAACGCCAGGGTGGCGTGCTTCCCGGCCGCATCGCCATGAAGATCGACCCCGAGCTGCTAAGCGACCTCGCGAGCCTGGTCGACCGCAGCGTGGTGATCACCGGCACCAACGGCAAGACCACCACCTCCAACCTCATCGCCGACGCCGTTGCCGCCAGCGGCGCCACCGTGGTATGCAACCGCGCCGGCAACAACATGGAGCCGGGTGTGGTGGGTGCTCTGCTCGAGGCCCGCGGCGGCCTTAAGCACACCAGCAGCGGCAAGCGCGTGGGCGTTTTTGAGTGCGACGAGCTCTACACCGTACGCGTTCTGCCCAAGCTCAAGCCGACGTACTTTGTGCTGCTCAACCTGTTCCGCGACCAGCTGGACCGCTACGGCGAGATCGACCATACCCAGGACGTCATCGCCCACGCGTTGGAGCTTTCGCCGGCAACGACGCTCATCTATAACGCCGACGACCCGCTGTGCGCCTCGATTGCCGCGCGCATTCCCAACGCGAGTATTGCCTTTGGCATCGATGGCGCCACCAACACCGAGTCTGACCGCATTAGCGACTCGCGCTTTTGCTCGCAGTGCAACGCCCCGTTGGAGTACGACTACGTACAGTATGGTCAACTCGGCGCCTACCATTGCCCCTCGTGCGGTTTGGCACGCCCCGCACTGCTCCGTCGCGTGACGGGCGTGGAGCTCGGCTGCGACGGCTACGGCTTTGACCTGGTCTTTGGATCTGATTCCAGCGCGCCAGCCGCGCACATCGCCACGCGCTACAACGGCCTGTACATGGTCTATAACGTTGCCGCCGCATTCTTTGCCGCACATGAGTTAGGCGTGGATACGGCGCACTTGCAGCCCACGCTCGATGCCTACGTGCCTGCCGGCGGACGCATGGGCCGCTGGGATATTGCCGGTCGCACCGTCGAGGCAAACCTGGCCAAGAATCCCGTGGGCTTCGATCGACAGATCCAGTCCATTAAGACGGCGGGTGGCAGACTCTGCGCTTTCTTCCTGAACGACAACAGTGCCGACGGCCACGATGTCTCGTGGATCTACGACGTCGACTTCGAGCGCATCGCCGATACCCCGGGGCTTGTCGCCTTTGCCGGCGGCACGCGTGCACACGATATGCAGGTGCGCCTCAAGTACGCCGGCATCGACGCCGCCATTATCTCGGACGTCGCGCAGGCAATTGGCGCCGTGGCAAACGAGGCCGCCGATGACACCTTCTACGCCGTCGCCAACTACACGGCCTTCCCGCCGCTGGTCAAGGAACTCGACGGGCTTAAAGACGACGATGCAAGCTCGATTGTCTCCCACGCCATAACGCGCGCCGATGGTAGCGCTGTCCCCACCGATATTGCGCCGGTCGAGCTTTCGCGCCCCCTGCGTATCGTCTACCTGTACCCCGATGCCCTCAACCTCTATGCCGACGGCGGCAACGTTATCGCCCTCGAGCGCCGCTGCGCCTGGCGTGGCATTCCCGCGCGTGTAGACGAGGTCCGTATGGGCGAAACGCTTGATTTGACCGATGCCGATATCGTCATGATGGGTGGCGGCTCCGACCGCGACCAGCTAGCCGTGGCACACGAGCTGCTCGCCCAAAAAGACAAGGTCGCGGCCTATGTTGAGGATGGCGGCTCGCTGCTTGCCATCTGTGGCGGCTATCAACTGCTCGGCCGTTCGTACTATATGGGCGAGGATCGCATCGAGGGTCTGGGGGTCATTGCCGCCGAAACCGTACGCGGCTCTGACCGCCTGATCGGCAACGTCGCCGTCAAGACCGACCTGGCACCCGAGCCCTTTGTCGGATTCGAGAACCACGGCGGCCGCACGCTTTTGGACGCCGATGCCACGCCGCTCGGAACGTCCGTCGTCACTGGCACCGGCAACAACGGCGACGACGGCTTTGAGGGTCTGATCTACAAGGGCGTCATCGGCACGTACCTGCACGGCCCGGCGCTACCCAAGAATCCCGAACTCGCCGACTGGCTGATCGCGCACGCCCTCGAGCGCCGCGGCGACGCACAGGCCAACGCTCTGCTGCCGCTCAAACCCCTCGACGACACCTACGAGCACGCCGCCCACGACGCCGCCATGA
>USAX01000136.1 GCA_900552705.1 uncultured Collinsella sp. | reverse complement strand
GCCTGAATCGTCTGGATATCCTCGATGGCATCGCGGTCGCTCTTGTTGATCTTCTCAACGTAATGCGCGTTGGCGACGAGTTCCTCAAACGAGCCAGAGGCCAGCAGCAGCGACAGGATGTTCGTACCGCCGGACTTGTAGCTGGCGGCCACGCGATCGGAAAGGTCGTTGCGCTTCTTCTTGAGCTCGGCCTTCTTTTCATCGATCTGGGCCTGCGTGTCGTCAATCTTGCCCTGGACATTCTCGATGTCGTTGAGGGTCTGGGCATTCTTGTTGGCCAGCGCCGCATACTCATTTGCGATGCTGTCGAGCTGGGCCTGAACCTCGTCGAGTTGGGCCTGGGCGGCATTCAATTTATCGGTGGTTTCTTTGGAAGCCTCCGCCGCATGGGCGCGAGTGGGCAGGCCAAAAAGAACTGCCGCAGAAGCGGCGCCGAACAGGGCCTTAAGGGCAGTGCGGCGCGAGAGCTCCTGGGAAAGGATGGAATCGCTGTTTGGTGACATATGTACTCCGTTACATGCTTATTTATATGTCGCTCAACTCATACATATTAGCGTACATATGGCGCGTCCCAACGATTTCCACGAACGGCAGGAAACTACAAGGTCGGCGGCTCGTAAGCAATTGTCAAATTTGAGGTAACAATTGAGCAAGCTCTTATATGAGTACGTTAACATAATCCTCTGCTTTTCCTACAGTGCACCATTTGGGCGTCCCCGCCTGCGCTATACTCCCCTCTAGAAGTGTTCCTGATTCGATAGGAGACTACATGTCCAAAGCACTCGACCCCAAAGACACCTGCGTCCTCGTTACCGGTGGCGCCGGCTTTATCGGCTCGCACACCGTCGTTCAGCTGCTCGAGGGTGGCTACCAGGTCGTCATCGTCGATGATCTCTCCAACTCCAGCGCCGTCGCCGTCGACCGCGTCAAGACCATCGTGGGCGACGAGGCCGCCAAGAACCTCACCTTCCACGAGGCCAACGTGCTCGACCGCGATGCGATGAACAAGATCTTCGATACCCATCAGATCGACCGTGTCATCCACTTTGCCGGCTTTAAGGCCGTCGGCGAGTCGGTGAGCAAGCCCGTCGAGTACTACCACAACAACATCGAGAACACCCTGGTGCTCATCGACGTCATGCGCAACCATGGCTGCAAGTCCATCATCTTCTCGAGCTCCTCGACCGTCTACGGCGACCCGGACAACCCGCCCGTCACCGAGGAAGACCCCAAGAAGCCCGCAACCAACCCCTATGGCTGGACCAAGTGGATGATCGAGCAGATCCTTATGGACGTCCACACCGCCGACCCCGAGTGGGACGTCGTGCTGCTCCGTTACTTCAACCCCATCGGCGCTCATCCGTCGGGCCTGATCGGCGAGGACCCCAAGGGCATCCCCAACAACCTGGTGCCCTATGTCGCCCAGGTCGCCGTGGGCAAGCTCGAGGCCGTTCAGGTCTTTGGCAACGACTACCCCACCCCCGACGGCACCGGCGTGCGCGACTACATCCACGTTTGCGACCTGGCCTCGGGCCACGTTGCCGCCCTTAACTGGATGAACGGCAAGACCGGCGTCGAGATCTTTAACCTGGGCACCGGCACCGGCACCTCGGTACTCGAGGTCGTCGCCGCCTTCTCCAAGGCTTGTGGCAAGGAGCTGCCCTACGTGATCCGCGAGCGCCGCGCCGGCGACATCGCTGCCAACTGGTGCGATGCCTCCAAGGCCGAGCGCATGATGGGCTGGAAGGCCCAGTACGACATCGCGGACATGTGCCGCGATAGCTGGAACTGGCAGAGCCACAACCCCAACGGCTTCACCGACGCCGAGTAGCAAAAACCTACATACCGTTCTTGCCCCGATCTCACGTTGTGAGGTCGGGGCTTTTTCATGGCATGTAGCCATTCGCCGAAAATCGACCAACTTTTTTATCTTGCCTGTACATGTTTAAACAACATGTTTTACAATAGGCGTATCGAATCAGAACATCGGAGGCGGACTGCACACCCATCGGCAGGCCGACCCCACAACAAGAAGGTTGGTGAGCGCATTCATGGAGCGTGCAAGCGGCGTCCTCATGCCCGTCTCATCTCTGCCCGGACCATACGGAATCGGCGGCTTTGGCTGGAATGCCTACGACTTCGTCGATTTTCTCGCCTCGTGCAAACAACATTACTGGCAGATTCTGCCCCTTACGACGACCAGCTATGGCGATTCGCCTTATCAGTCGTTCTCGGCCCGCGCAGGCAACCCCAACTTTATCGACTTTGCCGAGCTTATCGAGGCAGGGTATCTGGAGCAGCGCGATATCGATGGCGTGTATCTGGGATCCGACCCCAGCAATGTCGACTACGGCGCCATCTTTGCTGGCCGCCGCCAAATCCTCGACCGTGCCGCCGAGCGCTTCGCCGCGAATAAACCAGCCGATTTCGACGACTTTATCCAGGCAAACGAGGACTGGCTCATTCCCTACTGCGAGTTTATGACCGTGAAGGAGGAGTGCGGGCTCAAGGCCTTTTGGGAGTGGCCCGAGGAACTCCGCCGCCGCGGCGATGCATCCAGTAAGGTCTGCGCCGCCCATCCCGAGCGCATGCTTTACCACCAGATGACGCAGTACTTCTTCGATCGCCAGTGGAGCCGCCTCAAGGCTTATGCCAACGAGCGCGACATCCTGATCATCGGCGACCTGCCCATCTACGTCTCGCGCGACTCCGTCGAGATGTGGGCCACGCCCGAGCTCTTTAAGATCGACGCCGCCGGCAATCCCGTCAGCGTCGCGGGAACGCCACCCGATCAGTTCTCGGCCACCGGCCAGTACTGGGGCAACCCCATCTATGACTGGGACGCCATGGAAGCAGACGGCTTCTCCTGGTGGGAAGGCCGCATCCGAGCCGCCCTCGACATGTACGACATCATCCGTCTGGACCACTTCCGCGGTTTCGAGGCATTTTGGGAGGTGCCGTTCTCCTCTCCCGATTCGTCATATGGTTCGTGGACGCAGGGACCCGGCCTCAAGCTCTTCAAGGTGCTCGAGGAAAAGCTCGGCACGCTTCCCATCATTGCCGAAGACCTGGGCTTTCTTACCCCCGGCGTCATCGACATGCGCGACACCACGGGCTTCCCTGGCATGAAGATCCTGCAGTTTGCCTTTGAGGGCACCAACTCGTACTACCTCCCGCACAACTACATTGCCAACACCGTCGCCTACGTCGGAACACATGACAACGAAACGGCACGCGGTTGGTATGAGGGAACGGCCACCCCGCGTCAGAGCGAGCAGGCGGCCCTGTATACCCACCAGCAGGCGGGCGAGCCCATGGCCGATGCACTCAACCGCACCATCGCCGCCAGCGTGAGCGATACCTGCATCTACACCATGCAGGACCTGCTCAATCTGGGCAACGAGGCGCGCATCAACACCCCTGCCACCCTGGGCGGCAACTGGACCTGGCGCATGCTCGACGGCGCCATCACCCGCGAGCTCGAGCACAAACTCACCGACTGGACCGAGACCTACTTCCGCATCCCGTCGGAAGCCGAAATCGAGCTTCCTCAATAGGAGCTACCGCGCCCGACCCCTCCCCACCGTGCGGACGCGCTTGCTTTTCCCGCGCGAGGCCACCCCAATCCCCTCGCGCGGGATTCTTTTGAATTTCTGACATGTAGTCAACTCACCACAGGAGGAAACATGCCCCGCATCAATCTCGCGGATCTTGCCGAGCAGTCCTTTGGAACTTCGCTCGAGCAACTCGATGACCGCCGCATTTACAAACTGCTGGTCAAGCTCGTGCAGGAGCGCTCTGCCGCCTGCCCGCTCAACAACGGCAAGAAAAAGCTCTATTACATTTCCGCCGAATTTTTGATCGGCAAGCTGCTCATCAACAACATGATCGACCTCGGCATCTACGACGAGGTTAAGGACCAGCTCACCGCCGCAGGCCACGACCTCAACAAGATCGAGGAGTTCGAGGTCGAGCCGTCGCTCGGCAACGGCGGCCTGGGCCGCCTGGCCGCGTGCTTCCTGGATTCCATCGCCACGCTGGGCTTGACCGGCGATGGCGTGGGCCTCAACTATCACTACGGTCTGTTCCGTCAGCGCTTTGTCGACAACCAGCAGAAGGCCGTCCCCGACGAGTGGCTCGGTGAACAGGACATCCTAGTCGACGATGACCGCTCCTACACCGTCGAGTTCGGCGATTTTGCCGTTACCTCCAAGCTCGTCAACATCGACGTGCCCGGTTACGGCCAGCCCACCAAGAACCGTCTGCGCTTGTTCGACCTGGCGAGCGTCGACGACGGCCTGGTCCCCGGCAGCTCCATCGACTTCGACAAGACCGAGATCGCCAAGAACCTCACCTTGTTCCTCTACCCCGACGATTCCGACGAGCAGGGCCGCCTGCTTCGCATCTACCAGGAATACTTCATGGTGAGCAACGCCGCCCAGCTCCTGATCGACGAGGCCATCGAGCGCGGCAGTAACCTGCACGATCTGGCCGACTACGCCGTGGTCCAAATTAACGACACGCACCCCACCATGGTCATCCCCGAGCTCGTTCGCTTGCTCACCACCGAGCATGGCATCGAGTTTGATGAGGCCGTGACCATCGTACGCTCCATGGTCGCCTACACTAACCACACGATTCTTGCCGAGGCGCTCGAGAAGTGGCCGCTCGTCAGCCTGCAGAAGGTCTCCCCTGCCATCGCCGACATTATCGTCAAGCTCGATGAGATCGCGAAGGCCAAGCACGATGACCCGCGCGTCGCCATCATCGACGAATACGACACCGTCCACATGGCCCACATGGACATCCACTTTGGCTTCTCCATCAACGGCGTAGCCGCCCTCCACACCAAGATCCTGGAGGACACCGAGCTTCATCCGTTCTACGAGATCTATCCCGAGAAGTTCTCCAACAAGACCAACGGCATCACCTTCCGCCGCTGGATCCATGGGGCCAACCCCGCGCTCGCCAGCCTGCTCGACGATGT
>USAX01000135.1 GCA_900552705.1 uncultured Collinsella sp. | reverse complement strand
CCAGGCGCTCGCGCGGAACGCCGTGCTCGCACAGGTCGCGGCAGGCGTCCTGGAACACGCGGCGCAGCTCGCGCGCCACGCCGGGCTGCGCGTTTTGCAGCATGATGAGCTCGTAGGGCTGCAGGCTCTCGGCCGCGGTGTAGCTCACCACGTTGCCGCCCAGGCCGGCGGCCAGAATGGCCTTCTTAACAGGCGCCTCGTTGGAGCCAAGCAGCGCCTCGAACAGAATGTCCGCCGCGATCGTGCGCTTGCGGTCGAGTGCACTGCCCAGTACTAGGCCCAGGCCCACCAGGGCGTTCTCGGGCGTGGTGGCCATCTCGACGCGCTTGTACTCGCAGGTCACGGGTGCCTGTACGCTCAGCGGATTGGGCGCAAGCGCGGACGGGTCCTCGCCAGCGGCAACGGCTGCGTCCATGCGGCGGCTCGCGGCGCTCGACTGCGACAGATAACGCTCGTCCAAAAAGGCCAGCGCGCGGTCCACGTCCAGGTCGCCGTAGAGCGTGATGTAGGAGTTGGAGGGGTTGTAATGGCGCGCGTGCGTATCCAGGAACTGCTCGTAGGTGAGCGCGGGAATCGCGCGTGGGTCGCCGCCGCTCTCGTGCGCATAGGCGGTGTCGGGATAGAGCGCGGCGTTGACGGCGTCGTCCAGCACGCTCATGGGGTCGGACAGCGCGCCCTTCATCTCGTTGAACACCACGCCGTTATAGCGCAGCGTTCCCTCGCGCAGGCTGGCGGCGCTGCCGTCGCCGCCAGCGCCCTCCGGCAGGTCCAGCTCGTAGTGCCAGCCCTCCTGCTCAAAAATGGTGGGCTTGGTATAGATGGCCGGGTTGAACACCGCGTCCAGGTACACGTCCATCAGGTTGTACAGGTCTTGCTCGTTGGTGGTGGCGACCGGGTAGATGGTCTTGTCGGGGTAGGTCATGGCGTTGAGGAACGTCTGCATTGAGCTCTTGATCAGGTCGACAAACGGCTCCTTGACGGGGAACTTGGCCGATCCGCACAGTACCGAGTGCTCAAGAATATGGAACACGCCGGTGGAATCGGCCGGCGGCGTCTTAAAGCCAATGGCAAAGGCCTTGTTTTCGTCGTCGCACGCTAGGTACAGCAGGCGCGCGCCCGAGGTGGTATGGCGCAGTACGTAAGCGTCCGAGTCGAGCTCGGGCACGGTCTCACAGCGCTCGACGGCAAAGCCGTGGCAGGTGGTTCCGGGCACCAGCAGCGCGGCGGCAGCGGCACGCGGGTCAGTTGAGGTGGTGGGCATATGCAGCCTCCTTTGACGCCCCAGCGGGGGCGAATCGAGTCGAATCCTCGAGAGTATACCCATATGGGGCCCTCGACCAATCTGCCGGATGAGCGTGGATTTTCGGACGAAATCGGCCGCCAAAAGCCCAAAAACCGTCCAAATATCCACGCTCGCGCGTCAAGTACGTATCTCTCACCTCACATGCATCTCTACGACGAGGGATGAATGTGAGACAGGTAGAAGATAAAAATCAATCGGCTTATCGGATGCATATACCGCCATCAGATTGAAGCTGTATGCGGAAATGGATGGACTCTACACCGCTTACGCAAAATAACCCCTCGTTTGCTAAAACATTATAGGAAATGGCGTGGAGTGCTAAAAAGTTCTAATACAATATAAGTCATTTATCTATAGGCTGCTGATTTCTTGTAAAGGTATGGTTGATATGGTTGAGGCAAATAGCGTTATCCCCCTGTACAAACAGATTGTTCGTGCGCTTTCTGATTCAATCGCCAACGGCACGTACCGCCCGGGAGATAAGCTTCCGACCGAGGCGGAGCTTATCGAGCAATTTGGTGTGAGCCGAATAACGGTTCGCTCCGCAATTAAAGAAATGGAAGATGCTGGGCTTGTTGAGAGGGCCCGCGGCAAGGGCACGTTCGTTTCGTCGGACACGCAGATGTATGCCGCGGACGACCGTGAGAGCTTTACCCATTCGTGCCAGCTTGCGGGCAAACAGGCGTCTACCAGGGTTCTCGAAATGGGCTGGGACTTCCCAAGTCTGCGAGACGCGAAGTTCCTGGGCGTAGACGATACCCAAAAGGTATTGCGTAGCCGTCGTCTGCGCCTTGTGGATGGCAAGCCCACGATGCTGGAAACCAATAGCTATTCCGCTGCGCTTTCTTTTTTGGAGCATGAGTCCCTCGATGATTCACTGATGGCGGTACTCGATCGCCAGGGGATCAAGATGGGTCCCAACACGCGTACGCTCGGGGTCTGCTATGCGAGCGAGCTCGAGGCGGCATACCTTAACGTGGAGCTGGACTCTTCGCTGCTTCTGTTTGTCGATAGACGTTATGCTCCAAGTGGCGAGCCGCTTTTCATCTCCCGTCAGGTGTACTGCACCGAGCGACTGAAGTTCTATTTGTAAATTAAAGATAGATTGGTCGATTTACCGACCAATTGTTACCGTTCGCGGATTTGGAAAATAGACACACCACGTAGGGTAGATTGCTAATATACTTTGTTATGACAATATAGTACGTCCTATTGGTATTGGAGAACTATGAATAAGATATTGCTAGCGAGTCATGGTTATCTCGCCCAAGGCATGAAAAGCTCTCTGGAGATTCTGATGGGCACCAACGACCGAATCGAGTGCCTGTGCGCCTATGTCGATGACGATTCAAGGGACGTCGCGGCGTTGATTGATGCATGGATGGAGACGAGGGACCCTGCCGACTCTTGGTTTGTCGTGACTGACATCTTTGGCGGCTCTGTAAACAACGAATTCATTCAGAGGCAGACCGACGGATCGTTTACGTTAATCGCTGGAATGAACTTGCCGCTGCTGGTGGAAATGGTTACACAGCTGGACTCCCTGGATGCGGACAAGGCCAAAGCCGCGGTCGAGGGATCGCGTTCGTTTATTCAGCTTTGCGAGGCGGCGGACATGCTTGCCGGCGCCGAGGAAGAAGAGTTCTAGTTAGTTCTGGTTCGAGCCCTTGCTAGGGGCCACACCTGTCATTCCCTTTATCACGTGCGGAGATGATAACGATGATTAAGCTTACGAGAGTTGATTACCGACTGATTCACGGCCAAGTTGCCATGTCCTGGACTCACGCTTTGGATGTAGATTGCATCTTGCTTGCCAGCGATGCTGTGGCAAAAGACGACATGAGGAAGGCGGCCTTGAGGCTCGCCCGCCCCAACGGCGTTAAACTCGTCATCAAGGATGTTGACGCTGCTATCGAGGCGCTCAACAGCGGCGTTACCGACAAGTATTCGCTGTTTATCATCACTGAGACGATTGAAGATGTCTATCGTCTCGCTAAGGGTTGCAAAGACATCAAAGAGATCAATCTGGGCGGAACTCGAAAGACCCCTGAGACCACGCTTCATCCGACCCCTGCGATCTTTGCGACCGAGAAAGATGCCGAGCATATCCAAGAGCTCCTGGGCGATGGCGTGGCCATCGAAATCCGTCAGGTCCCCAATGACGCTAAGGTGTTTGCCAAGGACGTTTTCTAGCCGGAAACACGTTGATGCTCGGCATTTATTGAACCAATGCTCTATGCCTATGCCCGTCGATCATTTGATCGGCGGGCTTTTTATTAAAGGCTTTAGCCTGTGCGGGGCGCGCAGCGCGCCGCATCAGAAACCACCCGCTATGCGGGTGGGGCCAAACGGCTTTACAAAGCCGCCCCCTCGCCGGACACTTGCGATTGTTCAGGCCGCAAGGAATCCGAGTCGAGAGGGCGGTGGTGGCGTATGGCCCAGAAGGCCTACAGCCTGTCGCACACGAAGTGGACGTGCAAGTACCACGTCGTGTTCACGCCGAAGTATAGGCGCAAAGTCATCTACAACCAAATAAGGTCCGACCTTGGGGAGATCTTCAGGAAGCTCTGCCAGTACAAGGGGATAGAGGTCATCGAGGGGCACCTGATGCCCGACCACGTCCACATGCTGCTGGCGATACCGCCGAAGTACAGCGTGTCCAGCGTGATGGGCTACCTGAAGGGGAAGAGCTCGCTGATGGTATTCGACAGGCACGCGAACATGAAGTACAAGTTCGGCAACAGGAAGTTCTGGGCCGAGGGCCACTGCGTGTCCACCGTCGGCCTGAACGAGGCCACGATCGCGAAGTACATCCGGGAGCAGGAGAAGGCCGACATCGCGCTCGACCGGCTGAGCGTCAAGGAGTACGAGGACCCCTTCGATAGGGGGCCGGGGCGCAAATAGCGCCGGTTTGACCGGTCCGTCACGGGTCAACCTGCAGTGCGGCCCGAACCCCGTGAGGGCCGGCGCCTTTAGACGCGTGCCGGAAATCCAAGGGTTATACCCTAAGAGCAAACCACCCCTTTTAGGGGTGGTTTTGATTAAAGAAAAATCAAAAAAATCTGAAATAGTTCTTGCATAGTTAGTTATATAAAGTATTATAACGTCATGGGATGAATGAAGGGTTCATCCAAGTGAGTTAGGAGTAAGGGATGTTCAATTTCGATGAGCCTCGTTACGAGAAGGTTGTGAGCGATGCCCTCGCTCTCCGTCCTCAGATTGAGGCTGCCGTGGACGAGGTCTGCGAGCAGGGTTATTCCAACATCTTCTTCATCGGCTGCGGCGGCACCTGGGCCCACACGCTCCCGATGAAGTATTGGGTCGAGACCACCACGGCCGACGTCGATGTCCACTGCGAGATCGCCGCAGAGTTCCTCGCCTGCCCGCCCAAGACCTTCAACAAGGATTCTGTCTGCGTCTTCTCCACCCGTACCGGCACCACCCCCGAGATCATTGAGGCTGCCAAGTTCTGCCAGGAGCAGGGCGCCCGCACGCTGATGTACGTCTCCAACGACAATACCCCGGCCACCGAGTACGCCGACTACAAGTTCTTCAGCTTCGCCGAGGACGACGTCCTGTGCGAGGCCATCTACACCTACCAGATCACGCTGGTCGCCCGCTTCCTCAAGAACGCCGGCGCCTTTCCCAAGTACGACACCTTCATGGAGGAGTTCGGCAACATCGCCCCGTACCTCATCAAGGCCAAGGACGCCCAGGACGAGCGCTGCGCCGCCATGGCCGAGGACTTCAAGGACACCGACTACCACATGG